>NZ_CP114200.1:4763333-5111666 GCF_029392895.1 Streptomyces sp. 71268
ACCTCACGGCTGACGCTGGTGACGATCGGCAGGATCATGATCGCGAGCAGGATGCCGATGGTGAACAGCGAACGGGGCGTGCCGTCGTTGTACGCCAGGATGCCGGTCCAGCCGAAGTAGTCGTCGAACCACTTGTAGAGCCCTTCGAGGTGCGGCACCAGGAAGAGCGCGCCCCACAGGCCGTAGACGATGCTGGGGACCGCGGCGAGCAGGTCGATCACGTAGCCGAGCGGCGCGGCGATGGCGCGCGGGGCGTAGTGCGAGATGAACAGGGCGATGCCGACGGCCACCGGGACCGCGATGATCATCGCGATGATGGCGCTGACGACGGTGCCGAAGAGCAGGACCGCGATGCCGAAGCTGGGCTCCGCGCTGTCGGCGTTCCACTCGAAGGTGGTGAGGAAGTTGCCCTCGTTCTTGCTGAGCGCCGAGGCGGCCCGGACGGTCAGGAAGAGCGCGATGGCGGCCATGACGACCAGCAGGGTGATGCCGGAGCCCCGGGAGAGGCCGAGGAAGATCCGGTCACCGGGCCGGGTGGCCTTGCCCGAACTCACCTTGTCCACCGCGAGCGGCGGCTGCTTCTCGGGTGGCGGGCTGGTGGGGGAGGTGGGTGTTATGTCCATGTGTTTCTCCGGTCTGCGGAGCCCGGGTGCGGCTCCTGGCGCGGCGGTGCACCGGAAGGCGCGGCTGGCCCCCGTTGTCGTGCCGCACGCCCACCTGGGGTGCGAGCTACCGGGGACCAGCCGCGCTCGGGGTTAGGAGAGGGTGGTGACGGTGTCGCGGACCTTGGTGGCGACCTCGGGCGGCAGCGGGGCGAAGCCCAGCTCCTTCAGCGAGCCCTGGCCGGCCTCGCTGGCGGTGTAGCCGAGGAAGGACTTGAGGGCCGCCAGGCTGCCGGCGTCGTTGCCCTTGTCGCAGGCGATCTCGTACGTGACCAGGGTGATCGGGTACGCGCCCGGGGCCTTGGTGTCGTACGCGAGCTTCAGCGCGAGGTCCTTGCCGGTGCCGACGATCTTCGCCTCGGCGATGGCCTTGGAGGCGTTCTCGACGGTGGCCGGGATCGGGGCGTCGGCGCCGGTGTCCAGGTCGACGGTCTTGGTGCCGTTGGAGGCGGCGTACGAGAGCTCGAAGTACGAGATCGCGCCGTTGACCTGCTTGACCTGCGCGGCGACACCAGAGGAGCCGTCAGCGGACTGGCCGCCCTTGCCCGCCCACGCCTTGGCCGGCTCGTAGGGCCACGCCGAGGGGGCGGCGGCCTTGAGGTACTTGGTGAAGTTGTCGGTGGTGCCCGAGTCGTCCGAGCGGTGGAACGCCTGGATCTTGAGGTCGGGCAGCTTGGCGTCCGGGTTGAGCTTCTGGATCGCCGCGTCGTTCCACTTGGTGATCTTCGAGTCGAAGATCTTCGCGACGGTCTCGGCGTCGAGCGTCAGCTTGTCCACGCCGGAGACGTTGAAGCTGATCGCGATCGGGCCGCCGACCATCGGCAGGTTGATGCCCTGGCCGGTCTTGCAGACCTTCTTCGACGCGGTGACCTCTTCGGGCTTGAGCGCCGAGTCGGAGCCGGCGAACTGGGTCTTGCCCTGCAGGAACTCCTGGATGCCAGCGCCCGAGCCAGTGCCCTTGTAGTTGACGCTGATGTCCTTGCACTCGTTGCCGAAGTCCTTGACCCACAGGTCCATGGCGTCACGCTGCGCGGACGAACCGGAGGCGAGGATCTTGCCCTTGCCGTCGCACTTGATCGCCCCGGTGGACTTCTTCTCGCCGTCCCCGCCGCTGTTGTCGTCCGAGCCGCACGCCGTGAGGACCAGGGCGCCGGAGACGGCGAGAGCACCGGCGGCGATGGCGCGAAGCCGGTTCTTGCGCTGAAGCTTCACTTTCGGGAGTTCCTTCCAGAAGCCGCCGGTGGGGACGGCGTGCGAAGAGAGAGTCGATGTCGGTGACAGGACTACGTCAGTACGCGGCACCTGCCTGGCGCGACGCCCATTGGTTGGTGCGACTCGCACTGTGTAAGGCCGAAATTAGGCAGATCAGGTGAAGCCGCCAATGGGCGTGAGTGAACGGAGGGTGAACCTCACCCATCGGTGTGGTGGCTTACCCGGAGAAGCTGATGGCGGGGGTAAATCAACGGTGCTGAGCTGGTCATTTGGTGGTGCGGGGGTGCTTGTGTAGTCGTGTGCCGCTGGTGGCGTAGTGGGGCGTGAGCGTGCGGATGGGGTGGTTGGGACCGGAACTCCTGGGGTGGAGCGCGACGCGGTGGGCGGGTGGGTCGGGTGGACCGGGTGTGCTCGCGCGGGCGGCGGCCGAGTCGTACGAGGGCGCGGGGGCGGGGCGCGGAGGCGGGGCGGGCGGCGGGCGGGGGGTGCGCGGTTGTGCTGGGTCGTGGCGTGGCCGTGCGCGGTCGGTACGGAGTCGTACGCGGCCGTACGAGGACGACGCGGAGCCGTACGCGGCCGTACGCGGCCGTGTTACAGCCGGTCGTGCGCGGTCCGGTACGAGGGCGAGGTCGCGTGGCCGGGCGGGGGCGGCGGTGGGGTGGCTGGGCCTGGGGTGGCCCGTGTGGGGGAAGGTGGGCAGGCCCTTGGTGGGGTTTTTCCACACCCCTGTCGTTTGGGGGCGTGACGTGGCACGATCCGGCGTTACGTATCAGTAGGTCCGGGTGATCGCGGGGAAACGGAGGCCGACCGGTGCGACGGGAGCAGGCGCGGGAGCGGGGTACGGGCGTGCGCGGCGAGCCGCGCCGTGGGCGCGGGGCGGCGCGGGCCGCGGCCCTGGTGTGCGCGGTAGCCGGGATACTGGCGACGCCCGGGGTGGCGCACGCGGCCCCCGACGAGCCGAAGCCCAGGAGCGCCAAGGAACTCGCGGAGGTCCACCGCCGGGTCGAGGCCCTGTACCGCGAGGCGGAGCGGGCCACCGACGCGTACAACCTGGCGCAGGAGCGACAGCGCGAGCAGGGCAAGGAACTCGACCGCATCGCGAAGTCCATCGCCGCGACGCAGCGGGAGATGGCCGCGCTGCGCAGACAGGCCGGGGCCATGGCCAGGGCGCAGTACCGCAGCGGCGGCATGTCGCCCGAGGCGCGCGTGTGGCTCAACGCCGACCCGGAGGGCTTCCTCGACGGCGTGGCGCTCGCCCGCAAGGGCCAGCACGCCACCAAGGGCGTGCTCGGCAGCCTGGCCCGCACCCAGGCCGACCTCGACCGGTACGCCAAGGACGCGAGCGCCAAGTGGGCCCGGCTCGAACAGTCCCGCACGCAGCGGGACGCCGCGCGCAAGGACATCAAGGCCAAGCTCGACGCGGCGAAGAAGCTGGAGTCCGAGCTCGCCGCGAAGGAGCGCGAGCGGCTGCGCGAGCTGGAGGCCGAGAAGGCGGCCAGGGCCCAGGCCAAGTGGCTGCGTTCGGGCGCGGTCAAGGACGCCAAGGGCGAGGCGACCCCGGCCGGCGAGCGGGCCGTCGCCTTCGCCACGGAGCAGATCGGCAAGGCGTACGAGTGGGGCGCCGAGGGCCCGAAGACCTTCGACTGCTCGGGGTTGACGCTGCGGGCCTGGGGCGCGGCCGGCGAGACCATCCCGCGCACGTCCCAGGAGCAGTGGCGCCAACTGCCCAAGGTGGACATCAAGGACATGCGGCCGGGCGACCTGATCATCTACCACCGGGACGCGAGCCACGTCGGCATATACGTGGGTGACGGCACCATCGTGCACGCCCCGCGCCCCGGCCGGAACGTGACGCTGGCCGGCGCCGGCTCGATGGAGATCCTGGGCGTGGTCCGCCCCGACGCCCCCACGGAGCAGGCGCCCGACCTGGTCAAGGAGCGCCCCGCCAAGGGCCAGCCGTCCAAGGACCAGCAGACCAGGGAGCGCGCGCCCAAGGAGTAGCCGGTCGGGGCGCGGCGGGCCGCGCGGGGCGCCGGGCCGGGCGGACGGGCTGGGCCGTGTGGGTGGACTCGGGTGCGGATGGGCTGGGCCACGCGGGTGAGCCCGGGGCGCGCGGGCGACACGGCGTGGGCGCGCTGGGGCGCGGGCGGGCCGGGACCGTGGGCAGGCCACTCGGCGTTGGCGTGTACCCGCCGGATCGGGGGTCCACCCATACCCGTACGGGCCACGGCATATGACCCTGACCAGCGGGCCGGGTGGCATTCCGTTGTGCCGCCAGGGTTCGCTAGGGTCGCCTGGCAACACCCGGCAAGCACACCGGGCCCTTCCGACTCAGCGGTTGCGGCGCGTGGCCGGGGCGGGCGGCCGCGTGCCGTCCGGGGCCCGGCAGCCCGCGTGCCGTCGCCCGCCTCGCGCGGCCGACGGGGCGGTGGCGACCGGGCTCGGAGGCCCCCCACACCATGGGCCAGCCGCGACGCGCCGGGCACCATGGGCCGGCCGCGACGGGTGGCCAGGCGCATGGTGAGGGGCGGACCGCGACGCGTCTCGGGGGAGACAAGGAAATGGAACGATGCCCGTACCGGCACACGTACCCGTGCCGCGCCAGCGAGAGGCATCGGCCGCCGCGTTACCGGCGCCGCCGGGCCCGCGGCCGGACGCCGGGATCAGCCTGCTGGTGATCGAGGACGACCCCGCCGGGGCGCTCGCGATGCCGGAACTCACGGACTCCGAGGGCAAACCGGTGCGGGTGCGGACCGCCCGTAACCTCACCGAGGCGGAGCGGCTGCTCACCGACGAGGCCCAGTGCATCGTCCTCGACCTGGCCCTGCCGGGGCCCGACGACGGCGAGGCGGGCGAGGGCGGGGTCGACGCGCTGGAGACGCTGCGCCAGGTCCTGCGCATCGCCCCCGGCCACGCGGTGCTCGCGCTGACCGCCGAGGAGGACGCGGAGCGCGCCGCGGAGGCGGTACGGGTCGGCGCCCAGGACTACCTGTTCCGCGACGAACTGGACGACCGGGTGCTCAGCCGCGCCGTGCGGTACGCGGTGGAGCGCAAGCGCGCCGACCGCGCGCGCCGCCAGCTCAGCGAGTCGCGGCTGCGCGCGCGGGAGAACGCGCGACTGGAGCGCGGGCTGCTGCCGACGCCGCTGCTCGACGGCTCCGACCTGCGGTTCGCCGCGCGCTACCGCCCGGGGCGCAGCCGCGCGCTGCTCGGCGGTGACTTCTACGACACGGTGCGCACGCCCGACGGGGTGGTGCACGCGATGATCGGCGACGTGTGCGGGCACGGCCCGGACGAGGCCGCGCTCGGCGTGGAGCTGCGCATAGCGTGGCGGGCGCTGACGCTGGCCGGGCTCAGCGGGGACGCGCTGCTGTGCACGCTCCAGGAGGTGCTGGAGCACGAGCGGGACGACGAGGAGATCTTCGCCACCCTGTGCACGGTGGACATCGACCCCGAGGGCCGCAGCGCCGGGCTGTACCTGGCCGGGCACCCCGCCCCCCTCCTCACCCACCACGGGCAGGCCCCCGACCTGCTTCCGTACGAGGACGGCGGCCCCGCGCTCGGCCTGCTCGCGGGCGCGCGCTGGCCGTGCCGGGAGGTGGAGCTGGGCGCGGAGTGGAGCCTGATGATGTACACCGACGGGCTCATCGAGGGCCGGGTCGGCGCGGGCAGCGACCGGCTGGGCGAGGAGGGCATGGTCGAACTCGTCGGGGCGCTCCAGGCGGCCGGCCTGTCGGGCGAGACGCTGTTGGACGCGGCCGTGACGCAGGTCCGCGAGCTCAACGGCGGCGAGCTGACGGACGACGTGGCGGTGCTGCTGCTGGATCGCGGCGGCGCGTGACCGGACGCGGCGGGGCGCCGCGTCGGGGCGTGGCGTAGCGGCGTGGTGGCGTAGTGGTGGACCGGGACTGACGGGCGAAGCCGCGAGGGCGGCGACGGGCCGGGGGCCGGCGCTCACGGTGGAGTTGGCGTCCGTGGGGGAGCCGGCGGGTGGCGCGTGGGCTCAGCGGCCGTTGAACGGGCCGTACGGGCCGTCCGAGCTGGAGCCGCCGCGCCGACCACGGCCACCGGAGACCTGCCGCAGCGCCGGCCGTACGTCCACCATGTACACGATCGTCGCGATGAGCCCGATGATCGGGATGAAGGACATGACGGACAGGAACAGGTTCGCCGCCGTCGCGATGCCCAGCAGGATGAGCCAGAAGGGCTTGGTCTGCTTGTCCGCGGCCCGGTACGCGTCCTCGCGGCGGATCGCCGAGTCGACGAAGGCGAACAGGCTGAAGAGCAGCAACCCCCAGGAGACCCAGTAGAAAATCTCGTTGAATCCCTGCACCAGCACGTCATCCACCGCCTGAGATGTAGTGAGCGTCCATCGCTTCCGTCGGGCGTGTCAGCGGCAACGGTACCCGTACGGCGGAACGGGCACGCGGGGCACGCTCGGCCCGCCGCCAGACCGTTGCCCGCCCGCCCGCCCCCGGCCGGCCCCGCCGCGCGCGGCCCCGGCCCCGTCGAGCCAACGGGGTCGGGGACGCGGACGGGCCGGGAATCCGCCTCGGCCGCGCGGGCCGGGGCGTCACTCCGCGGACTTGGGCGCGGGCTTCCTCACCGTCGGGTCGCCGTTCGGGCTGGGGTTCGCGCTCGCGTCGGGACCGGGGTTCGGGTTCGGCTTGGGGTTCGTGCCCGGGGGCGCCGGCTTCGGGGCCGCCGGCCGCTGACCGGTCGGACGGGTCCCGTCCGCGCTGCCGCCGGTCTCCGGGGCCCCGGCGCTCGTGGCGCTGGCGGGGGCGTCCTTGGCGGTGCCGTCCTTCGTGGTGGCGTCCGCTGTGGTGGCGGGGGCGCCTGCGCTCGTCGTGCCGCCGGCGCTCGCCGCGGCGCTGCCGTTGGCCTTCGCGGTGCCGTTCGCCTTCGTCGTCCCGCCGCCCTTCGCGCCGTCGGCCGGGGCCGGGGTCGCGGGGGTGGCTGCGGGGCGGGCCGGGCGGGCCGGGCGAGCCGGGGTGGCGGGCGGCGGGGTGGCGATGCGGTGGGTGGGGCGGGTACGGGGCGGCGCCGTGTCCCGGGCCGTGCCGAGTTCGCCCGGCGCGTCGGCCTCGGCCTCCTCGTCGGACTCCTCGCCCAGCCACGTCTGCACGGCGCCCCGGCCGCGTACGGCCAACTCGTCGTAGGTGTCACGGGCGCGCACCGCGTACTCGGCGACCCGACCCACGCCCTGCAACGTGAGGTCCTGGGCGGTCTCGCGGAGCTTCTTGAGGTCGGTGTCGAGGCCGCTCAGCAACTCGCTCAGCTTGGCCTGGGTCTGCTGCGCCTGCTGCGAGACCCGCTCCTGGACGACCTTCGGGTTGGTGTCCCGTACGGCCGCGATCCGCCCGGGCGCCTCGGCGACGAGCCGGTCGAACAGCGCCGGGGCTTCCTTCAGCTTCTCGGCCGCGAGGTCGGCGGCGCCGGCCACGGCGTACAGCGGGGTGGGGTCGGTGATGCGCTTGCGGAGATCTTCGGTGCTGGCCATGACGGGTGTCCTCCCGGATCGGTCAGGGCAAGGTGCGCTGCCGTGCTGTTCGGTTCTGCCGTGTTGGTGCTGTGCTGCTGTGTCGGCTGCTGTTCCGCTGTTCCCTTGTTCCCCTGTGTGGGTTGCGGGTTGTGGGTTGCGGTTGCGGGCCGGTCGGGTGTGCAGGGTGTGTCGGGTCGGCGTCCCCGTCGGCGGCTCACGCCTCGTCGGGGGTGTGGGGCTGTGCCCCGCCGAGTCTTGGGGGCGCCGGTGCCGGGGTGGTCGCCCCCGGGGGTGTGGCGTCCGGATGCGGGCCGGGGTCGGTGTCGGGTGTGCCGCTCGCGCGGTGCTGGGGGCCGCTGTCCGCGGCGTCGGCTATGCCCTCACGGGTGGCCTCCGGCGCGGTGCCGGCGGGGGCGGCGGGAGCGGGGCCCTCGTGGTCGGCGGCGCTGGTCGGGCGGCCCGACTCGGTGCCGTTCTCCTTGCGGAACGACTCGTAGATCTGGAGCAGTACCTGCTTCTGCCGCTCCGTGATGGTCGGGTCGGTCAGGATCGCGCTGGTGACCTCGGCCTCGGCCCGGTCCCGCGCGTCGAGGATGCCGGCCTGGACGTACAGCGTCTCGGCGGAGATCCGCAGCGCCTTGGCCAACTGCTGGAGGATCTCGGCGCTCGGCTTCCGCAGCCCGCGCTCGATCTGGCTGAGGTACGGATTCGACACCCCCGCCGCGTCCGCGAGCTGCCGCAACGAGAGCTGGGCCGTACGCCGCTGCTCACGCAGGAACTCGCCGAGATTGCCGACGTTCAGTGCTGCCATGCCTGCGATGCTGCCGCCCGTCGCTAACTTTTGCAAGCGACCGCTTGCAAAAGTGGCGTGTCGCACGAGCGGGGCCCCGATCTGGGCCGTCAGGAGGCCGGTGCCATGCGGACCGGTGATCAGCTCGCGAGCTGATCACCGGTCCGCGACTTCACACCAGGTGTTCGATGGTGACGCTGCCCCAACGCTCGGCGAGGTGCTCCGCGACCAGCCGGCGGTGACACTGGTGGGGTTTGTCCTCGCTGCAAAGCAGGACGGCGTTGTCGACCAGGTCCCGTAGGCCGGCGTTCTCGATGGACCGGTTCTCCATGAGGTCCAGGAATCGCTTTTCGTACGTCGCCCAGTCGATGACCCGCTTCTTGTAGTCATCGAGCATGGGCTGTGTCGGTGCCAGGTCGGGGCGGTGGACGTAGGCCATGCCGCAGAGCTTGCCGAGGAAGAACTTCAGGTCGTCCCGTTTGGCGAAGCCTGCCAATTGGGAGACGTTGTTGAGGCGGACGTCGATCAGCGTCGTCGCGCCCGACGTCTGCAACAGGCCGAAGAACTTCTCGGCAGATTTCTTCGTGAACCCGATGGTGTAGATGTTCATGACCCCGCCGCCTTGTCGGCGCGCAAGTCGTCACTGACGTACGCGATCCGGTGTTCCTGGCGCATCAGCGCCTCCTTGAGGCGCTCGGCGGGGCTCCGGAACAGTTCGTCCTCCGCCAGTCCGAACCTGGCCATGAGGCGTTCCATCGCCGCGGCGTGGCTTTCCACGTGCCCGTCGCCGTGGATGTGGCCGATCGACAAGCCGTTCTCGGTGAGCACCTGTGACACGAGTACCGTGCGGTGGCAGTCCAGGGGCTCACCCTCGGCGCACAGCATGGCGATCCGCTGGGTTTGGACGCCTTTCGTCACGCGCTCGATTCCGCTGATGAACGTAGGTGTCTGCGCCAGGCGGCCGTACTGCACCTGCCCGTCGACGTAGCAGGTGGTGTCCGTGGTGCGCGCTCCGAGCTCCTTGCCCAGGAACACGTACTTGATGCCCGCCTCGTGCAAGCCGCGCTCCAGCGGGACTCGGTTGAACTGGGGCGCGAACCGACTGGCAGGGGCGGAGCGGACATCGGCGACTGCCGTGACCTCGTTCTGCCGGAGCAGTTCGATCAGGGTCGGGAACTCGTGGTTGGAGTGACCGATGGTCAGCATCGTGCTGGATGTCATCGCCTGCCACGTGGCTCCACTTGGGATCGTTCAATGACGGCCGCCACCAACTTGTAGAGGTGACCATTGAACTCTTCGCTGAGACTTATCGTGAGGAAGGTATGGCCGAGCGGATGTTGCCCGACACCCCGCCCTCGGAACTTCTCTTCGCACACCGGGTCGGTCACTTTCAGAGTGTAGTCGGACCCGGCGTGTTGGAACTGGACCCGCACGGCCGGCTCGTCCTGGCCCCATGGGCGGTCCACTTGTATCGTCGCGCCTTCGACCCGTATGAGCTTGAGCGAGTCCGACACCGCGCCTTCCTGGTCGACCGGCACGCGGTCGTTGTTGCCGGCTTTGGTGTGGAAGCCGTTCCGCCATAAGCCCGTGCCCCGGTCTTCCAGGAGGCAGAGTTCGTCCCACCCGATCCGCCCCCGCCGTTGCCAGCGGACGTTCGAGTCAATGAGCCAGTTCTCCCGGTGGAAGGAGATGGGCCTGGGTTCGACGAGCCGGACGGAGATGATGTCGAGCGGGCGCGGTTCGACTCCACTCGGAAATTGCCGCTCGCTGGCGGACACCCCACGACCTGGGCGGTTGCTGACCGGGCGGACCCAGGAACGCGCATGCAGATCGATGCCCGCGACACATCGCTCGCGGTGTTTGCGGGAATTGGCCAAACAGACCAACTTCCTCGTCGTCGCCACGCCGGCCCCCTCCGTACGCGCCCCACTCAGACGCGTTCAGGGTAATAGGGGGACTCAACTACGCGAAGGGGTAACGAAGTTGGGACAGCCCACTGCCCCAGTTGTCGATCGGGTCCCTTCCCGGTGTCCGAAACCGGGCGGCCGGACTGTGGCGCATCCCCTGCCTCGCCGTGCGGCGGCTCGCAGCGCGCGCCTGTTCCACCTCGGGTCCAGGCCCAGGCCGGGGCGGTGGCCGGTGCCGTGGTGCCCAACACGCGTCAGTGGGCCCGACGCGTGTCAGTGCGCCCCATTAAGGTGGCCCGATGGCCGTGATCAGGAAGTTCCAAGTCACCTTCGACTGTGCCGAACCCGAGCGCGTCGCGCGCTTCTGGTGTGAGGTGTTGGGGTATGCGGTACCGCCGCCGCCGGAGGGGTTCGCCAGCTGGGACGACTTCGTTCGTTCGTTGCCGCCCGAGCGGCAGGACTCGGCGTTCGCCTGTGTCGATCCCTCGGGCGAGGGCCCGCGGTTGTTCTTCCAGCGGGTTCCCGAGGGAAAGGTCGTCAAGAACCGGGTCCACCTCGACGTGCGGGTCGGCACCGGGCTCGTGGGTGCCGAGCGGCTGGCCGCGCTGGAGGCGGAGTGCGCGCGGCTGGTCGCGCTCGGCGCGGTACGCGTACGGCTGCTGGTCGCCGACGGCGTCAACGAGTCGTGCATCGTGATGCAGGACGTCGAGGGCAACGAGTTCTGCCTCGACTGACGTGGCGGGCCCTCGGGCCCGCCACGCCGTCGGGCCGACTACCGGGCCAGGGGAGCCGGTTGGTCGAGGCGGGTGAGCTTGTGCGGGTTGCGCATCAGGTAGACGCGGGTGACCCGGTCGTCCTCCACCACGACGCTCACCGCCGTCGGCTCGCCGTCGACCTCGAAGCGGACCGCTGGCGCGCCGTTGAGCCACACGGTCGTCGTCGGGAACGGGGCAACCGCCTGGTTGGCGCGCGCGAGCACCCGCGCCACCAGCGCGGCCCCGTGCAGCGGAGCCAGCGCGGCGGTCGCCAGCCCGCCGCCGTCCGCGACCAGGACCACGTCCGGCGCCATGACCTCCATCAGCTCCTGCAACCGCCCGGTACGCAGCGCGGCCAGGAACCGTTCCACCACGGCCCGCTGCTCGGCCCCGCTCACCCGCGTCCGCGGACGCCGGGCCGCCACGTGCGCGCGGGCCCGCCGCCCGATCTGCCGTACCGTGGCCGCGGACTTCCCGACGGCCTCGGCGATCTCCCCGTACGGCAGCTCGAAGACCTCGCGGAGCACGAACACCGCCCGCTCCGTCGGCCCGAGGGTCTCCAGGACGGTGAGCATCGCGATCGACACGCTCTCCGCGAGTTCGACGTCCTCGGCGACGTCGGGGCTGGTCAGCAGCGGTTCGGGCAACCACTCGCCGACGTAGTCCTCGCGGCTGCGGGACAGCGCGCGCAGCCGGTTGAGGGCCTGTCGGGTGACGACGCGTACGAGGTAGGCGCGCGGGTCGCGTACCCGCGCGTGGTCCACGTCGGCCCAGCGCAGCCAGGACTCCTGGAGTACGTCCTCCGCGTCCGCCGCCGAGCCGAGCATCTCGTAGGCGACCGTGAACAGCAGGCCACGGTGGTCGACGAAGGGATCACCGGTCATGCCGGCGACGCTACCCGGGGCTGCTCGGGGCGGGTGGCCAGCGGGATCGCGCATGCGTCGGAGTAACCCTGTGACGTCACGCCGTGCGCCGTGTTCACCCTGGTCGACAGGTTGGCGAAGCCGATGAACACGGTCAGCTCGACCACGCCCGCCGGCCCGAGCTGGTCGAGCAGGCTCGCGGACAGCTCGTCGGTGACGGTCGTGGGGGTGGTGGTCATGGCCTCGGCGTACTCCATCACCTCTCGTTCCAGCGGCGTGAACACCTCCGACTCGCGCCAGCGCGGCACCTGGCTCGCCTTGGCCGGGTCCAGGTTCTGGTTCAGCGCGGCGAAGTAGTTGACGTCCAGGCACCAGCTACACCCGACCTGGGCCGCGACCGCCATGTGCGCGTACGTCTTCAGGCCCGCGTCCACCGCGTCCCACGTGCTCATCCGGCCCGCGAAGTCCAGGGACGCGGCGGCCGCGCCGGGGTGGTTGAACGCCACCTCGACCGGTTCGGGCGCCGAACCGAACTGCCTGATCAGGTTCTCCTTCAACTCGGTGGGGATCTCCGCCTTCGGGATACGCGGGGTCATGCTGGTCTCCTTGTCCGGTGGCCGGGTGGCCGGGTGGCCGGGTGGCCGGTGCCTGGCTGGCTGGCTGGCGGGCGGGGTGCCCGTCGGCTCGTCGGCCGGTCGCACATGGAGACACCGCGGGGGGCGCGAATGTGACACCACCCCCGCGGCCCGTCCCGGCCGGTGCTCCCGACCCGCCCGCGTCCGCCCGCGCCCGCTCGCACCTCGGTGAGCAGCGCGAACGCCCCTCCCGCGAGGCGGGGGCGGCGCCCTCGTGCCGTAAGCTCGGCGGAATGTCCTTCATAGCCAAGATGTCCGAACGGCACATCGCCACGATCGTGTGGGTCGCGCTCGTCGGCGGGGTCACCTCGGTCGTCGTGGGGGATTGCCTGTGGCGTGCGGTGGCCGGCCTCGGACCTGGCGCCGGCTACGCCTTCGGCGCGTTCTGCGGCAGCGGCATCCTCTGTTGTTGGGTGCTGGCCTCGGCCGCGCTGCGGCAGCGTCGGTGGGTACGCGGCGTCGGCGCGGCGGCCCTGTGGTGCGTGGCGTTCCTCGCCCTGGCCTGCCTTCCCCCGGGGCGTACTGGCCGCCTCACCGGTGCCCTCGCGCTGCCGGAGGGCCAGCGCATGTGGGTGGAGGAGCGCCCGGGCGTGTGGTGGGCCATCGGCATCGGCTTCGCGCTCGGCGCGCTCGCCGTCTGGCGCACGGCGCCCCGCCGCGCCGCCGCGCGGCGCCCCCCGGCCTCACCACCGGGAAAGCAGGAGAGGCCAAGGGTTTCGCGAGGAACCAAGGGGCCGATGACGTAGCGGGCCGAGGGACAGCGCCCTGACGTGGTCCTACACCGGCGTGGCGGTGGTGGCGGGTACGGGTGCCCCGAACCAGCGGGGCAGGTGGGCGCGCAGGTCCGCCTGGTCGTCGCCGGCCCAGGCCACGTGGCCGTCGGGGCGCAGCAGTACGGCGGGTGCGGGCAACTCCTCGCTGTGGTCGGCCACGTGGTCGACCCGGTCGGCCCACCCGGCCACCGAGAGCCGGCCCGTCTGGTCGAGCAGGAGGCCGCGACCGGCGTGCAGCAGCGCGTAGAGGCGGCCCCGCTTCAGGCCGATGTCGCGCATCCGGCTGCCGAGCAGCGGGTGGCCGGCGCCGAAGTCGTAGCGGACCTGGAGCGCGGTGATCTTCTCGATCAGATACCGGTTCACCTCGTCGAAGTCCATCAGCTCCGCCACGAGCCGGCGCACCGCCCGGGCGCCCGGCTCGGAGGAGAGCAGTTCGGTCTGGGCGCGGGTGTTGTCGAGGACGGCGGCGGCCACCGGGTGCCGCTCGGCGTGGTAGCTGTCCAGCAGGCCGTCCGGGGCCCAGCCGGTCACCTCGGCGGCCAGCTTCCAGCCCAGGTTGAACGCGTCCTGGAGGCCCAGGTTGAGGCCCATTCCGCCGGTTGGCGGGTGGATGTGCGCCGCGTCGCCGGCCAGCAGTACGCGACCGGTCCGGTAGCGCTCGACCAGCCGGGTGGCGTCGCCGAAGCGGGAGAGCCAGCGCGGCGAGTGCGCGCCGAAGTCGGTGCCGGCGATCGCCCGTACCCGCTGCTTCAGCTCGTCGAGGGTGGGCGGCGTCGAGCGGTCGGCGGCCAACCCGTCGGCCGGCACGATGAGCCGGTACATCCCGTCCCCGAGGGGCATCGTGCCGAACCGTACGCAGGACTTGCGGGCCTCGCTCACCACGGCCGCCAACTCCTCCGGGGCGACGGCGACCCGCACCTCGCCCAGCAGCGTCTCGGTCCGGGCGGGCTCGCCCGGGAAGCCGACGCCGAGCAGCTTGCGCACCGTGCTGCGGCCGCCGTCGCAGCCGACGACGTACCGGGCGCGCAGCGACGTCCCGTCGCCGACGGGGCCCGCGCCGGCCGGGACTCCGCTGGCCGGACCCGCGCTGGCCGACCCCGCCCCTGGCGTACGCGTGCCGGTCGGCGTCATCTCGACGCTCACGCCCGCCGCGTCCTGGCGCAGGCCGACGACTTCCAGGCCGCGCCGGAACTCCACGCCGAGTTCGGTGGCGCGCTCGGCCAGCAGGCGTTCGGTGACGTCCTGCGGGATGCCGAGGACGTACGGGTGCGCGGTGTCGAGCCGCTCGGGCCACGGCTTGTCGATGCCGGCGAAGAAGCCGCCGACCGCGAACTTCTGGCCGAGCGAAAGGAAGCGCTCCAGCAGCCCGCGCTGGTCCAGCACCTCGACGCTGCGCGCGTGCAGCCCGAGCGCGCGGGCCTGCCCGGTCGACGCCGGCTCCCGCTCCACCACGACCACGCGCACGCCGTGCAGGCGCAGTTCGGCCGAGAGCAGCAGACCGGTCGGCCCGGCGCCCACCACGATGACGTCAAACAAGAAATCCCCCAGGGAACGAAAAGCGCAGCGGACCACAACGGGCGGAAACGCGTACGTCGCGAATCGCCGAATTCCTTAGGTTCTGGCCGCGGCGGACATCTTGCGGTACGACCCGGGTCTTGCCGCAAGGCCCCCGGTGCGCTATACGTTGAGAGTGGCGGAGAGCGAATAACCGCCCATTCCGCGACCGACAGTCCGGACCGCTGGCCTTTTGGCCCGCTCGATATTCCCTCGGCATTCTTTTCCCGGTGCGTCCCGCGACTCCTCTCGCGACTTGCTCGTACGCTCGCTCGCCGTTTTGCCGCCGTTTGCCGCCGCTTCGTTGTCCTACTGCCCTGATGGGTCGCCGCTGGTCGGCAGCGCCGTAGCCGTGCTCGTACGCCGCGCCTTACCGGCCCTCTCGTCGACCGCCGGGCCGTTGGTTCCACGGCCGTACGGGGTGGCGCGCTGCCGTTGGATCGGCCAACCACGCGTTCGGATAACGTGCTTCGGGGCGGGCGGCCGGTGCTGGTCGGAAACTGTTGGTGGTGGCGCGGTGTCGCGTTTGGGCGGCCGTTGGGGGAGGCGTCTGTATGCGGACCGCTCATCTTCGACGCTTTGTCGCGGCGCGCACGCTTTCCCTGCTCGGTGACCGTGCCGCGGAGGCGGCATTGCCGATCGTGCTGTTGTTGGTGACGGACGATCCGATGGTCGCCGGCCTCGTCACCGCCGCCAACATCCTGCCCACCCTGCTGCTTTCGCTTCCGGTCGGGCACCTGGCCGACACCCGCGAACGCCGGCGGCTGATGGTCGGCGCGGATGTGTGGCGGGCGGCGTGGGGGCTGGCTCTGGTGTGGGCGTTGGCCGCGCCGGAGCCGTCCGTGGTCCTGCTGGTCGGCCTGACCTTCCTGATGGGCTGCGGCGACGTGTTGTTCTCCGTGTCGGCCCACGCCTACCTGCCCGCCCTCGTGCCGTCCGCGCGCATCATGCGCGCCAACGCGGCGGTGGAGGCGGGGGACGCGGCGGCCACCCTCACCGGGCCCGCGCTCGCCGGGTTCCTCGTCGCGCGCCTCCCGCACCCGGTGGCCCTCGCGGTCAACGCCGGCTCCTTCGCCGTCTCGGCCGCCCTCCTTGCCCGCCTGCCGGCGGCGCCCGCGCGGCCCGCCGCCGAACCCGGCCCGGAGGGGCACGCCGGGACGTGGGCGGGGGGCCGGCGCGACGTGCTCGCGGGCTTCCGGCTGCTGGCGACGGAACGCGTCCAGCGGGTGCTGCAACTGGCCTACCTGTACCTGCACGTGAGCGCGGGGGCCGCCGTGCTGGTTGTCGTCGCGCTGTCCGTACAGGCGCTGCACCTCGGTCCCACCCGTGTCGGGCTGGTCCTCTCCGCGGCGGGCGTGGGTGGGCTGCTGGTGACGCTGCTGGTGGTGCGGTTCGTCGAGCACCTGCCGTGGGGGCCGCTGCTCGGGGTGGCGCTGGGCGGGCTCGCGGCGTCCTTCCTGTGGCTGTCCGTGGCGCGGGGCTTCGCGGACGCGTTCTGCGCGGTCCTGTGCGTGGACGCGTGTTCCGCCTTCGCCTTCGTCACGGCCGGCTCCGCGCGCCAGGTGCTCACCCCGGCCGCGTATCTCGGCCGGCTCACCGCCGCCACCGGGCTGGTCAACGCGGCCGTACGTGCCGCCGGCGTCCTCGGCTGCGGCGCCGTACTGGCCTGGCTCGGCCCGCGACCGGCCGCCGCCGCCCTGGGCGCGGCCGGCCTGGCCTGCGCCGTCCCCCTGCTGCTCGCCCGCTCGGCCCGCGACTCCCTGGCGCCGCGGCGGGAGCGTGCGGCATGACGGCGTACGGCCGGAGCGCGGCCGGCCAGGGGCGGGGCGCGAGGTGGGGCACGCGCGCGAACCGGTCCCGCGCCTCGCGCGGTGACGCGCGTGGTACCTATCGCGCGGGAGCGCCACGCTGAGTACGGGAGCGGATACCGTACGGCAGTTCGGGCCGCATAGCGTCCCTCGCATGGAGAACACCGGCACCGCTCCCGCATCCGCATCCGTATCCGCGTCCGCCACCGAGCCGGCCGGCGGCGGCGACCAGCGCGCCCGTGCCGTCACCCGTGCCGCCGCCCGTGGTCTCGGGCTGGCCGTGCTCGTGGCGGCGGTCCTGGTGAGCGGGGTGTTCATCACGTTCTTCGGACCGTTCTTCGCCATCGCCTGCGACACGTGCGAGGACGGCGTCCACAGCACGCTCGCCTACGGCGACGCGCTGATCGCCGTGGCGCGGTACGGCGTGCCCCTCGCCACCTTCGTCACGCTGGCCGGCATGGTCGCCTCCCGCCGCCCGGGCAGGGTGGGCGGTTTCGGCCTGGGCGCGCAGTGGTCGCTGTTCGTGGTGGTCGTGGCCCTGGGGCAGTTGCCGGCGTAAGGGGGGCCGGGTGGCGGCTGTCGGCGGGCCCCGGGGGGATGTCCCCGGGGCCACGTAAAAAACGTGAAAAAGAGCGGGGCTCAGCCCTCCGGGTAGAAGACGAACAACGTGCAGCCCGTCTTCGTCTGGGGGACGTGGGAGGTGCCGGCGGCGGCGTGGATGAAGGAGCCGGCGGGGTAGTCGCGGACGCCGTCGTTGAAGGTGCCGGAGACCACGAACACCTCCTCGGGGCCCGGCTCGTGCACGTCGATCCCCTCCCAACACGAGTTCGGGTCCATCTCCAGGACGTGGGCGGTCGCGCCGTTCTCCCCGGTCCACAGCGAGCGCAGGCGGATGCCCGGGAAGAGTTCGCGGGCCGGGGCGTCCTGCGCGGTGGCCCAGACGTACGCGGGCGGCTGCTGGGTGGTCGGGTGCTGCTCTGTCGTCATGCGGCCAGCCTGGCGGGTGGGGGCGACGGGCGCCGAGTGTCAACCAAGACATCATGCGGTACTTTCCTGCCATGCATCGGATCGTGGCGCTGGTCCGGCCCCCGCAGTCGACCTTCGAACTCTCCTGTGCGGCCGAGGTGTTCGGGGTCGAGCGCCCGGGGCTCCCGACGCGGTACGCGTTCGGCGTGTGCACCGAGACGCCCGGGCCCGTGGTGACGCGTGCCGGGTACGACATGCTCGTGGCCGACGGGTTGGACGCGCTCGACCGGGCGGACACCGTCGTCGTCCCGGGGTGGTTGCCAATCGACGAGCCGCCGTCACCCGCCGTGGTCCGGGCCCTGCGCCGGGCGCACGCCCGCGGGGCGCGCGTGGTCAGCATCTGCTCCGGCGTCTTCGCGCTGGCGCACGCCGGGCTGCTCGACGGGCGGCAGGCCACCACGCACTGGGGGCACGCGCGGGCCTTCGCCGACCGATTCCCCACCGTCCGGGTCGACCCGGACGTGCTGTACGTGGACCACGGCGACGTGGCCACCAGCGCCGGCGCCGGCGCCGGCATCGACCTGTGCCTGCACCTGGTCCGTGGCGACCAGGGGGCCCGGTACGCCGCCCAGGTCGCGCGGAGCATGGTCATGCCGCCGCACCGCGAGGGCGGGCAGTTGCAGTACGCGGCGCCGCCGCACCCCGAGCAGTTCGACGGCACGCTCGCGCCGCTCCTGGAGTGGGCGACCGGCCGCCTCGGCGAGCCCGTGACCACCGCGGACCTGGCGGCGCGCGCGGGCCTCTCGACGCGTACCCTCGCCCGCCGGTTCGCCGACCAGCTCGGGACCAGCCCTGGGCAGTGGCTGCTCGCGCAGCGGATCGGCGCGGCCCGGGAGTTGTTGGAGGGCTCCGACCTGCCGTTGGACGCCGTGGCCCGCCGGGTCGGGCTCTCCTCGGCGACCAACCTCCGCCGGCGCTTCCTCGGCGCCCTCGGCACGACGCCCGGCGCCTACCGCCGGGCGTTCCGCTCGACGTCGAGCTGACGGGACGCTCCGGGGGAGTGGAGGGGAGTTGGGCGCGCCCGGGGAGTCGGGGAAGCCGGGGCTGACGGAGGGGCCGGCCGGGCGTGGGCCGGGCCGGGCGGGCGTGGGCCGGGGTCGGACAGGCCGGTGGACGATCTTGCTCGGGGGCGGGGCGCGGGCTAGGGTCGGCCGGGTGACTGCCGGGTCGGCCATGGGCCACGCACGAGTGAGGCGCCCGGCCTCGGCGTGAGCGCGAGGCGGGCCAGAGCCCCGCCTATCCCGCTCCGTACCGCTCGCCCCCACCGCACACCGCTCGTCGGCCCCATTCGCTCGGCCGGCGGCGACCCGCGGCGTGTCCCCTTCTCGACGTACGACACAACGGAGCATCGCCTCACATGTCACCCGACCAGCAGCACGATTCCGCTCGACAGCCCCAGGCGCCCCAGCAGCAGCATCAGCAGCCCGCCGCCGAACTCCCCATCACCGGGGCGTTCCTGAACCACACCGCCGTCTACGCCCGGGACCGGCGGGCCTCGGCCGAGTTCCTCGCGATGATCCTCGGCCTCACGGTGGGCGCCCCGTTCGGGCCGTTCCTCCCCGTGGACCTGGGCAACGGCGTCACCCTCGACTACTACGAGACGCGCGACGAGCCGATCCAGTCGCAGCACTACGCGTTCCTCGTGCCCGACGCGGAGTTCGACGCGATGGTGGCCCGCCTGGAGTCGGCGGGGGTCACGTACTACGCCGATCCCCGGCACACCGAACCCGGCCGGATCAACCGTCTCTTCGGCGGGCGCGGGGTGTACTTCGACGACCCGGACGGCCACAACCTGGAGATCATGACGCGGCCGTACGCCAGGCCGTGACGGCGCCCCCGGGGCCGTTCGGCGGGCGCGGGTAGGGTCGCCGGGCATGACGGATGACTGGCGGCGCGACCGGATCGGCAGCGCGTTGCGGGGCGAGAACCCCACGGTGCTGCGCAGGTTGAGCGCGGGGTTCGCGGTGATCGGGGACGTGCAGTTCCTGCCCGGGTACGCCGTGCTGCTCGGGGACGACCCCGGGGTCCAGCGGTTTTCGGAGCTGCCGCGCGGCAGGCGGATGGAGTTCCTGGCCGACATGGACCGGCTGGGCGAGGCCGTCGAGCGCGCGTGCCGGCGGCTGGACCCGGCCTTCCGGCGGGTCAACCTGGAGATCCTGGGCAACACCGACCCGTTCCTGCACGCGCACGTGTGGCCCCGGTACGCGTGGGAGCCGGCCGAACTGCTGCGCAAGCCGGTGTGGCGGTACCCGGCCGAGCGGTGGAGCGACGCGCGGCACGCGCTGGGCCCACGGCACGCGCCCCTGCGCGCGGCGATCGGCGCGGAGCTGGACCGGCTCGGGGCCGACCCCGGAGAGCGCCCCGACGACTGCCCCGGCGCCGATCGATCTTGACCCTGGCACTGGTGTCAGGCTTTAGCGTCATGGCGTGACCTGGCCTTTCGCACCCGTGGCCGGCCGCCCCGACGGCGGCGGGCCGCGGTGCGTCTGGCGCGCCGTCGCGGGAGACCGGACCGGATCGGTCCGGTTCGGCCTCCCGCCCACCCCTTCCAGGAGCCACCCATGACGTCCTCCGTCGTCCAACTCAACGGCCGGCCGGCCACCGCCGACGAGCTGACCCCGCTCGCCTTCGCGGGCTACGCCCACTTCACCGCCGCCCAGGTCAGGGACGGCCGGTTGCGCGGCCTCGACCTGCACCTGGCACGGCTGCGCGGGGCGTCGGTCGAGATGTTCGGGCGGGCGCTGCCCGACGAGCGGATACGGGAGTACCTGCGCGCGGCGATCGCGGCCGGGCCGGCCGACGTCTCGCTGCTGGCCACGGTGTACTCGCACGCCGGCGAGTTCGCCGCGCCGCGCGCCGACGTGGAGCCCAACGTCCTGGTCCGCACCGGCCCGCCGTCCTCGGGCCCGGCCGGCCCGCTGGCGCTGGCGGCGGTCGACCACGAGCGGGACCTGCCGGGCATCAAGCACGTCGGGGAGGTGGCGAAGACGTACCACCTCAAGCGCGCCGTCGAGCAGGGCTTCGACGACGCGGCCTTCCTCGACCGGCAGGGCCGCATCAGCGAGGGGACCATCTGGAACCTGGCCTTCTGGGACGGTTCCGCGGTGGTGTGGCCCAGGGCCGAGATGTTGCGCGGCACCATGATGGGCGTCGTCAGCCGGCAACTGGAGCGGCTCGGGGTGGCGCAGCACGTCCGGGAGGTCAGGCTCGCCGACCTGCCGGGCCTGTCCGGCGCCGTGGTCATGAACTCGTGGACGCCCGGCGTGCCGGTGCGCCAACTGGGCTCCGTCGCGCTGCCCCCGGCCCCCGACTTCGTCGAACTGCTGCACCGTGCCCACGAGGCCGAGCCGCCGACCGCCCCGTGACCGCCCCGCACGCGCGAGCGGGATCGGCCGACCCGTACCCGACGCCCGTACGCACCTCGCCGACGCGGGCGCGCCGCCGTGCGGGCACCCCCGCCCTCGCCCGAACGACCCAGGTCAGCGGCCGAGGACGGCCAGGTCGAGCTGGTGGAGCCGGGCCGGGTCGGCGATCACCTCGTACCCGGCGATCCGGTCGTCCCGCACCGTGACGGTGATGGCCAGGCGCAGCCGGCCGCGCGGGGCCACGGCGATGCCGACGCGCCCGTCGATCAGGAGGGGCTCCGCGCGGCGCGCCCCGCGGCCGAAGACCATGGTCTGCTCGGCGACCGCGCGGGCGCCGCGCAGCGTCGTCGGCGCGCCCGGGGGCAGCGCGGCGGGGTCGGCCCGGCGTACGACGTCGGGGGCGAGGACGGCGAGCAGGCCGGCCATGTCGCCGTCGCGCGCGGCGGCGAGGAAGGCCTCCACGACGTCGCGGTGGCGGGCCAGCTCGGCAGCGTCCACGGCCGGGGTGCCGCGCACCTTGTGCCGGGCCCGGCTGGCGAGCTTCTTCGCGGCCACGGGCGAGCGCTCCACGATCGGCGCGAGCTGCTGGAACGGCACGGCGAACAGGTCGTGCAGGACGAACGCGACCCGCTCGGCCGGGGTCAGCGTGTCCAGGACGACGAGCAGCGCCCGGCCCACCGAGTCGGCGAGCAGCGCCTCGTGCTCCGGGTCCGTGCCGGGGCGCGGCCGGTCGGAGCCGGGCCCCTCGCCCGGGCCGTGGCCCGCGCCCTGCCCCGTACCACCGTCGGCGCCGGCACCGACGCCGTCCCAGCGGTCGGGCAGCCGCGCGCCGACCAGCTCCTCGCGGCGGGCGGAGCGGGTGCGCAGCATGTCGAGGCAGATCCGGGAGACGACCGTCGTCAGCCAGCCGGACAGGTTGGCGACCTCGCTGGTGTCGGCCCGGCTCAGCCGCAGCCAGGTCTCCTGCACGGCGTCGTCCGCGTCGCTGCCCGAGCCGAGCATCCGGTAGGCGACCGCCCGCAGGCGGCCGCGGTGCGGCTCGAACCGCTCCGCCAACCGGTCTTGCGTCTCCATCGGTCACCTTTCGTCGCCCGGCCCCGTCCCCCTCATGACGTACACCACCGGGCCGAGGTGACCCCGAGCCTGCCGCAGGCGGGCGGGGTCGGCCCGCAGCGAAGGAGGGACACGCCATGACCGAGACTCTGACGACCACGGATGTCACCACACACGCCCCGTCGACCGCCGCCGGGGGCGCGCAGCCACTGCTGCGCCCGCTGGACGTCGGCGGGCTCACGCTGCCCAACCGGGTGGTGATGGCCCCGATGACCCGGGCCCGCGCGGCGGGCGCGACGCTGGCGCCGGCCGCGATGCACGCCGCCTACTACGCCCAGCGCGCCAGCGCGGGCCTGATCATCACCGAGGGGACCTGGATCAGCGAGCGGGCCATCGGCTTCACCCACGTGCCCGGCGTCTACCGCGAGGAGCAGGTCGCCGGGTGGCGGCGGGTCACCGACGCGGTGCACGTGCTGGGCGGCCGCATCGTGCTCCAGCTCTGGCACACGGGCGCCGCCTCGCACCCCGACCACCTCGGGGGTGCGCTGCCCGCCGGCCCGTCCGCGATCAACCCGCGGGTGCGGTCCTTCACCCCCGGCGGGTTCCGGGACACCGTCGTGCCGCGCGCGATGACCCGCGCCGACATCGCGGACACGGTCGCCGAGTTCCGCTCGGCGGCTGAGCGGGCGCGCCGCGCGGGGTTCGACGGCGTCGAGATCGGCGCCCTCGGCACGTTCCTGCTCGCGCAGTTCCTCAACCCGCGGCTCAACCAGCGCGACGACGCGTACGGCACCGACCGGGTCGGCCGGCGGCGGCTGCTCCTGGAGGTCGTCGACGCGGTGGCCGGGACCTGGCCGGACGGGTGCGTGGGAGTGCGCCTCGCGCCCTACTGGCACGACGGCGACCGGTTCGTCGCCGACGAGCCGCTGCTCGCCGACTACGACGCGCTGGTGGCCGAACTCGACGAGCGGCCGGTGTCCTACCTGCACCTGCGCGGTCGCGACCCGATCGCGCCCGACGCCGCCCTCGACGTCGCCGCGTTCGCCCGCTACCGGAGCCGGTTCGCCGGGCCGCTGATCGTGAACAACGGCTTCGACCGCGCGACGGGGAACGCCGCCCTCGCGGCCGGCGTCGCCGACGCCGTCTCGTACGCCAGGCACTACGTCGCCAACCCCGACCTCGTCGCCCGATTCGCCCTCGACCGCGCGCTGTCACCCGGCGACCCGGCCACGTACTACGCGGGCGGAGCCGAGGGGTACGTCGACTACCCGGCGAGCAACTGGGGTGCGGCGCCGGCCTGATGGCGCGCCGGGCCGGCCCGGGCGGGGCGGGCGGGCGGCGGCGGTGCGGTGCCGTAAATGCCGCCGCGCGGGAAGGCGGAACTGCGTACGCTTCTGCTCGTGCCCGAACAACAGTCCACCCCCCGCGCCCACCCCGCCCCAGGTCCACGGCCCGCGCCCGCCGGCCCGGAGCCGGTGCTCGTCCTCGCGCCCGGTTCCGCTTCCGAGCCCGCCGCCGAGTTGCAACTCCTGCGGGCCGACCACGCGCCGGCCGTGCTCGCCTTCGAGCGTGCGAACCGCGCCTACTTCGCCGCGTCGATCCCCGACCGTGGCGACGCCTACTTCGCGCAGTTCGCCGCCCGCCACCGCGCCCTGCTGGACGAACAGTCCCTGGGCGTCTGCTATTTCCACGTGCTGGTCGCGGCCGACGGCGAGGTGCTGGGCCGGGTCAACCTGGTCGACGTGGCGGGCGGTTCGGCCGAACTCGGCTACCGCGTCGCCGAACGCGCGGCCGGCCGCGGCCTGGCCACGGCCGCGGTCCGCGCGATCTGCGCCCGCGCCGCCACGGAGTACAGGCTGACCGCGCTGGAGGCCGAGACCACGCTCGACAACGCGGGCTCGCGCGCGGTGTTGACCCGTACCGGCTTCGTCGTCGCCGGCGAGACGACGCTGGACGGGCGGCCCGGGCTGCGTTTCGTACGGGACCTGCGGACGGAGGCCGGCGCGCGCTGACGGGGCCCAACACCGCCCCGGGCCCGGCAGAATGCGGCCAAGGGCGCGGCCCGGCACCGGGCCGCGCGGGGAGCCGGACGGCGAGGAGCCACACGTGGCGCAGCGGGAGCGAAGCCAGCGGGACGGTCGGGATGAGCGGGGCGAGCGGGAACAGCCGGGGGAGCGGGCCGGTGGGGCTGTCGTGCCAGGCGGCCCGGAGGGCGCGGACGGCCCGCGGAGGTCGGGCGGCCCGGAGGGCGGCGGAGCCGGTGTGGCGCGGCGGTTCGCGGCGCTGACGACGGCGCACGTGGCGGACGCGTGCGTGCGCGCCGGGGTGACGGTGCGCTGCGCGCCCTCGGCCCTGCGGGCCGTGACGCCGGGCAGCCGGGTCGCCGGGCGGGTGCTGCCGGCGCGGCACGTGGGCAGCGTGGACGTCTTCCTTGAGGCGTACGAGACCGCGCGCCCCGACGACGTACTGGTGGTGGACAACGGCGGACGGCTCGACGAGGCGTGCGTGGGCGACCTCGCGGTCCTTGAGGCCCAGGCCGCCGGGGTCGCCGGGGTGGTGATCTGGGGGCTGCACCGCGACACGGCCGACATCCGCGCCATCGGCCTGCCCGTGTTCAGCACCGGCGCGCTCCCCACCGGGCCGCTGAGCCTGCGCGAGCGCCCGGCCGACGCGCTGACCTCCGCCACCGTCGGCGACTGGACGGTGAGCGCGGCCGACCTGGTGTTCGCCGACGACGACGGCGTGCTCTTCGCCCCCGCCGACCGGGCTGACGAACTCCTCACCCTCGCCGAGACGATCCGCGACACCGAACGGCGCCAGGCCGAGCGGATCAGGGCCGGCCACACGCTCCGCGCCCAGGTGGGATTCGACGCGTACCTGGCCAAGCGCCGCGAGACGCCGACCCTGACCTTCCGCGACCACCTGCGGGCCGTCGGCGGCGCGATCGAGGAGTGACGCCGGCGGACCGATCGGAGGGCGCGGGGAAGCGTCCCGGTGTTACGTCAACTGGTCTCGCTGGGCGCCGGAGTTGGCGCCCTCCCTGAGGCTTGGCGTGCCGGCCACGGCCTGGCGGAGCGCCTGCCGGCAGGCGCGTACGGCCGGGTGGTGGCTGCTGCCGCGGCGCACGGCGGTGAACAGCCGGCGCGCCCGCTGCCCGCGCGGCAACTCGCGTACCGGAACGCTCGGTTCCCGGCCGCTCCAGACCAGGTCGGGCAGGAGCGCCGCGGCGTGGCCCTGTTCCACCAGGCGCAGGTGGAGCAGGAGATCGGTGGACTCGTACCGCACGTCGGGCTCGAAACCGGCGGTCCGGCACAGGGTCAGGGCCCAGTGCCGGGCCGCCGTGTCGGCCGGCTCCATCACCCACGGGTGCTCCGCCAGCGCGCGCAGCGCCGCCCGGGGCGGCGCGTCGGCCGTGGCCCCGGCGATGCCGGGCGGCAGGGCCAGGCGCAGCGGATCGGCGCACAGGTCCTCCTGCTCCACGCCGTCCGGGCGCGGGTTGGGGTTGCCCGGGTACTCCTCGGCCACCACCACGTCGAAGTCGCGGGCCAGCAGCGCCGGCAGCGCCCGCTCCGGTTCGCGCTGGGTGACGTGCAGGCGAAGCCGGGGGTGCGCGGCGCGCAGCAGTGTCAGCGCGGCCGGCACCAGGGCGAGCGCCGCGGTCTGGAACGCCGCGACCCGCAGCGTGCCCGTGAGGTCCGTGAGCGAGGTCGCGATGTCCGCCTCGGCGCGCTCCAGGCGCTCCAGGACCGCCTCGGCGTGCCCGACCAGGATCTCGGCCTGTTCCGTCAGGCGCACCCGCCGCCCGACCGGCTCAAGCAGCGGCACCCCGACCTCCGCCTCCAACTGGGCGAGCTGCTGCGAGATGGCGGAGGGGCTGTACGACAGGGCGGCGGCGACGGCGGCGAGCGTGCCCCGGTGCTTCAGCTCGCGCAACAGCCGCAGCCGGTGGAGATCGAACATCGCGCCTCTCCCGCGCCCCTCGGTCGGTCCCGGCTGCGGCACTCGCGGCCGGCACACCTTCCTGCGTGGCGCTCCCGGGCCCGCCTCGGCCTTACGTCAGTTTTCCTGACGAATATAGGTCGAAAACCTGAGCTGGACCGGAAAGAGCAGGTCAGCGCAGGCTGGAGGCATGAACAAGATCTCCCCCTCCGGCGCGGTCAGCACCCAGACGCCGCCGCCGGTGACGGCCCACAAGGACGGCGGGCGGCGCCCGCTCGCACCGGCCGCGTGGTACGCCCGGCCCGCCGCGCGGCGCTGGACCGCCCCGCCCGCGCCGGCCGCCGCGCACGCGTTCCACGCCGCGCTGCCCGACTACGCCCCCACCCCCCTGGTGGAGCTTCCGACCCTGGCGGCCGAGTTGGGCGTCGGCCGGGTCTTCGTCAAGGACGAGTCGGAGCGGTTCGGGCTCCCGGCGTTCAAGGCCCTCGGCGCCTCCTGGGCGCTGCACCGCGTCCTGGCCGAGCGCGGGGGCGGGGCGGCGGGCGGCGCGGGCGGGGCGGCCGGGCCGGCGGTCGAGGGGGTCGGCGCGGGCGAGCCCGCCGGGCTCGGGCCCGATCCTGCCGGAGCGAGGGCCGGAGCGACGGTAGGGCCCGCCGGGGCGGCCGGGCCGGTCACGTTCGTCACCGCCACCGACGGCAACCACGGCCGGGCCGTCGCCCGCGTCGCCAGGTTGCTCGGCCAGCGTGCCCACGTCTTCGTCTCGCGCGGCGTACACCCCACGGCCGTGGCCGCCATCGAGGGCGAGGGCGCCCGCGTGACCCGGGTGGCCGGGCCGTACGACCTGGCCGTGCGCGAGGCGGCCCGGGCGGCGGAGGACGCGGGAGGCGCGGCAGCCACGGGAGACACGGCAGCCACGGGGGAGGCCGGAAGCGGGGCGGATACGGGCGGCGGGCCGGACCCGGGGGCGTCGCCGACCGTCCTGGTGCAGGACAGCGGGCGGCCCGGGTACGAGCGGATTCCCGGGTGGATCGTCGAGGGCTACGCCACCCTGTTCGCCGAGGTCGACGCCCAACTGGCGGCGGCGGGCGCCGGCGCGCCGGACCTCGTCGCCGTCCCGGTGGGCGTGGGCTCGCTCGCGCAGGCCGCCGTCACCCACTACCGCGCGCCGGGCCCGGACGGCGGTGCCGGTGCCGGCCCCGCGTTGCTCGCCGTCGAACCCGAGGTCGCCGCGTGCGTGCTGGAGAGCCTGCGCCGTGGCGAGCGGGTCAGCATCGCCACCGGCGACACGGCCATGGCGGGCCTCAACTGCGGCACCCCCTCCAGCCTCGCCTGGCCCGCCCTGCGCGCGGGGCTCGACGCGGCGGTGGCCGTGTCCGAGGAGCAGGGTGCGCGGGCGGTACGGGACCTGGCCGCGCTCGGCGTATCGTCCGGGCCGTGCGGCGCGGCCTCGCTCGCCGGCGTACGGGCCGCGCTCACCGGCGAGGGCGCGGCCGACCGCCGCGCGGCCCTGGGCCTCGGCCCCGAGGCCACCCTCGTCCTGCTGAGCACCGAGGGCACCGCCGCCAACCCGCACGGCCAGGACACCACCGACCCGCACGGCCAGGCCCCCGCCGCGTACGAGCCGGAGACCCACCCGCACGAGCCGGACACCCACCCGTACGGGCCGGGCACCCACCCGGAGGCGTGACGAGCCCGCACGGCGGGGCGGGTGCGTGGTGGATGACGGGCCGAGCGAGGGCCCCGACCCGCACCCACCCCACGCCCGCTCCAGCGCGCCCCCGCACCCGCCCCACGCCCGCTCCACCGCGCCCCGCACCCAGCCCACACCCACCCCCGAGCCCGTCGCCCCGCCCCCCGCTCGCCCCGTCCTACCGCTCCAGCACCAGCAGCACCTGGCCCGGCTCCAACGGGTGCTCGGGGCCGGGGTCGGGTACGCGGTGGAAGCCGCAGCGCTCCAGGAGGCGGACCGACGCCTCGTTGCTGGCGAACGGGTCGGCGTACAGCGGGCGGTGCTCCACCAGGTCGAGGAACTGGGTCAGGGCGCGGCCGCCGATGCCACGGCCCCAGAAGGGCCGGCCGAGCCAGTAGCCGACCAGATGCCGGCCCTCGTCCTCCCAGCACACGAAGTTGCCCGCGACCTCGCCGTCCGCCAGCACCGTCTGGGGGTGCACCGTCGGGTTGTTCAGCACCCGGTTCTCCCAGTGCGTCATGAACCGCTCCCGCTCCCGGGACGGGAAGACCGCCCGCCGCGCCGCCTCCGGGTCCTGCTCGAAGGCGAAGAACAGCTCCAGGTCCGCCCGCTCCACGTCGCGCAGCCGCACGTCCGTGGCCCGGGCCGAGGCCCCTCCGCTGCCGTCCTGAGAGGTGTGCGTGCTGGTCATCGTCGGTCTCCCTCGTGCCGGTCGGTGGGTCACCGCGCCCACCGCTGACTTCCACGGCTCAGCCTCGCACCCACCACTGACAGTGGCCCCGCGCGGCGGTGGACCCCGCCGGCCCAGGCGGCGCCCACCGCTCGTCCGCGCACCCCCGATGCGGCCAGAGGGGAGAAGGCGCGTCACTCGTCCGGGCCCCTTCTCCGCGAGGTGCGCGGGATGGGCGCGGAAAGCGCGGCAGGACGGACTAGTTTCCCCGCGGCTGGCTACACGTGGCCCGGCAGCCCCTCAGGGGCCGTCGGCGCACCCCGTGGCTCTCACGTGCTGGAGATTGAGGATCTCGATGACGACACGTACGACCGAACCCGTCTCTCCCGTCCCGGCGGCGGAGGGGCGGCGCGGCACAGGGCAGGTGATCGTCTCGTGGCTCAGCACGACCGATCACAAGAAGATCGGCCACCTCTACCTGATCACCTCGTTCGTCTTCTTCGTCATCGCCGGGGCGCTGGCCATGGCGATCCGCGCGGAGCTGGCCAGGCCGGGCCTGCAGATCATGTCCACCGAGCAGTACAACCAGGCGTTCACCATGCACGGGACGCTCATGCTGCTGCTGTTCGCCACCCCCACCTTCGCCGGCTTCGCCAACGCGATCATGCCGTTGCAGATCGGCTCGCCCGACGTCGCCTTCCCCCGGCTGAACATGCTGTCGTACTGGCTGTTCCTCTTCGGTGGGCTGATCGTCCTGAGCAGCTTCCTCACGCCGCAGGGCGCCGCCGACTTCGGCTGGACGGCCTACACGCCGTTGAGCGGGCCCGTGCGGACCCCCTACGTCGGGGGCGACCTGTGGATCATGGGGTTGGCGCTGTCGGGGTTCGGCACCATCCTCGGCGCGGTCAACTTCATCACCACCATCGTCTGCATGCGCGCGCCGGGCATGACGATGTTCCGGATGCCGATCTTCACCTGGAACGTGCTGCTCACCTCGATCCTGGTGTTGCTGGCCTTCCCGGTGCTCGCGGCCGCCCTGCTGGTGCTTGAGGCCGACCGGCGCTTCGGGTCCCACGTGTTCGACCCCGCGAACGGCGGGTCGCTGTTGTGGCAGCACCTGTTCTGGTTCTTCGGCCACCCCGAGGTCTACATCCTGGCCCTGCCGTTCTTCGGGGTGATCAGCGAGATCATCCCGGTGTTCGCGCGCAAGCCGATCTTCGGTTACATGGGCCTGATCGGCGCCACCATCGCCATCACCGGGCTGTCCGTCACCGTGTGGGCCCACCACATGTTCGCGACGGGTGCCGTGCTGCTGCCGTTCTTCTCCTTCATGAGCTTCCTCATCGCCGTCCCGACGGGCGTGAAGTTCTTCAACTGGATCGGCACCATGTGGAAGGGCTCGCTGTCGTTCGAGCCACCGATGCTGTGGGCGGTCGGCTTCCTCGTCACCTTCCTCTTCGGCGGCCTGACGGGGGTCATCCTGGCCTCGCCGCCGATGGACTTCCACGTGACGGACAGCTACTTCGTCATCGCGCACTTCCACTACGTCCTCTTCGGCACGATCGTCTTCGCCATGTTCGGCGGGTTCAGCTTCTGGTGGCCGAAGATGACGGGCACCATGCTCGACACCCGGCTGGAGAAGGTGCACTTCTGGACGCTGTTCACCGGCTTCCACTGCACGTTCCTCGTCCAGCACTGGCTCGGCGCCGAGGGCATGCCGCGCCGGTACGCCGACTACCTGGCGGCGGACGGTTTCACCGCCCTGAACACCGTCTCCTCGATCGGTGCCTTCCTCCTGGGCCTGTCCACGCTGCCGTTCCTCTACAACGTGTGGAAGACCGCCAGGAAGGGGGAGCGGGTGCGGGTCGACGACCCGTGGGGGTACGGGCGCTCGCTGGAGTGGGCCACCTCCTGCCCGCCGCCCCGGCACAACTTCGTCACCCTGCCCAGGATCCGCTCCGAGTCCCCCGCCTTCGACCTGCACCACCCCGGCGTGGCCAAGCTGGACCAGGCGGAGACCACCGGGCAGCGCGACATCCTGGACCCAGGCGGACACAAGGGCGACCGGTCCTGACGCGCGGCCGGGCCGGCGGCCGGGAACCTCCCCCGAGGAGGGCCCCGGCCGCCGACCCGCCAACCCCGCTACGCCGGGCGGATGTTGTGGTTGTGGCGGAACAGGTTGTGCGGGTCGTACGTCGCCTTGAGGGCGCGCAACCGCGCGTGGTCCGCCGCCTCGTACGCGCTACGCACCACCTCGTCCGCCGTGTCCGCCGCTGTCTCCCCGACCGCCCCGGCCGCCTCCGGGCTCGCGCCCGGCGCGCGTTCGCCGCTCGGGCCCATGAACGGCAGCGAGCGGCCGACGGTGACCGGCGCCGCCGCCGTGAGCAGGCGCTCGTGCACCGGGCGCACGACGTCGCGGGTCAGCGGCCCGCGCAGCGGCGAGAGCACGCCGAGCAGGTACGCGGCGTCGCGCAGGCCGATCGCGTTGGCGGCCTCGCCACGGCGGGCCAGCGCCCCGCCCAGGTGGCGCACCTCCACGATGCACGGCACCCCGCCCGGCCGGGTCACGTCGAGAATCGCCTCCAGGGTCCGCGGGGACAACTCGCCGAGCAGCACGGTGTCCCCGTCGTACGGCATCGGGTCGGCCGGCTCGTTGAAGATGCTGGCACAGGCGGCGTACGGCATCTCGGCCACGGTGTCGATCAGTCGCGGCCCGACCGCGCGCATCGGCTCCACCAGTCGCTCGCCCTCCTCGGCGGACCCGGTGTGTACCACCCGTACGTGCGCCACGAGCCGGCCGCGCAGCGGCTCGGGCACGGTGGGCGCGTCGGGGGCCGGAAAGAACGCGATGGACGAGGTCAGCGCCTCGGGCAGGCCGGCCGACCAGTCCCGGTAGGCGCGCAGCACGGCCTCGCCGTGGGTGGACCCGTCGAAGTACAACCCGCCGCCGTACAGCCGGGTCACCGGGACGAGTTCGACCTGCACCCGGGTCACGACGCCGAAGTTGTCCCGGCCGCCGAGCAGCGCCCAGTACAGGTCGGGCTCGCTCGTCGCGGTGACCCGGCGCAGCACCGCGTCGGGCGTGACCACCTCGATGGCGCGCACCCGGTCGGCGGCGAAGCCGTGGCTGCGGGCGAGCAGGCTGACGCCGCCGCCGAGGAGGTAGCCGACGACGCCGACGTGCGGGGCCGAGCCGTTCAGCGGCGCCAGGCCGTGCTCCGCCGCGGCGGCCACCACCGCGCCCCAGCGCTCACCCGCGCCGATCCAGGCCGTCGCCGCGCTCGGGTCCACGTGGACGCCGCGCAGCCGGCGGGTGGTGATCAGCACGCCGTCGGCGCTGGCGAGCGCCTGGCCGTGCCCGGTCGACTGCACGGCCACCGGCAGCCCACGGGCCCCGGCGAAGGCCACCACGGCGCTCACGTCGGCGGCGTCCGCCACCCCGGCGAGCACGGCGGGCCGGTGCGCCACGGCACTGTTGAAGGTGGCGCGCTCCGCGTCGTACGCCGCGTCGCCCGGCCGCAGGACGGGCCCCCGGACCAGCGCGGCCAGCGCGTCGACGGCGGCGTCCAGCGTCTCCTCGCCCGCTGCCGCCGCCGCGTCGGCGGCCGTCCGGACGCCCGGGGCGACCCACCAAGCGTCGCGGCCGAGCCACGCCGCCAACTCCTCGTACGCGTCCGCGCCTTCGGGCGCCGGCCGCACGGGTCCGAACGGCACCGGCCCGCCCCGCCGCTCCGCCGGCAGCATCTGCCGCGCACCGGCCAGCGCGGCCCGCGCCAACTCGTGGTCGAGCGGGCGGGGGTCGCCCAGCGCCCGGGCCAGGTCCCACGCGTGGGCGACGACGTCCAGAACGTGCGCCGCCAACACCTGCCGCCCCGGCACCTCGCCCCACGGCATCCGCACCGGGGCCACGAGCGCGGCGTCATCGGCCCAGGCCGCGGCGAGTTCGGCCCGCGCCCGCGCGTACGCCTTGGCCCAGCCGTCGTCCGGCACGTCGGCCACGGCGTCCGGCCCCTCGGACGGCCCGGCGGACAGCCCCGCGGGCGCGCCGGCCGCCCCGGCCTCGGCCGCCGCTCCACCCAGCTCCGCCGCGCCGTGGGTGCCGCGCACCACGTGCCCGAGGAGCGCCCGCACGTCGAACTCGGCGCACGGCGTCGGGGCGCCCAACCGGTCCGGGCGCGCGGCGTCGATCAGGGCGGCCATCTGGTCGGCGGCGCGCTCGTACTGGACGCGCGGGTCGGGCACTGCGTTCTGCTGGCTCACGGGGGCTCTCTCCGTTCGGTGTCACCACGGTCGTCGCGGGACCGGCGGCGCCGGGCGCGCGGCCGGGCGGGCGCGGCGAACCGCGCCACGGCCGGCCCGTCGCGCACACCGCCGATCTCCTGACGGAGGCTGGCGCACTCACCTGACAGGTGCCGTCAGGTTTTCCCGGCCGGCCTGCGAAACTCGGCGCATGAAGTCGGACCGCCTGCTGTCGATCCTGCTGCTGCTCCAGACCCGGGCCCGGGTCCCGGCGGCCGAACTGGCCGAGCGACTCGAGGTGTCGGTGCGCACCATCTACCGCGACGTCGAGTCGCTGTCCGCCGCCGGCGTCCCGGTCTACGCCGAGCGCGGGCGGCACGGCGGCATCTCGCTGCTCCCCGGCTACCGCACCGACGTCACCGGCCTCACCTCGCACGAGGCCAGGGCGCTGTTCGCGCTCACCGCGCCGGGCAGCCACAGCGCGCTGGGCCTGGACGGCGCGCTCAGGTCCGCGCTGCGCAAGGTGATGGTCGCGCTGCCCGCGCCGCACCGCCCCACCGCCGAACTCGCCAGCCGCCGCATCCTCATCGACCCCGACCGCTGGATGTCCGGGCCCCGCCCGCCCGTCGACCTGAACGCGCTGGAGACGGCCGTGTTCACCGACCGCCGACTGCGGCTGCGCTACCGGCACAGCGGCGCGACGCGCTCGCACACCTACACCGTCGACCCGTACGGGCTCGTCGCCAAGGCCGGCACCTGGTACCTGGTGGCCGACCGTGGCGGCGCCCCGCGCCTCTTCCGCGCCGACCGCATCGTCACCGCGACCGTCACCGACGCCCCCGCGCGCCGCAGGCCGGGCGTGGAACTGGCCGACGCCTGGGAGTCCCTGCGCCGCGAGGTGGAGGAACGCCCGGTGGCGGTCCGCGTCCGGGCCCGGGTGCGCAGGTCGCGCCTCGACATGCTCGTCCGCATCGTCGGCTCACTCCTGGCCACGCGCGTCGAGGTGCTGCCCGAACCGGACGCGGGCCAACCGGGCCGGGGGCAGGGGTCGGAACTGGCCGATGACCAGGTCGCGGACGCCCGCGTGGACGCCCGGACGGACGTCCACGTGGGCGCCGACGCGGAGCGGACCGGCCCGGCGGACGAGGCCCCGGCGGGTGAGGCGGGTGACGCGTATCGCGTGGGTAACGCGGGTGAGGCGGGTGAGGCGGGCGACGTGGAGGACGCGTACGACGAGTGGGTCACGGTCGAGATCGGGTACACCGTGGCGAGCGCGGCCCGCCAACTCCTCCAGTTCGGCACGGATGTGGAGGTGCTCGACCCGCCCGAGGTCCGCGCCGTGCTGGCCGCGACCGCCGCGCGGATCACCGACCTGTACGGCGACGACACCCCTGGGAACGACCTCGCGGGGGGAGTGCGACCCTCGGTGACTCCAAGGTAATCACCCACCTTTTTGTACGTACTTGTCACTTCCGAGCGGCCGGGAGAGGCTGAGATGGCCGGGCCACCGCGAGTGAGGAACCGCCGCCACGTCCGGCTGGCCCACCCACCAGTCCACCCCACCAACCCACCTCGTCACTCAGCCCCGTAACCCGAGCCCCACCCGTCAACCGTCCCGCGTTATCACGTCCCTGACGGAACGTCAGCACGTCGCCTGGTGTGAGGGCGTGGGATAGGGGATGCCCAGCTCCATCATTCGGCGCGTGCCCCAGGCGCCGAGCGGACCGAGTGCCGCGGTGAGCGCCAGGCCCGAGTCGGTGAGGGAGTACTCCACCTTCGGGGGCACCTCGTCGTACACCTCGCGGTGCACGACGCCGTCCGCCTCCAACTCCCTGAGCTGCTGGGCCAGCACCTTCTCGCTGATGCCCGGCAGCAGCCGCTTGGTCTCGCCGAAGCGGCGCGGCTGGTCGTGGAGGGCCCACAGGATCAGGACCTTCCACTTGCCGTCGATGACATCGACGGCGGCGTCGAGGCCGCACACGTACGGCCGGTTCTTCTTGGTCAGCAGTTCTTCGCTCATACCCACCTCGCCGTGGCCCATCTCCTGCCCAACGCTCCACGACGCCGACCTGTTCCACCCCACGCCCCGCATCGCCCGCCCACAAACCAACCCCCGTACCAACCAGCCTCCGTACCAACCAACCCCGCACCCACCCAAGGAGCGCCGCCATGTCCGCATCGCCCGAGACACCCGCCGCCACCGACGCTGCCGACGCCGCGACCACCGACGCCACCCCCGCCCCCGTCACCGTGCTCGGGCTCGGGCCGATGGGGCGGGCGCTGGCCTCGGCGTTCGTCGCGGCCGGCCACCCGACCACGGTGTGGAACCGCACCCCGGGCAAGGCCGACGAGCTGGTCGCCCAGGGCGCGACGGCCGCGAGCACGCCCGCCGAGGCGGTCGCGGCGAGCGAGCTGGTGGTCATCTGCGTGATCGACTACGCCGCCTCGGACAGCATCCTGGAGGCGGCGGGCGACGCCATCAAGGGCCGTACGCTGGTGAACCTCACCGCCGACTCACCCGACCGGGCCCGCACCGCCGCCACCTGGGCCGCCGAACGGGGCGCCGACTACCTCGACGGCACGATCCTCACCCCGACCGTCTCCATCGGCACGCCGTCCGCCGTCTTCCTGTTCAGCGGCCCGGAGGCGCTGTACGAGAGGCACCGCGCGACGTTCTCCAGCCTCGGCGGCTCGGCCACCTACCAGGGCGCGGACCACGGCCGCGCGGCGGCGTACGACGTCGCTCTGCTCGACTTCTTCTGGACCTCGGTGAGCGGGCTGATGCACGCGTTCGCGCTGGCCAGGAAGGAGGACATCGCGGCCCGCGACCTCGCGCCGTTCGCCCGTGGAATCCTGGACCTCCTGCCGCCCATCATGGACCAGCTCGCGGGCAACGTGGACGACGGCGTCTACCCGGGCGAGGACTCGCACATCATCTCGGTGGCGGCCGGCATCGAGCACGTCATCCACGCGGCCGACGACCGGGGCATGGACACCGGGGTGCTGCGGGCCGCGCGGGCGGTGGCGCAGCGGGCCATCGACGAGGGACACGGCACCGACGGCATCGAGCGGCTGGCCGAGGTACTCGGCCGCCCGGCGGCGTGACGGTTCGCAGGAGTACCGGCCCGCGGGCGCGTCGGCTCGTGGAAGACGCGGCCCGCCGGCGCGTCGGCCGGTGGGCGTGTCGGGCCGCGCCGTAGCAGCCGGTCCCGCACGCCGACGTGGGCCCGCGCCGCTCCCCGGAAGGGGCGCCCCCGGGGAGGGGGTTCGGGCGCGGGCCCGTCCGCCCGGTCGGGTGCCCGGGCGCCCGTCACGCCCCGTACGGAAACTCCTCCTTCGCGTTGCGCAGCGCGCGGCCCCACCAGACGAGCTGGTCGAGCAGGCGCTTGGCGGCGGCGTTGGGCAGCTCCGAGTCCTTCAACTCGCCTTCGCTGTCGAAGAGTTCACCGGCCATGGTGAAGCTGACGGTCTCGCGCACGGTGACCGAGTGCACCTCGGCGAAGACGCCGCGCAGGTGCTCCACGGCCCGCAACCCGCCGGAGACCCCGCCGTAGCTGACGAACCCGACCGGCTTGGCCTGCCATTCGGCGTGGTGCCAGTCGATGGCGTTCTTCAGCGAGGCGGGGTAGCTGTGGTTGTACTCCGGGGTCACCACGAGGAACGCGTCCGCCGCGGCGAGGCCGGGCGTCAGCTTCGCCAACTCGGCGGCCGTCTCCGGGTCGGGCCCCTGTCCGTACGCGGGCATCGAGGTGGGCAGCGCGATGTCGGCGAGGTCGATGACATCGACCTCCAGGCCGCCGTGCTGGCGGGCCTGTTCGGTGATCCACCTGGCGACGACCGGAGCGAAACGGCCACCTCGGTTGCTGCCGACGATGATGGCGAGGCGGAGGGTCGTAGCGGACATGGAGGCTCTCCTTCGGAGGTGAACGCGCGGGTGGCGCACGGCCGGTCGCGGTGCGGGCCGTACGGGGTGACGGCAGCCGCACGGCCCCGACTTCCGCGGCCGTGCTCGGTCCGGGGCGGAGGGTGAACCGCCCGCCTCGGTGCCGATACACAGAGCCTCTGACTTAAACAATGGTTGAAGTCAAGCTACGGTGGGTGACATGACGCAACTTTCCAAGAACCGCTACGAACTCACCGTCGGCGAGCTGTCCGAGCGCAGCGGCGTGCCCGCGTCCGCGCTGCGCTTCTACGAGCGACAGGGGCTCATCCAGAGCCGGCGTACCAGCGGCAACCAGCGCCGGTTCGCCCGGGACACGTTGCGCCGGGTCGCCTTCGTACGGGTCTCGCAGCGCGTCGGCATCCCGCTCGCGACCATCCGCGACGTGCTCGGGCTGCTCCCCGAGGAGCGCACGCCCGACCGCGACGACTGGGCGAAGGTGTCCCAGTGCTGGCAGGCGGACCTCAACGCGCGCATCCGGCAACTGGAGAAGCTCCGCGACCACCTCACCGACTGCATCGGCTGCGGCTGCCTGTCCATCGACCGCTGCGCGCTGGCCAACCCGTACGACCAGCTCGGTGCCGAGGGCAACGGCCCGCGCCGGCTGCTGACCGACGGGCCCGAGGAGGGCGCCACGGACACCGGAACCACCGCGCCCGCTCGCGGGTCGGCTGCCGGCGCGCGGGGACGGCGGGCCGCGCCCCGGCGTACGGTCGCCGCGGAGCAGACCACCGGCGCGCGGACCGCCACCGTGCCGGCCACCGCCACCGTGCCGGCCGCCGCCGCGCAGGAGTACGAGTGCTGCGCGAGCTGCGACGACGCGGTCTGACGGCAACACAGCCCGACGGCGGCGCGTACGCGGGACCGGGGGCGCCACTGTGACGGGCGACCCCGGCCCGTCCGGGGGCCCCGGCCCAGGGCCCCCGGCGAAGGTCGCTCAGAACGAGTCCGGGCACCACGGGCGGCGCCCGGCCCGCAGCAGCGCGTCGGCCCGCGCGGCGGCGCCCGCGTGGTGCTCCTCGACGCGGCCGAGGCCAACCAGCCGGGTGGTCGACTCGTCGCCGAGCCACAGCGTCCCGAGTTCGCCGATGTCCATGCTCAGGTCCGCGTCGCGGCTGGTCGGCACGCAGCTCGCGCCGTCGGGGCCGGCCTCCAGCGCGAAGCGCCCGCCGGCCAGGCCCGCCGCGTCGTGCAAGTCGAGCACGAGCGAGCCCTCGACCGGGTAGGTGCGGGCCTGGAGGAGGTGGGGCACGTCCAGCGGGCGTATCCACACCCAGTCCGCCTGGGCCTGCGGCACGGCCGCCCGAGGGTCGCCGAGCAGCAGCGGCAGCACGTCATCCGGCGCCCGGTACCAGGTGTCGACCCGGACCACCCAGTCCACCGAGAACAGGAAGTACCACAGCGCGCTCTCCGCCGCCGGCGTGGTGGCCAGCAGCGAGCGCACCCGGGCCGTGTTCTCCGGCATCTTCGCGGCCCAGTGCTGCTCGATCGTGTACGTGAGCAGGCCCTCGACGGTGCCGTCGGGCCCCCGGTACAGCGCGTGGAACGGCTCCGTCCACTTGGTGCTCGGGTAGCGCAGCTCACCGGTCTCCAGGCGCCACACCCGCTCACCGCGGCTGACCATGCCGTGCCGCTCGGCCCGCAGCCGGTCGTGCAGGGCCGGCCCCTCGACCAGCATCTCCGCCGCGTCGACGAAGTCCACGCGCCCGCCCGGATCCGCGATCCGCGCGGCCCGCCCCTTGGCCGAGAGCAGCGGGGCGTCCCCGGGCCTCGCGTAGCCCGCGTTCAGGCCGGCCCGGGCGATGTCCACCGTCCACCGGGTGGTCCAGGTGGCCGGGCCGAACCCGTACCGCCCGTAGATCGGGTACTCCGCCGCCAACAGCGTGGCCACCGCGTCGCCGCGCTCCTTGGCGGCGCGCAGGTCGCGGCCCATCATCTCGGTCAGCAGGCCGCGGCGGCGGTGCGTGGGGACGATGCTGACGTTGGTGACCGCGGTGGCCGGCACCGGGGCGCCGCCCACCGAGGTCAGCTCCTGGGCGAAGCTGCGGAAGCAGCCCACGCACCGGCCGTCGTCGAAGGCGCCCTGCGTACGGTCCAGGTTCAGGCCGGGACGGCGCAGTTCCACCTCCTCCTCGCTGATCACGGGGTCGAGGAGGAAACCGGTGTTGCAGGCGCGGAGCCAGTCGGCTACTTCGGCGTCGGTGATGGTGCGAATGTCTAGGGCCATGGGAGCACGCTAGGTAACCCGTGGCCCCAGGTGCACCATATTTCTCAAGCGCCTCAGAAGGCCGCTCGTACCTCACCGACCCGCTCGCCGCCACCGAGCAGCGGGGCGTCCGCGATCCGGGCGACGACCGGCGCGTCCACGCCCATCCGGGTCAGCACCCGCGCCAGCACGGGACCAAGGGCCCGGGTGCCGCCGTCGTCGAGCTTGAACGCCAGCGCCCGCCCGTCCGGCAGCGCCACCGCCTGCACCGCCTCGGCACCCATCTTGGCCAGCGTGCCGGGCACCTCACGCATCAGCCAGGTGTCCGCGCGGCGGGTACCCGCCACGTACTCCGGGTGCGCCCGCATCGCGTCCGCGACCCGCCGCTCCGGCGTCCCGGGCTCCGCGCGCACGAACGCGCGGAACGCGCGGGCCAGGCCGGTCAGCGAGATCGCGAGCAGCGGGGCCCCACACCCGTCGACACCCTCCCGCGTCACCGGCTCGCCGCTGGTCTCCTCCACCACCTGCCGCACCAGGCGCTGGAGCGGGTGCTCGGGCTCGAGGTAGGTCTCCAGCGGCCAGCCGTTGATCGCGCAGGCCGCGAGCATGGCCGTGTGCTTGCCCGAGCAGTTCATCGTGACGCGGTCCCTGACCTGCCCCGAGGCCAGGTACGCCTCCGCCTCGACCGGGTCGAGCGGCAGGTCCGGCGGGGTACGCAGGGCGCCCGGCGGCAACTCGGCCTCGGCCATCATCCGGCGCACCAGGTCCAGGTGGAAGCCCTCGCCCGAGTGGCTGGCCGCCGCGAGCGCCAGCCGCTCGCCGGCCAGGTCGAGGCCGGCCCGCAACACGGCCGCCGCCTGCATCGGCTTGTTGGTCGACCGAGGGAAGACCGGCGCGTCCACCGTCCCGAGCGCCCAGTCCACGCCGCCGTCGGCGTCGAGCACCACGAGGGAGCCTCGGTGTCGGCCCTCGACGAAGCCGGAGCGTACGACCTCGGCGAGGACCGGGGGTATGTCGGCCGGCTGAGCGGGGTCAGCGGCGGCGGAGGGAGAGGAGGTGGCGGAGGACATCGTCGGCCTTCCTGCTTCCTGGTCGGTGGTGCGGGCGGGGGGTGCGACCTCCCCGGGCACTCACGGGAGCAGGTCGTCGACTTGGGCTTCCCCCTCACGGTACCTGCGGGTGATCTCGGCCCCGCAATCGTCCGCCGTCCGCTGCAACTGCTGCCGCCGCCCGGAGACCCGCTGCTCGTAGGCGGTGAGCCGGCCCATCGCCCGGTCCAGCTCCTCGTCCGTCCTGGCCTGCAGGTCCGACAGCTCCACCTCGGCCAGCATCTCCTCGGCCAGTTGCCGGTACGGGCCGTTGCGCGGCGTGCCCAGCGTCACGTGCCGGGCCGACGAACGGTGCCGGGTCGGCCCGTCGGTCAGGATCTCCGAGAGCCGGTCCACGACCGTGCGCGGCGGGTCGGCCACCGGAGCCGGCGCGCTGGGCGCCGCGCGGTGCGCCAGCTCGGCGCGGATGATGTCGATCCGCCCCTGGAGCAGCCGGCGTACGTAGCTCAGGTCCGCCTCCTCCGCCTGCGAGCTGCGGCGCAGCGCGCGCAGTTCGGCCAGGCGCAACCCGTCCAGGGCCAACACGGTCGCGGTCGCCTCCGCGAGGTGCCCGGGTCGCCCGCCGGGCGAGCGCGTGTGCGGCACGTCGACCGCCCCGCCGAACCACGCGTCCCGCACCGGCTCCGCCACGGCACGTGCCGGCCGCGGCGGATACCCGGGGCTCCCCGGACTCGCCGCGGACGACGACCGAGCGGTTGGTACGGAGCCGGGAGACTGCCCGGCGCCGGGTGTAATCATGCGTTTCCGTCCCCTCAAACGGTGCGCGAGCTGGTCGCGTTGTCCACATAACGCACCGCCTGCACGCATCGTGCCACTCTGTGCGGTCCGTCCGCACCGGTGGAACACCCGAACAGCCCAGATGGCCGCAGGGCATCATGGTGCACATGCGTGCTGTGATACAGAGGGTCGACGGGGCCAGCGTCACCGTGGGTGGCGAGACGGTGGGGGAGATCGTCGGCGAGGGGCTGTGCGTCCTGGTCGGCGTCACCCACGACGACACCCCGGCCAAGGCCGCGCAACTGGCCCGCAAGCTCTGGTCGGTGCGCATCCTGGACGGCGAGAAGTCCTGCTCGGACACGGGCGCCCCGCTCCTGGTCATCAGCCAGTTCACCCTCTACGGCGACGCCCGCAAGGGCCGCCGCCCCACCTGGAACGCCGCCGCCCCCGGCGAACTGGCCGAACCCCTGGTCGACGAGGTCGTCGCGGCCCTGCGCCAGTTGGGCGCCCACGTCGAGACGGGCCGCTTCGGCGCCGACATGAAGGTCTCCCTGACGAACGACGGGCCGTTCACGGTGCTGGTGGAGGTCTGAGGGGCGCTGGGGCCCCACCCCCACCCACCCCCCCCGCCAGGGGCTACGGCTCGACCACCACCTCCTGTGCCGCCGCCGTCGTGCCGGCCAGCAGGGTGGCGTCCACGGGGACGTTGCGCTTGACCAGGGCCAGGGCGATGGGGCCCAGTTCGTGGTGGCGGGCCGAGGTGGTGATGAAGCCGAGTTGGCGGCCGTCGGGGCCGTCGGAGGCGAGGCGGATCGGGGTGCCGTGCGGGGGGAGGTGGACCTCGCTGCCGTCCAGGTGCAGGAAGACCAGGCGGCGCGGAGGCTTGCCCAGGTTGTGGACGCGGGCGACGGTTTCCTGGCCTCGGTAGCAGCCCTTCTGCAGGTGCACCGCCGTGCCGATCCAGCCCAGCTCGTGCGGGATCGTCCGGTGGTCGGTCTCCAGGCCGAGGCGCGGGCGGTGGGCCTCCACGCGCAGTGCCTCGTGGGCCAGTACGCCGATCGCCGGGCCGTGCGCGTCCGCGAAGGAGGCCAGCTCGCCACGGGGCAGGAACACGTCGCGGCCGTGCGCGGTCTCGCGTACCGCCGCGCCGTCCGGGACGTCGGCGATCGAGCCGGCGGGCAGGTGGACGACGGCGAACTCCTCGGTGCGGTCGCTCACTTCCACCCGGTAGAAGAACTTCATGCTCTCCAGGTAGGCGATCAGCTCGGTCTGGGTGCCGGGCTCCACGTGGGCCCAGACCGTCGTGCCGTCGTCCACCAGGTACAGCGCGTGCTCGATGTGGCCGTTCGCGGACAGGATCAGCGACTCGGTGGCGTGCCCGACGGGCAGTTCGCTCACGTGTTGGGTGAGCAGCAGGTGCAGCCAGCTCAGCCGATCGTCGCCGGTGACGGTGACCACGCCCCGGTGGGAGAGGTCGACGAAGCCGGAGCCGTCGGCGAGGGTGCGCTGTTCGCGGAACAGGTCGCCGTAGTGACCGGCGACCCCTTCGTCCGGACCCTCCGCCGGTACGGCGCCGGGGAGCGACAGCAGCGGACTGGCGGGTGATTGTCGCAGCATGCCCCCAGCCTACGGCGCCGCCGTCGGCTCCTCGCCGGCCTCCCCGCCGCCGGCGCACTTCGCACACCGTCCGAAGATCGCGAAGTGCTTCAGGTCGGTGTCGAAGCCGAAGCTCTCCCGCAACTGGCGGGTGAACGGCTCGGCGATGGCCTGGTCGGCCTCCAGCACGTCCGTGCAGTCCCGGCACACCAGGTGCAGGTGGTGGTGGCGCTCCGCCACGTGGTACGTCGGCGAGCCGTGCCCCAGGTGGGCGTGGCTGATCAGGCCCAGCTCCTCAAGGAGGTCCAGGGTGCGGTAGACCGTGGAGATGTTCACCCCGCTCGCCGTCCGGCGCACCTCGGTGAGGATGTCGTCGGGGGTGGCGTGCTCCAGGGTGTCCACGGCCTCCAGCACGAGCTGGCGCTGTGGGGTCAGTCGGTAGCCGCGCGCCCGCAGGTTGCTCTTCCAGTCGGTGGTCGCCACGCCGCCAGTGTAAGTGACTTAGGTCTCCCTTACCTTGGACGGTTTCCGTCGCGTCGTATCTCGCGCAGGTAGTCGCCGAGCGCGGTGACGGCCGCCGCGTTGCGCGGGCTCTCCACGAGGTCCGCGTAGTCGAGGGTGAAGACGCGCTTGTTCTTGATCGCCGAGACGTTCCGCAGCGGCGGGTAGTCGAGCAGGAACCTCTTCTTCTGCTCGGCGCTGGTGTCCCCGTAGTTGTTGATCACGATCACCTCGGGGTCGCGCTCGACGACGGTCTCCCATCCGACCGTGACCCAGCTGTCCTTGAGGTCCTTCATGACGTGGTCGCCGCCCGCCTTGGTGATGATGTCGTGCGGCCCGGCGTACCTGCCCGAGGTGAACGGCTTGTCCCGCCCGTCGTCGTACAGGAAGACCGTCGGCCGGTCCTTCGGTGCCCTGGCCGCCGCGTCGGCGATCTGTCGCTGGTAGTCGCGCACCAGCTTCTCGGCCCGCTCCTCCACGTCGAAGATCTTCCCCAGGGTGCGCAGGTCGGTGTAGAGCGCGTCGAGCGGGGACATCACGCCGCGCGCCTTGCCCACGCCGTTCCGACAGGACTCGGTGAGCAGGTACGAGCCGACGCCGAGCTTCTTGAGCGCGCCCGGCGTGAACCCCTCCGACTCGCGGAACCCGTAGTTCCACCCGGCGAAGACCAGGTCCGCCCTGGCGTCGAGGACCAGTTCCCGGTTGATCTCCCGCTTGGAGAGCCAGGGCACCTTGTCGTACGCGTCCTTGTACGGCACCGCGTCCAGGTCGCCCTTGTCGTCGGGCATGACGTAGCCGGCCATCCGGTCCTCGAGGCCGAGCGCGAACATGATCTCGGTGATGCCGACGTCGTTGGTGACCACGCGCTCGGGGGCCTTGTCGTACGTCGTCTGGGTGCCGCAGTTGGTGATGGTGACCGGGTAGTGGCCGCCCTTGCCTGCGGCGGCCTTCCCACCCTTGGCCTTCTCGTCCCCGTCGTCGGAGACCTTCGCGCCGCAGCCGGCGACGGTGAGGGCGAGGGCCAGGGACGCGGCGATGGTGGCGGGAGTACGGAGGCGGGTGATGCGCACGGGGCACTTCCTCAGCGGGTGGCGGGGACGGTGGTGGCGGACTGTTGGGGGAGGCGGTCGAAGAGGAGTTGCAGCGCGCCGCTCACCGGGTGCCGCACCTGGTGGCCACGGACCTGGAACACCTCGGCGAGCAGCGTGGGCGTCAGCACCTCGTGCGGGGGGCCGGAGGCGACGATGCGGCCGTGCGCGATGACGTACAGCAGGTCGCAGTGTTGGGCCGCCAGGTTCAGGTCGTGCAGCGCGGTGAGTACGGTCAGGCCGCCGGTGGGGCCGGCCTCGCCCCCCGGCCCGGACCCTGGCTCGGCACCAGACTCGGTCCCTGGCTGGGCCTCCGACCCCGGCCCGGCCGTGGCTCCCGGCGCGGCCCGGAGCAGGGCCAGGACCTCAAGCTGCTGGGCGATGTCCAGGTGGTTGGTCGGCTCGTCCAGGACCAGGACGCGCGGCTGCTGGGCCAGCGCGCGGGCGATCAGCACCCGCTGCTTCTCGCCGCCGGACAGGGTCAGGAAGCCCCGGTCGACCAGGTGGCCCGCGCCGACCGTGGCCAGCGCCTCGGTGCAGGCCCGCGCGTCGGCCGCCGAGACCCGCCCGGTCGCGCTCTGGTGCGGCATCCGGCCCATCGCCACCACCTCGCCGACCGTGAAGTCGAACTCGCTCGACGACTCCTGCGGCAGCGCCGCCAGCCGCCGCGCGCCCTCGCGCGGGCTCAGCGCGTGCAGGTCGTCGCCGTCCACCAGCACCGCGCCGGCGCTGGGCCGCAGCGCCCGGTACGCGCAGCGCAGCAGCGTGGACTTGCCGCTGCCGTTCGGCCCGACCAACCCCACCACCTGCCCGCTGGCGGCCCGCACGGTGGCCTCGGCCACCAGTTCGGCGCCGCCTATCCGCACCGACAGGTGCTCGACGTCGATGCGCATCAGGCGCCTCCGGGGTAGGGGTACGGAGCGGGGGAGGGAGCGGCGGGGGACGCGGGAACGGCGAAGGGCGCCGGAGTGCCGAGGGGCGCGGGCCCGGGGGCGGCGCGCATCACACGCCTCCGAAGGTGTAGCCGCGCCGCCGCATCAGCAGCACGAAGCAGGGCACGCCCACCACGGCGGTGATCACGCCGACCGGCAGTTCGACGGGGGCGAGCAGCACCCGCGAGAGGATGTCCACCCACACCAGGAGGACCGCCCCGAGCAGCGGCGCGACCGCGAGCACCCGCCGGTGGTCGGCGCCGACCAGCATCCGCGCGAAGTGCGGCACCATCAGGCCGACGAATCCGATCGCGCCGCTGACGGCGACGACGGCGCCGGTGACGGCCGCCGTGGACAGGAACAGCTCGCCGCGCAGCCGGCGGGCGTCCACGCCGAGCGCCGCCGCCGTCTCGTCGCCCATGGCCATGGCGTTCAGCCGGCGCGCGGAGTACATCAGGTGGGCCAGGCCGAGGGCCACCACGACGGCGGCGATCGGCAACGAGTCCCAGGTGGCCCCGCCCAGGCTGCCGAGCAGCCACATCATCGCCGAGCGCGCGGCCTCGCCGTGCTCGGCGCTGAAGACCATCAGGGTGGTGACGGCCGAGAAGCCGTAGTACATGGCCGTGCCGGTCAGCACCAGGCGCAGCGGGGTCAGCCCCTGCGGGGTGCGGGCCGCCGCGTACACCAGGGCCATCGAGACCAGCGCCGAGCCGAACGCGGCGGTGGACAGCGCCCACACGCCGAGCCCGCTGAGCGCCCCGAACAGCAGCACGGCGTTGGCGCCGACCGCCGCGCCCGAGGAGATGCCCAGCACGAACGGGTCGGCCAGCGCGTTGCGGACCATGGCCTGCACGGCCACGCCGATCCCCGCCAGGCCCGCCCCGACCACGGCGGCCAGCAGCGCCCGCGGGAACCGCAGCTCCCAGACGATGGTGTACGCCGCCCGCTCGTCGGCCCCGATGGTGCCGCCGGTCAGCCCGGCGCCGAGGAACCGCAGCACCTCGCCCCAGGAAAGGCCGGCGGAGCCGAAGGCGACGCCGCACACGAGCGAGACGGGCAGCGCGACGACGAGCGCGACGATCAGCGGAAGCAGTGGCAGGCGGCGCGGGGGCCGCCGGGGCGCGGGCGCGCCGGGCCCCTGGCCCGCGCGCGGCGGGGCGGCGTCCTCGGTCGTGGTCGCCACGGCGGGCTCCCCCTTCACCTCGGGCCGCGACCGTACGGTGAAGGAGTGGCCCGGGGCGTCGCCCCGGGTGCGTCCCCTCGCAGTCCGCGGCGAGTAGTCCTGGAACATGCGCCGCCGCGGGTGATCGGGCTCGCGGTGCCCGCATCCCGGGGGATGCGTGGGCTCCGCCTACCGTTGCGGGTCAGCGCCGGACTCTCACCGGACTTCCCCCGCGGGGCACGTATGCGGTTGTTGAGCGGTCGCGCGCCCGGCCGGTCTGGTCCGCACGCGACCGGGGTGAGGTGCTGCCGGGCTTACGACAGAGACTGCCAGGCTCAGCGGAAGAAGGCGATGCCGTCGTCGGGCAGGTCCTTGAGGTCCTTGGCCCACTCGCGCGGGTCGACGACCTTCTTCAGGTGCGCCGACATGTACGGCCGCAGCGGCACCTCGGGGGTGGCCTTCTCACCGACCCACATCAGGTCGCTCTTGACGTATCCGTACAGCCGCTTGCCGCCCGTGTACGGGCCGGCGGCGGCGGTGCGCGCGACGGCGTCGGTGACCAGGTCGATCTGCGGCTTCTGGTCGGCCAGCTCGCCGTACCAGATCTCCACGACGCCCTGGTCGCGGATCATGACGACCTCGACCTTGCGGTCCTTGTCGATCCGCCAGTAACCGGACTCGGTCTCCAGCGGGCGGACCTTCTTGCCCTCGGAGTCCAGCTCCCAGGTGTGCGAGACGTACTCGATGAAGTCGCGGCCGTCGTGCGTGAAGGTCGCCTCCTGCCCGAAGTTGCACTTCTCGGCGCCGGGGAAGTCGAAGACGCCCGCGCCCTCCCAGTTACCGAGGAGAAAGGCGAGGGGCACGAGGTCCGGGTGAAGGTCGGACGGGATCTCGATCATGAGTTCAGGCGATCTGTAGTGAGGACGGGAGACGGCGCGTCGGCCCGCTCGGGGCCGGGCACTGCCGCAGGGGCCCGCGCCGGGGCGCGAGCGCGGAGGGGTCCGTCAGCGCTGGCCCTGGTACAGCTTGAACAGGGTGAGCCCCGCGAACGCGGCGATGAGCACGGCCATCAAGACCAGCAGCAGGGTGAAGACTGTCTCAAGCACGAGCGCGCTCCTCGGACACAGTGTGGGGTGTTACGGACCGAGCCCGAGTCTAGTCCGCGCCACGAGGGCCGGCGCTGTGAGGTCCACCGCCCCGGCCGCGCCCGCCCCCGGCCGGCGCGAGCGGGGTGGGCGCGCGCCTACAGTGAGCCCATGGCGAAGAAGCTCGTGATCAAGGTGACGGCGGGCGCGGACGCGCCCGAGCGGTGCTCGCAGGCGTTCACGGTGGCGGCCGTGGCCGTGGCCAGCGGCGTCGAGGTCTCGCTGTGGCTGACCGGGGAGTCCTCCTGGTTCGCGCTGCCGGGCCGGGCGGCCGAGTTCGAGCTGCCGCACGCGGCGCCGCTGCCCGACCTGATCGACGGCATCCTGAGCGGCGGCGGCGCGCTGACCGTCTGCACGCAGTGCGCGGCCCGTCGCGACATCGAGGAGTCCGACCTCATCCCGGGCGCCCGCATCGCCGGCGCGCAGGTCTTCGTGAGCGAGGTCATGCCGGACGGCGTGCAGGCGCTCGTGTACTGATCCGGCCGGCCCGTACGGGGCCCGGGCGGGGTCCGTACGGGGCTCGTCCGGGCTCGTGGGGATAGCCGCTCCCGGCCCTCACGGGTGGTGTTTGCCGTCGAGCTCGTCCCACCACGCGTCGGACTCCGGGTCGCCGGTGCGCGCGCCGTGCTCGGCGGAGGACCCGCCGCGCGCGCCGGGGTGCGGGGGCGGCGGTCGCGGGGCCGCGTCCTGGTCGGGGTCGGGCCACAGGCCCAGATCGGGGGCCGCGCCGGGCGCGTGGTCGGTGCGCTGGCCCGGTGGTCGCGGGGGCGGTTCGTCGAACCACCGGTCGTCGGGGCCGCGCCGGTTGGCCACGATCGCCGCGAGCGGCGGGATCACCATGGCCACCACGCACATGCCGACCGCCACCGGAACCGACCACAGCCGGACCACGGCCCATGCCGACACGAAGAGCGTCAGGCACGCACCCATCATGAGGAAGTAGCCACGTCGCCGCCGGGCGTACATGCCTCCAGCGTACGACTGGACCTCGGGCCCGCACCTGGTGTGTGGCCTGGACGGTGTGGGGACACTTCCCCGCCCCGCACCGGCCCTGCCCATCGCGCTGCCCGCCCCCGTGCGGGCAGCGCGATGCCCCGACGACGCCACCGGGGCGCGCCGAAGCCTCACAGCGCGCGCACACCGCATCGGTGCGCGCACGCGCGGAGGGCCGCTCCCCAGTACAAGGCGTCCAACCCCTGGGGTGCGGCCCTCCGGCCACGCTGGCGCGTAAAGCGTCAGACGGTGATGGCGACCTCCGCCAGGCCGCCCTGCTGGGCGACGACGGTGCGGTCGGCGGTCGCGCCGGGCACCAGGGCGCGCAGCGTCCAGGTGCCTTCGGCGGCGTAGAAGCGGAACTGTCCGGTGGCCGAGGTGGGCACCTCGGCGGTGAACTCGCCGGTGCTGTCCAGCAGGCGCACGTAGCCGGTGACGGGCTGGCCGTCGCGGGTCACGCTGCCCTGGATGGTGGTCTCACCGGGCTTGATGGTCGCCGCGTCGGGGCCGCCGGCCTGGGCTCCACACATGGGTGTCTGTCCTTACGTCAGGGAGGAAGAAGGTCGCGAGGGACCGGAGGAGGGGAGGGTGCAGCGGGTCGGGGAACCGGGAGCCCGGGGGCTCAGGAGCCCGAGCCGACCTCGATCGGCACGCCGACCAGCGAGCCGTACTCGGTCCAGGAACCGTCGTAATTCTTCACGTTGCTCTGGCCGAGCAGCTCGTGCAGCACGAACCAGGTGTGGGCGGAGCGCTCACCGATGCGGCAGTAGGCGATGGTGTCCTTGGACAGGTCCACGCCCTCGCCCTCGTAGAGCGCCTTCAGCTCGTCGTCCGACTTGAAGGTGCCGTCGTCGTTCGCGGCCTTGGACCACGGGATGTTGCGGGCGCTGGGCACGTGGCCGGGGCGCTGCGACTGCTCCTGCGGGAGGTGGGCCGGGGCGAGCAGCTTGCCGGAGAACTCGTCGGGGGAGCGCACGTCGACCAGGTTGAGCGAGCCGATGGCGGCCACGACGTCGTCGCGGAAGGCGCGGATCGAGCTGTCCTGCGGCTTGGCCTTGTACTCCGTGGCCGGGCGGGTGGGGACCTCGGCGACCAGGTCGCGCGAGTCCAGCTCCCACTTCTTGCGGCCACCGTCGAGCAGCTTGACGTCCTGGTGCCCGTAGAGCTTGAAGTACCAGTAGGCGTACGACGCGAACCAGTTGTTGTTGCCGCCGTAGAGGACGACGGTGTCGTCGTTGGCGATGCCCTTCTCGGAGAGCAGCTTCTCGAAGCCGGCCTGGTCCACGAAGTCGCGGCGCACCGGGTCCTGGAGGTCCTTCTTCCAGTCGATCCGGATGGCGTTCTTGATGTGGTTCTTGTCGTAGGCCGACGTGTCCTCGTCGACCTCGACGATGACCGTCTTCGGGTCATCGATACGGGCCTGGACCCACTCGGCGTCCACCAGGACGTCGCTGCGGCTCATGCTGTTCTCCTCCGGGGCAGATACGGATGGTGCACGGTGACGCGGATTGGCGTACCGGCAGGCGGCGACGGGGATGCGCGCGGCGCTGCACGGGGGCGGTACGAAGCCGGGCCCGGCTTGCGGGGAGATGGGGCGAACCCGCGGGATGTGCGCGGTACGAGCCCGGCAAACCAGGGAAAAGCGGCCTCGGTCAGACAGGGCGACAGAGCATGGCGGCGACGCGGCACAGGTCTACTGCCCGCCGCTTCGTGAGATCCGCCTGTCGCTTCATGCGTTCGATCGTAAGGACGGGGGGCGGGCGTGTCACCGGCGTGTCGTATGGTGAGACGAATATGTCTGCGATGCGGGACGGATCGCGAGTGCGCACGGCCCGGGGCCCGGGGCGGGACAGGCTTCTCGCGGACGGTATCTGTACTGCGGAACCAGCCGTCTCAGTGCGTGGACGGGGCCTGAACGGCCGGTGCCGGGCCGCGCCCGAAGGCGGTCGGCCCGGCACCCGGTCGGCCCGGCGATCGGTCAGCCTGCCAGCGGGTCAGCCCGCCAGCGCCTCACCGCGCCGGCGCGTCAGCCCGTCAGTTCGACCGCGTGGCCCTCGGCCTCGATGTCCACGCCGTCGGGGGTGGTCTCGATCGCCTTGAGCCCCAGTCCGGCCGGCAGGCCGTCCACCTTGCGGTCGATGTCGGTCCGCTCGCGGACCTTGTCCTCCCAGCCCGGCACCGCGCCGGCGGGGATCTTGTCGGCGCGCAGCCGGATGGTGTCGCCGTTGACCACGCTCACCGTCCCGTACGCGCTGATCTTGAAGCCGAGCAGTCCGCCGCTGATCTTCACCCGGCTCTTGCCGGTGTCGTCCTTGCCGGCGTAGCCCACGGTGATGCCGGGGCCGGCGGCCTTGGAGAGGTCCGCGTAGCTGACGTGGGCCCGTCCGGTGGCGTGGTCGGCGACGGCGGAGGAGAAGTTGTTGGAGACCTTGACGTCGCGCATGGTGGCCGTCATCTCGGTGATGCGGATGGCCCGGCCGTTCTCCTCGCTGGTCAGCCCGTCGAAGGTGACCTCGATCTCGTCGAACTTCTTGCTGACCACCTGGGTGAGGAAGGGGAAGCCCTTGATCGACACCTCGGGCGTGCCGGTCAGGTTCTCCTTGCTCTTGATCTTCTTGGCCGCCTCGGACTCCACGACGTTGACCGCGATCCGGTCGGCGGCGACGAACAGCCCGCCCAGGATCACCAGGAGGATCAGCAGGACCCGCAGGCCGCGCCCGCGTCGGCGGCGGCGCGGCGGCGGGGCCGCGCGGTCGTCGTAGTCGTCGTAACCGCCGTGGCCGCCCGCGGGCTGCCCGGGCCCGTAGGCGTCGTACCCGCCGCCGCCATAGCCACCGGCCCCCTGGTGGTACGGCGCGCCGCCCGGGCCGCCCCTGTTCGCTGCGTCCGTATGCGCCGCGTCCGACATGCTTCGCCCCCCAGGGTCTCGGTCAGGTCTGTGCTTGAGGCTGTGAGCCTAGCCGTACGCGTCCGAAATCGGCCGAACGTTCGCTCGTATCCGAGGGCCGTCCTGTCGACGTTCGGCCGGTTTCCGCGCCCGACGCGTGGCTTTCGCCCGCCCGACGCTCCGGGTTCCCCGGCCCGCCGGCCCGTATGTCCGGCCGGCGGGTTCGGGGGTAAGGCGTTCAGCCGAGGGTCCGGCCGAGCAGGTAGACCGCCGGGGCCGCGGCCGTGAGCGGCAGCGCGACGCCGGCCGTGAGGTGCACGAACCGCGACGGGTAGTCGTAGCTGGCCACCCGCAGTCCGACCAGCGCGCACGCACCGGCGGCCAGCCCGATGGCCGCCCCGGACGTGCCGAAGTCGGTGGCGCGCGCGACGGCGAAGCCGGCGCCGCCGGACGCGGCCAGCGCCAGGAGCACGGAGACGGCGCCCGGCAACGGCAGCGCGCGGGCGAGCGCCGCGACGCCCACGCCGGCCGCGCCGATCACGACCGGGTCCGCGTCGGTGGCCAGGTACCCGGCCGCGACCACGGCGAGCGCCGCCGATGTGGCGGTGGCGGTCAGCCCGTACAGCCGCTCGTCGGGCGGGCTGAGGTTGCGCAACTGGAGCACGATCACCAGCAGCAGCCAGCAGCCGAGGGTGCCGATGAGCACCGTGGGCGCCTGGTCCCGGTCGGTGGTCAGCAACCCGATGTCGGCCGCGACGCCGCCGAGGAAGGCCAGCGCGATGCCCTGCCGCGCGGGCCACATGCCGTTCAGCCGGAACCAGCCCGCCGCCGTCACCGCCTGCAACAACACCACGGCCACCGCGAGCGCCGGCTCCGCCACCGGCGCGGCCACCGCGAGCAACCCGGCGAGCACGGCGGTCAGCAGCGCCGGCTGGAGCCCCGGCCCGAGGATCTGCGGCCGGCCCTCGGCCCGCGCCTTCTCCGCCGCGGTCATCGGCGCGGCGGCGGGCGCATCGATGGCCGGGGTTTGAGTCGGGTCGGCGGGTGCGCCGGCCGGTGCTTCGGCTGGCGTGTCGCCACCCTGCCCGCCCGGCGCGGGGGCCGCGTGCTGCGGGGCGCCCTCGTACGAGGCGTACGCGGCGGGGTCCTGGTAGCTCTGCTGCCCCTGGTGCCCCTGCTGTCCCTGGTGCCCTTGGTGGTCCGGGTAGCCCTGGTCGTACGGCTGCTGGCCCTGGCCGTACGGCTGCTGGCCCTGGCCGTACGGGTCGGCGCCGTACCCGTGCGCCGGGGCGCCCGCCCCGGGCGCGTAGGGCGCGTGCTGCGACGGGTGGGCCGGGTGGATCGGGGCCGGTTCGCCGTAGCCCGGGTGGGGCTGCTGCCACGGCTGGCCGGCCGATGCCTGCGCTGGACCGCCCAACTCCTGTTGCCCCGGCGCGGGTTGGTGGCCGTTGGACGCGGCGGGGTCCGGGTAGCCGGCGCCGGCCGGGTAGCCGCCGGGGGTGGGCTGGTGGTGCGTGGGGTGCGGCTGCTGCGGCGGGTAGGCGGTGGCCTCGTCGTCGTAGCTGGGCCAGACCGGCTCGTTCGGGTAGGCCGCGTAGCCGCCGTGGCCGGAGTCGCCCGCGCCCTGCGGGGCGCCGGCGCCGTAGCCGGTCTGGGCCTGCGGCCCGTGACCGTAGCCGGGCTGCGTCCCGTAGCCGGCCTGCTGCCCGTGGCCGTGGTCGTGGCCGTGGCCGTGGCCGTGGTCGTGGCTGTGCCCGGGCTGCGCCGGGTGGTCGCCCTGCGCCCCGTAGCCGGCCCGCGCGTCGTGTCCGCCGTAGCCCGGCTGCCCCGGGTAGCCGGAGCGCGCCCCATAGTCGGGCTGCTGGGCGTACGGGTCGGGGGTTGTCGGGTGCCGCTGGTCCGCGTGGTCGGCGGGCGCGGGGTCGTAGGGCGGGTACGGCTGCTGGGGGGCGTGCGGCTGGTAGCCCTCGTACGGCGGCGGGTAGCCGGCGCCCTCGTACGGCTGCTGGGGATCGTGTGGCTGGTCGCTCATGGGCTGGGGCTCACCCTCCCGCGAACGGGGGGAGCACCTCGACCGTGCCGCCGTCCGCCAGTTGGACCGCGTGGTGGTCGCGGGTGCCGACGGGGTCGCCGTCGATCAGGAACGAGCAGCGCAGCAGCACCCGGGCGAACTCCGGCTCCGCGCGGTGCCGGTCGCGGGCCGCGGCGAGCGCGTCGGCCAGCGTGTGCGCGGCGTACGGCTCCTCCGCGGTGCCGGCCGCCGCCTTGGCCGCCGCCCAGTACCGGATGGTCCCGGTCGGCGGGGCCACCGTGTCCGTTGCCGCCATGGGACTCCTCTTCTCGTCCGTGTCCTTCGCGGCGTGCTCGTCGTCGCCGCTCGCCCGCCCCCGCGCGGGCCGGGCCCGCCAGCGCGCCGGGCGCGTGCCGCCCTCCATCATGACGCCTCGCGCCCGGCCCCCCTCGCCGCCGCCCGCCCACAGCCCGGCCGCCCGGGGCCCCCGCCGCCTGCCCTGCCCCCTCCCGCACGACGCGGCCCGCCTGCCCCCTCCCACCTCGCCCCGGGCCGAAACTCCGGAGCGGGCCGGCTGGCCCTCCCATAGGGTGCGCGATGTGTTGGTCCGACTATTGCGGGCGTATCTGCGGCCCCATACGCGTTCGATCGCCGCGATCGTGGCGCTCCAGTTCATCCAGACCCTGGCCACCCTCTACTTGCCGACCCTGAACGCCGACATCATTGACAACGGTGTCGTGAAGGGGGACACGGACCACATCCTGCGCGTGGGCGGCGTCATGCTCGCCGTGACCCTCCTCCAGATGGTCTGCGCGATCGGCGCCGTCTACTTCAGCGCCCGCACCGCCATGGCGCTCGGCCGCGACGTACGCGCCGCCGTCTTCGACCGCGTGCAGTCCTTCTCCGCCCGCGAGCTGGGGCACTTCGGCGCGCCCTCGCTCATCACCCGGACCACCAACGACGTGCAGCAGGTGCAGACGCTGTGCCTGATGACGTTCACGCTGATGGTGACCGTGCCCATCATGTGCGTCGGCGGCGTCGTGATGGCGCTCAACCAGGACGTGCCGCTCTCCGCGCTGCTGCTGGTCATCGTGCCCGTCCTGGGTGTGATCGTCACGCTGATCGTGCGCCGGCTGCGGCTCGTCTTCCGGGGCGTGCAGAAGAGCGTGGACCGGGTGAACCGGGTGCTGCGCGAGCAGATCGCCGGCGTCCGCGTCATCCGCGCCTTCGTGCGCGACACCTACGAGCGCGAGCGGTTCGCCGGCGCCAACACCGAGCTGATGGACGTCTCGCTGCGCGCCGGCCGGCTGATGTCGCTGCTGTTCCCGCTGGTGCTGCTGGTCGTCAACGTCTCCAGCGTCGCCGTGGTCTGGTTCGGCGGCCAGCGCATCGACGACGGCGGCATGCAGATCGGCGCCCTGACGGCCTTCCTCTCCTACCTGATGCAGATCCTGACCGCCGTGATGATGGGCACCTTCATGCTCATGATGATCCCGCGGGCCGAAGTGTGCGCCGAGCGCATTCAGGAGGTGCTGGGCACCGAGAGCAGCGTCGTGCCCCCGGCGCACCCGGTCGACCCCGTCACCCCGCTCGACCAGCGCGGCGAGCTGGAGCTGCGCGGCGTCGAGTTCCGCTACCCCGGTGCTGAGGAACCCGTACTGCGGGACATCTCGCTCACCGCCAGACCCGGCCGCACCACCGCCCTCATCGGCAGCACCGGCAGCGGCAAGTCCACGCTGATCGGCCTGGTGCCACGGCTGTTCGACGCGACCGGCGGCAGCGTGCTCATCGACGGCCAGGACGTGCGCGACCTCGACCCGGAGCAGGCCGGCTCCCGGGTCGGGCTCGTACCGCAGAAGCCGTACCTGTTCAGCGGGACCGTCGCCTCCAACCTGCGGTACGGCAACCCGGACGCCACCGACGAGCAGTTGTGGCACGCCCTGGAGGTTGCGCAGGCCCGCGACTTCGTCGCCGCGCTCGACGGAGGCCTGGACGCGCCCATCGCGCAGGGCGGCGGCAACGTCTCCGGTGGGCAGCGGCAGCGGCTGGCCATCGCGCGGGCGCTGGTGCGGGCGCCGCGCATCTACCTCTTCGACGACTCGTTCTCCGCGCTCGACTACGCCACCGACGCCCGGCTGCGCGCCGCGCTCGCCCGCGAGGTCGCCGACGCGACGGTGATCATCGTCGCGCAGCGGGTGGCCACCATCCGGGACGCCGACCAGATCGTCGTCCTGGACGAGGGCCGGATCGTCGGCACCGGAACCCACACCGAGCTGATGGCCTCGAACGAGACCTACCGGGAGATCGTGCTCTCCCAGCTCACCGAGCAGGAGGCGGCATGAGCCCCACCGAGTCCGACCCGGAGCCGACCCGGCCGCCGACCGCCCCCGCCCTCTCGAAGGACACCAAGGACACCAAGGACACCGGCGACCAGGCAGCTCCCAAGGCCAAGGCCGCGCCGCGTGGGCCGGGACCCGGCGTCGGGGTCGCGCGGTTCATGGGCGGCCAGCCCACCGAGCGCACCATGGACTTCACCGGCTCCAGCCGCCGACTGCTCGCCATGCTGCGGCCCGAGAAGCCGAGCATCGTCGCGGTCGTGTCGCTGGCCGTGGTGAGCATCGCGATGTACGTCATCGGCCCCAAGCTCCTCGGCCACGCCACCGACCTGATCTTCGCCGGCGTCGTCGGCCGGCAGCTCCAGGAGGGGCAGACCAAGGCGGAGGCCGTTCAGCGGTTGCGCGAGGGCGGTGACGGCACGGTGGCCGACGTGGTCGCCGCGATGGACGTGGTCCCGGGCCAGGGCATCGACTTCGACGCGGTCGGGGTGACGTTGCTGTGGGTGCTGGCGATCTACGTGCTGGCCGGCGTCTGTGCCTTCGCGCAGGCCAGGATCGCCACGTACGTCGTGCAGCGCACGGTCTTCCGGCTGCGTACCGAGGTCGAGGAGAAGCTGGCCCGGCTGCCGCTGAGCTACTTCGACCGGCAGCCGCGCGGCGAGGTGCTCAGCCGCGCCACCAACGACATCGACAACGTCGGGCAGACCCTCCAGCAGACGTCCAGCCAGATCATCGCCTCGCTGCTGACCATCGTGGGCGTGCTGGCGATGATGTTCTGGATATCCCCGCTGCTCGCGCTCGTGGCCCTGGTCACGGTGCCGGTCTCGGTGGTCGTCGCGACCCGGATCGGCAAGCGCGCGCAGCCGGAGTTCGTCGCGCAGTGGAAGACCACCGGCACCCTCAACGCGCACGTGGAGGAGATGTACACCGGGCACGACCTGGTCAAGGTCTTCGGCCGGCAGCGGGAGTCGGCGGAGGTCTTCCGCGAGCAGAACGAGAGGCTGTACGCGTCCAGCTTCCGGGCCCAGTTCATCTCGGGGATCATCCAGCCCGCGATGATGTTCATCGGCAACCTGAACTACGTGCTCGTCGCCGTCGTCGGCGGGCTCCGGGTGGCCAGCGGCTCGTTGTCGATCGGTGACGTGCAGGCGTTCGTGCAGTACTCGCGGCAGTTCAGCCAGCCGCTCACGCAGGTGGCGAGCATGGCCAACCTGGTGCAGTCGGGCGTCGCCTCCGCCGAGCGGGTCTTCGAACTCCTCGACGCGGACGAGGAGCGCCCCGACGCCACCCCCGTACGACCGGAGTCCGGCACTCCCGTACGACCGGAGGCCGAGCGGGCCGAGCCCGTACGCCCGGGAGCCGAGCCCGTACGACGGGAGGCGGGGGACCCCGTACGACCCGGGTCCGTACACCCGGAAGCCGAACGGGCCGAGCCCGTACGACCGGAGGCGGGGCAGCCCGTACGACCCGAGGCCGAGCGGGCGGGGCACCCCCGGCGCGCGGCCCGCACGGTGCGCGGCGAGGTCGCCTTCGAGCGGGTCAGCTTCCGCTACGCGAGCGACACCCCGCTGATCGAGGACCTGTCGCTGACGGTGCGGCCCGGCCAGACGGTCGCCATCGTCGGCCCGACCGGCGCCGGCAAGACCACGCTGGTCAACCTGCTGATGCGGTTCTACGAGGTCAGCGGCGGGCGGATCACCCTGGACGGCGTCGACATCGCCACCCTGCCGCGCGAGGAGCTGCGCTCGCACATCGGCATGGTGCTCCAGGACACCTGGCTGTTCGGCGGCACCATCGCGGAGAACATCGCCTACGGGGCGCCCGAGGGCCTGCCCATGGAGAAGATCGTGGCGGCGGCCAGGGCCACCCATGTGGACCGCTTCGTGCGCACCCTGCCGGACGGCTACGACACGGTCATCGACGAGGAGGGCGGGGGCGTCAGCGTCGGCGAGAAGCAGCTCATCACCATCGCCCGCGCGTTCCTGGCCGAGCCGGCGATCCTGGTCCTGGACGAGGCGACCAGCTCCGTCGACACCCGGACCGAGGTGCTGATCCAGCAGGCGATGGCCTCGCTGCGCACCGGCCGCACCAGCTTCGTCATCGCGCACCGCCTCTCCACCATCCGGGACGCGGACCTGATCCTGGTGATGGAGGCGGGCGCGATCGTGGAGCAGGGCACGCACGCGTCACTGCTGGCGGCGCGGGGCGCGTACGCCCGGCTGTACGCGGCCCAGTTCGCCGGCGAGGAGGCCGTCGAGACCACGGATGTCGCCTCCGGCGCGCCGCAGCCGGCCATCGGCGGCTGACCCGACCGGGCCGGCCGGGCACACCGCCCGGCCGGCCGGTCCTGTCGGCACGCCGGGACCCTTGCCTTGACGCCGGCGTCAACATCTAGCGTCAGGGCCATGCGCATCGGCGAACTCGCGGAGCGGGCCGGCGTGAGCACCCGGACGCTGCGCTACTACGAGACCCGCGGGCTGCTGCCCGCCCGGCGCGGCGGCAACGGCCACCGCGTGTACGGCGACGACGACCTGCGGCTGGTGGAGCAGATCCGCACGCTCCAGGACTTCGGCTTCGGCCTGGAGGAGACCAGGCCCTTCGTGGAGTGCCTGCGCGCCGGGCACCCGGCCGGCGACGCGTGTCCCGCCTCGCTCGCCGTCTACCGGCGCAAGCTCGCCGAACTCGACCAGATCGTGGCCCAGTTGCGGTCGGTGCGCGAGCAGGTCGCCGCGCAGTTGTCACAGGCCGAGGCCCTGCTGCCGGACGGCCCCGAGCCACGCTGCGAACTCATGGGCTGACGGGCTGACGGACTGGCGGACTGACGAGACCAGGGAACGCGGCAACGCGGGGACGCGAAAACGACGCGAGGGAGAAGACGATGATCAAGGCCGAGGGTGTGGACGAGGTGACGGACGCGACGTTCGCGGACGAGGTGCTGGCGGCGACGCTGCCGGTGCTGGTGGAGTTCACCGCCGACTGGTGCCCGCCGTGCCGGCAGATCGCGCCGGTGCTGAGCGCGGTCGCGGCCGAGGAGGCCGGCCGGATCAGGGTGGTCCAGCTCGACGTGGACACCAGCCCGGCGACCACCGCCGCCTACGGCGTGCTGGCGATGCCCACGCTGATGCTCTTCCGGGACGGCGAGCCCCTGACGTCGATGGTGGGAGCCCGCCCCAAGCGACGGCTGCTCCAGGAACTGGCCGAGGCGCTGCGAGACGGTAGCCCCACCGGGCCCCGAGCCGGCGCCTAGCGCACCCGTACGGGCGATGGCAAGATCCGCGCCCCAGAAAAGTGCCCGTGCGCAACGACGCGCCCCTCGTGCCTCAGCCCGCCGGGGCGGCTGGTTTTCTCTCCCGGTCCGTACGCCCCGTACGGCCCATACCGCGCTGCGTAGCCGGGCCGGGCGGTACCCCGCCCCCGTATCGGTCGACCGGGGCCCGCCCTGCTCGCGGGCGCCGGGGGCCGCGGCGACCCGGCGTACGCGACGGGCCCGCTGGCGAGGTGAGCCCAGGGCCGGGCCGGACGGAGCATCTTGCCCGTAAATCGCGGAAAATGTCCCCCGTACGGCCCGCCGCCGGGCGCTTGTGGGGGCCGCCGCGTGACCGAGGGAACAACGGAAGGTGCACATTCGGCCGCGGGCCGGGCCGGCGATTGGGCTATCCTGCTGGACAGAGGACCTGGGCAAAGCAGCCCCCAGGTCCTTTTGTGCTTTCAGCCACGCACCCCCCGGCTGATCGCCACGGTACGAAGCAAGGCCGCGAAATCCCCCAGGCCGCTCCTGGGTGGTGCCCCACGCAGGGACCGAGGAGGAACCGACGTCATGGGCAAGGCAAGCGAGCACAACGGCACGGGCAGGGCGTGCAGGGTGACGACCGGCGGCAGCGGGGCAGGTGGTCGCGGATGAGCTCACTGCTCCTGCTGACCAACGCGCTCCAGCCCTCAACCGAGGTGCTCCCCGCCCTCGGCCTGCTGCTGCACGGCGTACGGGTCGCGCCGGCCGAGGGCCCGGCCCTGGTGGACACCCCGGGCGCCGACGTGATCCTCATCGACGGCCGCCGTGACCTGCCCCACGTACGCAGCCTGTGCCAGCTCCTACGCTCCACCGGCCCCGGCTGTCCGCTGCTGCTCGTGGTCACCGAGGGCGGGCTGGCCGCCGTCACCGCCGACTGGGGCGTGGACGACGTGCTGCTCGACACGGCGGGCCCGGCGGAGGTCGAGGCGCGGCTGCGGCTGGCGATGGGCCGCCAGCAGATCGTGAGCGACGACAGCCCGATGGAGATCCGCAACGGTGACCTGTCGGTGGACGAGGCGACGTACAGCGCCAAGCTCAAGGGCCGGGTCCTGGACCTGACCTTCAAGGAGTTCGAGCTGCTCAAGTACCTGGCCCAGCACCCGGGCCGGGTCTTCACGCGGGCCCAGTTGCTCCAGGAGGTGTGGGGCTACGACTACTTCGGCGGCACCCGGACCGTGGACGTCCACGTACGACGGCTGCGCGCCAAGCTCGGCCCCGAGCACGAGTCGCTGATCGGCACCGTACGCAACGTGGGCTACCGCTTCGTCGTCCCGGAGAAGGTCGAGCGGGCCGCGGAACGTGCCGCGGAGCGTTCCTCGGAGGGTACGAAGGCGGCGGCCTCGGGTCAGGACGGTACGGATGGGGTCGGCGGTGCCGGCGGTGCCCGCGGTGCGAAGGGGACAAACCCCCGCGACGCGGTCGATGGTCGCTCTCGCGCGGCGGACGGAGCGAAAGCAGGGGTCGCACGCCGGGTAAACGGCTAGGGGGACCCGCGTAGACTTCCGCGCGTGGCCAAGGTGACGCGGGATGATGTAGCACGGCTTGCGGGAACGTCGACCGCGGTCGTCAGCTATGTCATCAACAACGGACCAAGGCCGGTCGCCCCGGCCACGCGCGAGCGGGTACTCGCAGCGATCAAGGAGCTGGGGTACCGGCCGGACCGCGTCGCGCAGGCGATGGCGTCCCGCCGTACCGACCTCATAGGGCTCATCGTCCCCGACGCCCGGCAGCCCTTCTTCGGCGAGATGGCGCACGCCGTCGAACAGGCCGCCGCCGAGCGCGGCAAGATGGTCCTGGTCGGCAACTCCGACTACCTGGACGAGCGCGAGGTGCACTACCTGCGCGCCTTCCTCGGAATGCGGGTCTCCGGGCTGATCCTCATCAGCCAGGGCCTGAGCGAGAACGCGGCGGCCGAGATCGAGGCGTGGGACGCGCGCGTGGTGCTCATGCACGAGCGGCCCGAGGCGATCGACGACGTGGCCGTCGTCCTGGACGACGTCGGCGGCGCCCAACTCGCCGTACGCCACCTCCTTGAGCACGGCCACCCGTACGTGGCCTGCATAGGCGGTACGGAGGAGACCCCGTCGGTCGGCGACCCGGTCACCGACCACATCGAGGGCTGGCGCCGCGCGATGCTGGAGGCCGGCCGCTCCACCGAGGGCCGCCTCTTCCAGGCCCCCTACAACCGTTACGACGCGTACGAGGTGGCGCTCGACCTGCTGGCCGGCCCGAACCGGCCGCCCGCGGTCTTCTGCTCCACCGACGACCAGGCCATCGGCGTCCTGCGGGCCGCCCGCGAACTGCGCATCGACGTCCCCGGCGAGCTGGCCGTGGCCGGCTTCGACAACGTCAAGGAGGCCGGCCTCACCGACCCGCCGCTGACCACCGTCGGCTCCGACCGCCCGGCGATGGCCCGCGCGGCGGTCGACCTGGTGTTGGACGACGGCCTCCGGGTGGCGGGCTCACGCCGCGAGCGGCTGAAGCAGTTCCCGTCGGCGCTGGTGGTGCGGCGCTCCTGCGGGTGCGGCTGACCGGGGTCGGCGTCGCGGGCAGCGGGTAGCGGGTTCGGCGCCCGGCGGCGCCGAAGAGGGTCTGCGTGGTGGGGAGTTGGCCGCCGCGCCCTGACGGGGATGTCGGTTCACAGGTCCCAGCGTCGCCCCGTGAGGATGTGCCAGACGCGGGTCGCCCCGTCGGGCTCGCGGGCGTAGCCGAACCGGTCCTGACCCGGCCGCCCCTGCTCGTGCCACCACCGCCAGGCGGCCTCGACCGTACGCCACAGGTCGCGCTCGCCGGCGTACGTGACGCTGCCGTCGTCGGTCAGCGGGGCGCGGACCCAGGTGCCGTCCGGGGTCTGGAGCTGGAGGGCGGTGTTCCCGTCGTCGTCGCGGTGGTGGACGAGTTCGGCCTCCGGCAGTTCGAGGGCGAGGAGCAGCCGGAAGGGGTAGTGGTTGCGCACGTCGGCCGCGACGACCGTGGTGGTGCGGGTGACGGTCTCGGTGGCGTACGGGGCGCGTCGCTGTGGTGCGGGGTAGCTGGTGGCGTGGTCACGGGCGGCCATGAACCGCCCGCTGGTCTCGGTGAAGTGGCCGTACGCCCGCCCGGCGGCATCGATGCCGACGCGTACGAGCCCGCCCTCGATGCCCAGGTCGACGTCGGTGACGATGACCGCGTCGGGATTGCTCTGCTCGATCCACGCTGCCGGCAGGTGGCGGCGCACCGAGCAGGTGGCGATGGTGCGGTCGAACCGCCGGCCGGCGGGATGCCCGGCCCGGCCGTCGCCCGCGACGAGGTCCGGCGCGAAGCCGAGGGTGGCCAGGCGTTCGCGGGCGATGCAGACGAGATCGGGGTCGATGTCGACGGAGTGCACGAGGTGGTCGCCGAGGCGGGCGCAGAGCAGCGCGGCGTTGTAGCCGGTGCCGGTACCGACCTCCAGCACCCGCTGCCCGTCCTGGACGTGCAGGTCCTCCAACATGCCTGCCATGAGGCTTGGTTGGGTGCTGGAGGAGGTGGGGACGCCGGTCCAGGCGCCGGTGTCGACCCGCTCGGCGGTGGCCGGGTCGAGCGCGGTGACGAGGGTGGCGTCCCGATAGATGTTCGCCAACTCGCTTGCCGCGATGGTGTGTTGCGCTCGCCAGACCGTGATGCCTCGGGAGTTGGTCTCCCTCTCGTACCAGTGCGGTACGAACACGTGGCGGGGTACGTCCGCGAACGCCTCGGCCCAGCGCGCGGAGCGGATGGCCGCGTCTTTCTGTAGCCGCTCGACCAGGGCGGGCAGGTGCGGGCGGGCGGCGTCGAAGGGGGTGGGGCTCACGGGGGTGTCCTCTCGCCGGGTGAGTCTGAGCGGTCGTGCGCGCCGCCCCCGCGCCGGGGGAGCCAACCGTTCGGCGCGAGGGCGGCGGTTTGGGGACTGCCCTCACCCGTCGGGGCAGGCGGGTGAGGGCAGCCGTCCTCCCAACAGGCGTGTGCCCATGGGAGGTTGCGTCGCCGTTGGGCTGGCAGAGTCCGGTGAGCAGCCCTATATGGCGACGCTGAGCGACCGTAGCGCTACACAGAGGCTGGGATCAATAGTGCTTCCGTATCTATGTTGACGTGAGGGTGGGTTGGCATATGCGCGCACGGCAGCCCCCGGCCGCGTGGGCTCGGGGGCTGCCGTGTGAGGAGGGGCTAGGTCAGGTGGTCGTACTCGCCAGCCTTCGCGCCTTGGATGAAGGCGGCAAGCTGCTTCGGAGTAACGCTGATGATGGCCTCGGGGTCTTGGCTCTCGCGCATCAGGATTAGGCCGTTCTGTGGCAGGGTCTCAATGCAGTTGTTGCCGCCCCCGCCGCAAAACGATGAGCGCTGCCATTCGTTTTCTGGCATCTTTTGCCCCTTCACAACTTATGCGCGATTTCTCTAATGAGATCCCGCGACTCTGCGACTTCCAGGCTACGGGATTCCATCTCGGCGAGGAGATCCCGGTAGGCGCTGAGCTGCGCAGCGGCGTCGAGAAACGCCGCGCCGTGCGCGAAGTCGAGATGCACAGTGTCGAGCTGAGGGACGTCGCCTGTGGCCAGCAGGACGGCCTGCCCTGAGCCTGCGAAGCCATCGACATCGAACGTCAGCACGCGAATCGTGCAGTTCGGGCGCTCGGAGAGTGTGAGGAGATGCTCAAGCTGCGCTCGCGTTGTCGCTGCTCCGCCGAACCTCATGCGGAGGGCAGCCTCGTGGATCACGGCGCTGAAGTGCGGCCCGTCTCTGCGGTCCAAGATGTGCGCGCGCCTCATCCGGTGCTCGATTCTTGCCTCGATGTGATCCTCGTCAAGGCGCGGGAACGTAAACCTGAATACCGCCCGTGCGTAATCTTCGGTCTGCGCAAGACCCGGAAGGTGCGCGATCTGATAAGTGCGCAGGTTTTTTGCTTTCGCCTCAAGCTCCGACAGGTCGAGGAACCCTGCGGGGAGCGTGCCGCGATATTCCTCCCACCAGCCGCGATCGCGCTCGGTGGCCATCGCGATGAGGGCCTGCAAGTACGGCTCGTCGGTGCAGCCGTAGCTATTCGCCAGCACGCGAAGCCGATCGGAGCCGACGCCGGTGCGCGCCGTTTCCATGTGGCTGACCTTGGTGTGGTCGAGTCCGAGTATTGCCGCAGCTTCCCGAGCGTTCAGGCCGGCGGCCTCTCGCATCTTGCGCAGTTCGACGCCCAGTCGACGCTGGCGCGCCGTCGTCACTGTCCTTGGTGGCATGGCGCAAGTCTGCATCCGGTGGTGGGGCGGGTCCATTGGGATCAATGTAGCTCCGGACGGGTAGCTACATTGATCCCACATGCTCTATGGTCCTGACAGCACCGCGCGGCACGCCGGGAAGACCCGAAGTGCAGTCATCCGCACGCCCGTTGAGGGCGCCCCGGGGGATGGCCAGAGCCACGGACGGCGAAGTAGCCGACGCTCACGTCACGTTGGGAGACACCGACATGAGCCAGACCGCACCACCACCGCTCAAGGCGGCGACGACGGCCCGATTCGTGGTGCCGAACTCGGACCTCGCGCCCAGGATCCTGCGCCACCTCGTCACCACGCTCCTGGTCACCACCGGACACGGGATCGTCGCCGACGACGCCCGCGTATGCGTGAGCGAGGTCATCACGAACGTGCACCGCCACACCCACACGTCACTGGTGTACCTCGACGTCACGCTGCACCCCGGTCGCGTACGGGTCGCCGTCTGGGACGAGGCTTGGGATCGACACCCCGCCCCGGGCCGCGGCGGCGTCACCCACGAGGAACGGGGGCGCGGTCTACTGCTCGTCCAGCGCCTGTGCGCCGAGTGGGGCGTCACCTGGCCGTCCAACTGCGAACACTCCCGCAAGCGGGTGTGGTTCGTGCTCGATGAGCCGGCGGGCGGGGATGGCGTGGTGTGACGGGGGCGTGGGCAAGCGGCGGCGTCGGCGCGGTGGGCGGGGGCGTCCGTACTACCCAGGCGCGTGGGCGAGCAGCTTCTCCACCGCATGCGTCATGCGCCGGAACGATCTGCTGTTTGCGCGCGCCGCGTGCAGGTCCATCAGTGCGGAGAACTTCGGTTGGTGAAGGGTCTCCCGGTAGGACTCGGACATCATCGACTGCAGTTGGGTCTTCGCGCTGCGCCGGGCCTCGGCGTCCGTGGGTGCGGTCGCGTCGTCACGGACGGCCGGATGGACTCGGAGCGAGTCGGCGGCGGCGAGGAACCACGCCTCGTACTCGTGCCGGGCGATCACGATTTCCACGGGAACCGGCAGTAGTGCGGGGTCCGGCGCTAGTTGGCGAGCGAGGGCGACCGGGCAGTCGACGTCGTCGTCATCGCCGTCCCGCAGGACGAGCACGCCGCCGCCCCCCTTCACGCGTGCCGCTTGCAGACGCAGGGCCTTGGCCAGCTCGTCCGGCTTGCGCATCTTGCCGGAGTCCAGCCGGAACGGCTGGGCCACCTCCGCCCAGGTGCCGCAGAGTTCGGTGGCGATGCGGCGAATGAGTTCGCGCACCGCGTTGACCTCGCCGTGGCCTTCCACGATGGGGGCCACGACAGGAGCGAAGGTCACCGGTGTACCTCCGACGATGAGTCCGTGTCGGTAGCAGGCAAGAGCTGGTCGTTCCGCAACAGTTCGCCCGGAGTGTAGAGGTGTTCGCGGAGGGCGAGGGCCCCCGCCTCGTCCAGGGGGCCGATCCGGGTCTCGCCGTCGATGGCGCGGACGGCCCGTAGTTCGGAGAGTTCGAAGTCGTGGCGGTCGAGCAGGTCGGGGCTGTGGCTGGTGACGATGACCTGCCGGCGCTCGCTCGCGTCGCGCAGCGCGTCGAGGAGTACGCCGGCGGCGGCCGGGTGCAGGGCGCTTTCCGGTTCCTCGATGCCGATGGTGCTGAGCGTGCTGCCGGTGCCGGCGAAGAGGGAGACGAGGACGCCGAGCGCTCGTAGGGTGCCGTCGGAGACGGACCGCGCCTGGAAGCGCCAGGGGCTCTCGGAACCCGGGGCGTCCTGGAGGAATTCCAACGTCTCCCAGTTGCCCAGTTCGGCGCGGGTCACCCCGTGCATGCCGGGGATGATCTGCTGCAGGTACTCCTCGATGCGGGCCTGATTGGCGCGGCCTCGGGGGCTGCGCTGGAGGCGGTGCAGGACGCTGGCGATGTTCGAGCCGTCGCGGTGCAGGAACTCTCCGGAATCCGGCGTCTGCGGCTGGCGCATCACGTCCGGGTTGAGGCTGAACACGCTGATGCCCGCCAGGCCGTCGTACACGGGCCGGAACGGTTCGAGGCCGGCGGCCGTCACGAGGGTGAGACGCTGCTCGCCGACCGGGGGCATGACGGCCTCGGTCGTCTGCGTCATCTGGCCGTCCACGACGCGGAAGCTGGCGGACGGCCGACCCTTCTCCGGCTCGGGCCGTACGCCGTGCCAGACGTGGCACCGCTCGCGGGCGACCTGGAAGCCGCCACCTTCCACAGCGGCCACCTCGAAGCCGTACTCACCGTGGAAGTCCGGCGCCCGGAACTCCAGGTCGATGGCGAAGCGCGCCGGGTGTCCGGCGGTCCGGCGACATACCTCCGTCACCCCGCCGCGGCTGCGGAGGGCCTGGTCGAGCGAGGTCTGCAAGGACTCGGAGAGGAGCCGCAACGCGTCGAGGAAGTTGCTCTTGCCCGCCCCGTTCGGGCCGACGAGCAGCAGCAGTGGGCCCAGCTCGACGTCCGCCGCCGCGATGCTCCGGTAGTGCCGGAGCCGCACGCGGGTGAGCGAGAAGTAGTTGTCCGACATGCGATCAGTCTGGCAGGAGGCGCCCTCACGCCCGGCGCACGCGCCCCCTTACGCCCGCCCTACGCGCTTCTGTCGGCCTTCTCAGGTCGGTCTCAGAGAGTTCTCATAAACGCCCAGCACAGTCGTAGCCATGACCGAGAACTTCCGCCGCGACGGCGACATCGCAGGCCCCGCCCCCGTAGCAGGCTCCGCTTCCTCCGCCGCGTCGGCGGAGAGTTCGGGGCACCCGTACGCGTCAGCCGGTGCGGCCGGCGCGACGCCACCCCCGCCGCCCGCGCACGCTCCCGGGCCGGCGGTGGCGCCCACGGCGCCCGTGCCGCCGGCCGCGCCGGCGTACGAGCCGGCCGGTGCGGTGACCACCGCGTCCGGCGTGCGGGTGTGGCCGGGCGGCGGGCACGCGGGTGGCGCCGGGAACGGGGCCGCCGCGCCCGGTCCGTACGCGACGTTCGGCGCGGACACGCCGCACGGCGGGGCGCACGGGGCCGGGCCGGGGAGGCCGCGCGGGCGGCGGACCGGGGTGTTGCTCGCGGCGGTCGCGCTGGTGTCGGCCGTGGTGGCGGGGGCGACCGGCGCGTTCGTCGGCAGCCGGCACGACGGGGGGTCGAGCAGTACGTCGGCGGCGCCGGTGGTGAGCGCGGGGGCCAAGGACGGGGCCGTCGGGAGCGTCACCGAGGTGGCGAAGGCGCTCGCGCCCAGCATCGTGGAGATCACGGCGGGTACGAACCAGGGGCAGTCGCTCGGCTCCGGGGTGATCATCTCCGGGGACGGCGAGATCGTCACCAACAACCACGTCGTCGCGGGTTCCGAGGACATCACCGTGACCCTGAGCGACGGCACGCGGAAGGAGGCGTCGCTGGTCGGGGCCGACGCGTCCAAGGACCTCGCGCTCATCAAGGTCGCGGACGCCAGCGGGCTGCGCGCCGCCAAGCTCGGTGACTCGAAGGCGGTCAAGGTCGGTGACGAGGTGGTGGCCATCGGTTCGCCCGAGGGGCTGACGGGCACGGTCACCAGCGGCATCGTCTCCGCGCTCGACCGCGAGGTGACGGTGGCCAGCGACGAGGGGCGGCAGCCGGGGCCGGGGAGCGGCGGGGGCTGGCCGTTCGAGTTCGAGGGCCGGGAGTACAACGGCGACGTGGGCCAGTCCAAGACCAGCTACCGGGCCATCCAGACCGACGCCTCGCTCAACCACGGCAACTCCGGCGGCGCCCTCATCAACATGAGGGGCGAGGTCATCGGCATCAACTCGGCCATCTCCTCGCCCGCGTCGGCGGGCGGCTCGGGCGGCAGCGTCGGGCTCGGCTTCGCCATCCCGAGCGAGACGGTCAAGCAGGACCTGAACGCGTTGCGCGGCGGCGGCACCAACGTGTGACACGCCGGCTCCGGCCCGCTGGCGGCGGCTGCCGGAGTGGACCGGCCGTGCGCACGGCCTTCCACGCCGGGTGGGCCCCTTGGGGGGTGGCCCGCCCGGCGCGGCGGGCCGTGCGCTCGCCTGTGCGGGGCCCCGCGACCACGGGCTGGGCGGCCCACCCGGACCGTCCGCCCGGCAGGGGCCCCGGCCCGACTGTCGGCGCGCGTCGCGCGCGCCTGCGTACGCTCCCCGTGGGGCATCCGTCCCGCTGCGCCCGTAGGTCACCACGAGCCACCCGTAAGCCACCCGCCCGCCCCCGCCCGTGGGCGGGCCGCGCGTTCCGCGCCCGTACCCGTGAAGGAAGAGCGTCGATGAGTCCCGCCGAGCACGGTGAGCGTCCCGGCCCCGCCCGCATCCTCGTCGTCGACGACGAGCCCGCCGTACGCGAGGCGCTGCGGCGCAGCCTGGTGTTCGAGGGGTACGAGGTCGTCGAGGCCGTGGACGGGCTCGACGCGTTGGAGAAGGCCGAGGGCCGCGCGCCGGAGCTGATCGTGCTCGACGTGCTGATGCCCCGGATGGACGGGCTGACGGCGGCCAGGCGGCTGCGCGCCGCCCGGGTGACCGTGCCGATCCTCATGCTGACGGCCCGCGACACCGTGGGGGACCGGGTCACGGGGCTCGACGCGGGGGCCGACGACTACCTGGTCAAGCCGTTCGAGCTGGACGAGCTGCTGGCCCGCATCCGGGCCCTGCTGCGGCGCAGCTCGTACGCGACCGCCGCCACGGGCGGGGCGGTCGAGCCGGACGCGGGCCAGCTCCTGGAATTCGCCGACCTGCGGATGGACCTGGCGACGCGGGAGGTCAGCCGGGGTGGGCGGCGGGTGGAGCTGACCCGTACCGAGTTCACCCTCCTCGAACTCTTCCTGGCCCACCCGCGCCAGGTGCTCACCCGGGAACAGATCCTCAAGGCGGTCTGGGGCTTCGACTTCGAGCCGTCGTCCAACTCGCTCGACGTGTACGTGATGTACCTGCGGCGCAAGACCGAGGCGGGCGGCGAGCAGCGGCTGGTGCACACCGTGCGCGGCGTCGGCTACGTGCTGCGCGCCGACGACCACGGGTACGGGCAGGGGCGGGGCCAGGGCCATGGTCAGGTGCACGGCCCCGAGCGCGGGACCGGCGCGTGAGCGGCCCGCCGCCGCCCCCCGGCGCGCCCCCCGCACCAGCCCGCCGGCCCCACCGCTCCGTACGCCCCGACACCGACACCGATGCCGGCCCCGCCGGCCGGCAGCACGGCGGCGCCGCGCGCCGGGGGGCGGCGGTCGTGGCGCACCCGGCTGCCGTTGCGCTCGCGGCTCGCGCTGCTCACCGCGCTGGCGGTGGCCTTCGCGGTCGCGCTGTCCGCCGTCGCCTGCTGGGTGATCACGCGCGAGCAGCTCCGCGACGAGATCGACAACTCGCTGAGCGGTCTCGAGGTCAAGCCCAGCTACCTCCAGGCCACCCTGGAGCGCTGTTCGCAGGGCGAGCCCGAGCCGAGCCGGGACGCCGGGCCGAGCCTGGTGTACGTGCAGACCGTGGGGCCGAACGGCGGTCGGTGCGTGGGCCCGGGCTCCAAGCCGGTGAAGGTCGACAACGAGGACATCCACGTCGCCCGCGGGGTGAACGACGAGGTGCTGCGGGACGGCAGGACCGACCGGGGCGCGCCGGTGCGGGTGCTCACCAAGAACTACGTCGTCGGCGACACCGTGTTCGCCGTGTCCATGTCCCGGCCGCTGGCCGAGACCAACAGCGCGCTGAGCACGCTGGCCCTGGTCCTCGCGGTGGTCGCCGGGATCGGCGTGCTCGGCGCGGCGACCGCGGGCCTTGCCGTCGCCCGGGCCGGGCTGCGCCCGGTGGACCGGCTGACCGGGGCCGTCGAGCACATCGCCCGCACCGAGGATCTGGCCACCACCATCCCGGTCGATGGCCGGGACGAGATCGCCCGGCTCTCGCGTTCGTTCAACTCGATGACCGCCGCCCTCGCCTCGTCTCGCGACCGGCAGCAGCAGCTCATCGCGGACGCCGGGCACGAGCTGCGCACCCCGCTCACCTCCTTGCGGATGAACGTCGAACTGCTCGCCCGCAGTGAGGAGACGGGCCGCGCGCTGCCGCCCGAGGACCGCAGGGAGCTGCTGGCCAGCGTGAAGGCGCAGATGACCGAGTTGGCCTCGCTCATCGGCGACCTCCAGGAGCTCAACCGCGCCGACGCCCCGCCCGGCAGCGGCCCGCCCCCGGTCGCCGCCCTGCACGAGGCGGCGGGCGCGGCCGTGGAGCGGGCGCGGCTGCGCGGCAAGGACCTGCGGATCACGGCGCGGCTCGCGCCGTGGTACGTGCCGGCCGAGCCCGCCACGCTGGAACGGGCCGTGATCAACCTGCTGGACAACGCGGTCAAGTTCAGCCCGCCCGGCGGCACCGTCGACGTGGCGCTGGACGACGGCGTGCTGACCGTGCGGGACCACGGCCCGGGCATCCCTGCCGACGAACTGCCGCACGTCTTCGACCGGTTCTGGCGCTCCCCGTCGGCCCGCAGCATGCCGGGCTCGGGCCTCGGCCTGTCGATCGTGGCCCGTACGGTGCAGCGCGCGGGCGGCGAGGTGGCCCTGCGGCCGGCCGACGGCGGCGGCACGGTGGCCGTCGTCCGGCTGCCCGGCGCGGCCCACCCGCCGCCCGAGGCGCCCCCGCCCGGGGCGGGTGGGTCCACCGGGCCGGCTGGGTCGGCCGGGACTGGCGTGGGTTGACCGGTAAGGACGGGGCCGGTCGCTGACAGGGCGGCCGGGCTCCGACTGTCAGGGGGCGGCGGGCTCCCCGCCCCACCCCGCCCCGCCCCGGCCCGCGCTCAGCGCGACCCGTCGGCCGCCGGGTCGGCCTGGGCGGCACGCCGCGCCGCCCAGTCGGCTAGGCGCAGCTCGTACTCGACCTCGCCGTGCTCGGTGCCCGGCAGCGGGTCGTCGAAGTGCACGTGGAAGGTGCGGACGTAGCGCAGGCCGGCCTTCTCCATGACGCGCCGCGACGCGGTGTTGACCGCCATCGTCTGGGCCCACACGCGCCGCACGCCGAGTTCGGTGAACCCCTTGTCGATCAACGCCCGGGCCCCCTCGGTGGCCAGCCCGCGACCCCAGGCCGACGCCATGAGCCGGTAGCCGAGCTCCACGTCCGTGACGCTGCCGTCGGGCGGGGGCTGGAGGCTCAGCCACCCGAGGAAGGACCCGGTGGCCCGCTCGACGGCGGCCCAGCGGCCGGCCGGGCCGAGGCGGTAGTCGCGCAGGATCTTCGGCAGCACCTCGTTCTCGATCACGGCGCGCGGCGTCGGCTCGCCGGTGAGGAACCGCATCACCCGTGGGTCGCTGTCCAGCGCCACCAGGTGCTCCACGTCGGCGGCGGTGAACCGACGCAGCGTCAGCCGCTCGGTCCGTACGAACACGTCCACGTCGTCCGTCGGCACGGTGTACTCCCCGGGTTGGCGGCCGCCATCGTCCCCGGGGCTGGCACCGGCCGTCCACGGCATTTCGGCGCCGGGGCGGGATGGGGCTGATCGGGGTGGGGTGGGCCGGTGGGGCGCGCTCGCGGCGCGGCCCCACCGGCTGGGCCGGCTGGTGTGACTAGCGCTCGCGCGCCGCGCCGAACGGCAGGCTGGTCCCCGCCAGTTCGGCGTGGATGCCGTCCGCGCGGACGACGACGTCGCGCAGCCACACGCCGCGCGCCTGCTCCGGCAGTTGGAAGGAGAGCGCGAGGCGCTCGGACAACTCGGGCAGCCGTAGCGCGGTGAGCGCCGTCAGCAGCTTCGGGTCCAGGCCCAGCTTCTCCAGGAGCCACGGGTGGTCCCGTACGACGTCCACCAGGTTGACGCCCATCAGGAGCTGGGCGAAGCGCGGGGCACCGACGAGTTCGGTCAACCGCGCGTCGCTGCGCAGCGCCTGGTCGACGCGGCGCTGCGGCACGCCGATCCGGTCGGCGATGGCGGGTACGGACAGCAGGGCGCGCGCCTTCGCGGCGTCGCGGACGATCCGTTCGGCGGCCGGCCGGTGCAGCCGCAGCCCGGCGTCCGGGCCCGGCCGGTAGCTGGCCACCTCGGGAACGTCGAGCAGCATGTTGCTGATCTGCGTCGAGATGCCGCGACCGCCGTCCCGCTGGAGGCGCGCGTCAGCCCGTACGCGCAGCATCTGGCCCGCGACCGGCACCGTGCCGTCCGCGCGTACCGCGTTGTCGTCCAGTTTGCGGTAGCGCACCTGGGATGCGCCGAGTTCGCGGCCGAGGTCGTCGAAGGAGAGCAGCACGTCGCCGCGCAGGGCGCCGATGAGGGCGCCGTCGATGGCGGCCGGTGAGTCGCCGCGCAGCTCGATGCCCTCGGCCGTCGCGCGCACCCGGGCCAGCGAGACCCGGTCGGCGGCCACGTCGGGCACGGTGACGTCGACCCGGTCGACGCGCTGCTGGGCGACCTGGGTGAGGAAGGGGAACCCGTGGATCTCCACCTCGGGCGCGGCGGCCAGGTCGAGGTCCGCGCGCAGCCGCTGCGCCGCCTCGCGCTCGGCGTACAGGACCGCGCAGCGGTCGGCCAGGGTGAGGACGAGCGCGCAGACCACGACGCCGATGAGCAGCTTCGCGGTCAGCGGCACCGCCGCGAAGCGGCCGCGTCCGCGCCTGGAGCGTCCGCGCTTGGCGCGGCGGTGGTTGGGCGGCGACCAGGGCTCGTCGTCGTCCTCGTCGTCGGATCGCAGCCCGAGCCGCCCGCCGAGGCCGACCGGCCCCGCCTCGCCCCACGCGAACGGGCCGGGCTCGGACCCGTTCGCGGGCTCGGGGCCGGGCGCCTGCTCCCGGGCCTCGCGGTGCCGGAGGCCCTCGCCGTGCTCGACGTGGCCGCGCGGCCCGTACGCGTCGCCGGCGCGGTCCGCCGCGTAGTCGTGCCGGGATTCGTGGCTGGTGTGGTGCGCGTGGGTGTCGGTGTGGGCGTGGGTGTCGGTGTTGCGGGGGCCGCGGCCGGGTGTGGCCGGTGGGTGGGGCTCGTCGTGGCGGGGGCGCTGGCCCCGGTCGTGGTTCGGGGTCGGGTCCGGGGGTGGGTCGGCGAGCGCGGCGAGTGCGGCGTACGGGTTGTACGGGCGGGGCGCCGGCTCCTCCGGTCGGGCCCGCGCCGGGGCGTGCGCGGCGTGGGGGGCGGCGGCGGGCTCCCCGGCGTGGGCGCCCGGCGGCGCTGACGCGTCGGTGAACTCCGGATGAGCTGACGGTGAGGGTATGCGTGTGGGGGGTCGCATCGACGTATCCCACCACGACGGCCCGCCTCGAACGCAAGTCCTACCGTGGGTACGGCGCCGCGCGGGACGTCTTCCGGTCGGAACCGGCGAACCCCCGCCCCACCGCGCGACAGCCCGCCGCGGCGGGGCGGGGCGGGGCCGCCGCCGGGGAGCTACCAGTGGCCGGGGCGGGTGAGCCCTGCCGGCAGGGTCGTACGGGCGTCGCCGCGGGCGGCGTTGAGCTGGGCCTGGGTAAGGAAGAGGGCGCCGGTGAGGTCGGCGCCGTGCAGCGCCGTGTCGCGCAGGTCGGCCCCGATCAGGTCGGCGCCGCGCAGGTCGGCGCCGGTGAGGTCGGCGGCGATGAGCAGCGCCCCGCGCAGGTTGGCGCCCCGCAGCGAGGTTCCGGCCAGCCGCGCCCCGACGAGGTCGGCGCCCCGGCGGTTCTTTTTGCGGCCGGGAACGGTCTGGTCGCGGACGAGCTGGCTGGCCCGCAGCAGCAGCGGGTTCACGGAGTGACGCAGCGCGCCCACGTCCACGGCGGCGAGGGTGTCGGCGTCGGCGCAGGTGAGCTGGCGCGTCTCGTCGGCGGCCCGGCGCAGCTCGCCGTGGAGCGGCCGGGCGGGCGCCATCTCCAGCGCCTGGGTGAGGTACCAGAGCACCTCGTGCACCTGGCGTGCCACCGCGAACACGTCGAACATCAGCCGCGCGGTCTCCGGGGCCCGCCGCCAGTCTCGGCCGCCGAAGGTGACCTGGGAGACCTGCTGCCCGGCGCCGAAGCAGTCGAAGACCGTGCACCCGGAGAAGCCCTGCCCGCGCAGGTCCGCGTGGATGCCGCAGCGGAAGTCGGCGCGCAGGTTCGCACAGGGCCGCCCCGCCGGCTTGTCCACCGGGAAGTCGGCCGACGCGGCGAACGGCAGCGCGACGCAGCACAGCCCGAAACACCGCGAACAGTCCGCCCGCAGCGCGCCGTCGCCACCGACGGTGCCGGTCTCCGCGCTGTTCGCCGTACCGTTCGCCGTACCGCTCGCGGTGCCGTTCGCCGTACGGCTCGCCGTGCTGGTCGGCGTGGCGCTCGGACCGTAGTCCGGCCCGCCGGGCGCCGCGTCGGGGTGGCTGGTCGCGGTCGGTCGCCCGGCGTCGTTGGGGGCCGGGGCGTGCTGTCGCTGTGCCAACGTCTGTACTTCCTACGAGGTAGGGGCGGTGCCTTGTCACCCCCGCGTGAGGGGGCGGCCCCTATTGTCCCCGTACCGGGCCGGCGTGGCCGCGGGGCCGCCTGCCGTCGCGCCCCGTGGGGGCCGGCGGTGCGCCCACGGGGTGAGCACCCGGGCGGAGCCGCGCCCGAGATGGGCAACTTCGGCTCCTGTGAAAAGCATATTTATAGGGGTTCTCGCGGGCGCTTGACCGGTAGAGCACTCCGCCCACAGTGCTCCCTCACGCCGTTGTGACGTTGCGGTATTCCGCTGTGCAATCGAATGGGTCGCCGCGATCAGTGACGAGCGACCAGCACAGCTCCAAGGGGGGACATGGTAGACGGCATCCGTATGGCGCTCGCCGCCGTATGCGGCCTTGGCTGGACCATCGCGTACGTGCTGGCGGTACGGACCGGGCTGCGTGACAAGACGTACTGCGTTCCGCTCGTGGCACTGGCCATGAACATCTGCTGGGAATTCCAGTTCGTCTTCTTCAGATCCGCCGAACACATGTCGGGCAGCAATTCCGAGGTCGAGGGCGCCGAGGTATTCATCGGAATCATCTGGCTCATCGTCGACTGCGGCCTGTTGTACACCGTATTCCGCTTCGGTCCGAACGAATTCCCCTACCTGCCGCGCCGCGTCTTCTACGCCGGCTTCGTCGTCGTGCTCGGCCTGGCCTACGCGGGGATCGAGGTGCTCTCCCGGGAATTCGACGACGGGGACGTGGTCCTCACCAGCTTCGGCATGAACGTGGCCATGTCCGGGCTGTTCCTGGCGATGCTGGCCGCCCGGCAGTCGAGCCGTGGCCAGTCGATGGGCATCGCCGTGGCCAAGTTCGTGGGCACCGCGTCCACCTGCCTCGCCTGGTTCTTCGACACCTCGGTCTACCCAGGTCCCTGGCTCCCGTACTGCACGGTGGCCTGCGTCCTGCTGGACGTCGCGTACATCGCCGCCCTCTCCGCCGTACTGCGCAGGGAACGTGAGAGCGGCCGGCTCGCCGGTGATCGGCCCGAACTCCGGGACATCGAAAGGAATGCTTCGCTGTGACGAACTCCAACCCTTCGACGGTCATTCCAACGTTCACCACCGAGCCCCTCACGGAGAACTGCCGGGAGGTCTGCGCCCGGGGTGAGCACGCCCTCGTGGGAGTCTCGCCCGGCAACAGCTACTTCAGCGAGGAGCGGCTCACCGAACTGTTCCGCTGGGCCGGCAGCCTCTTCCGGCGGGTGGACGTCATGATCCCCGACTCGGCACAGCGCCACACCTGGCTCGCGCTCGGCTACACGCCCGGCCGCTCGCACCGCAAGTCGCACAACGAGTCGTCCCGCATCTTCAACCGGGTCAACCGGGCCTGGCAGGCGGCGGATGTGCCCGACGTGGAGTTCGGCGCCTACCGGCTCTCCGAGATCGAGGAGCGGCCCAACTACCAGGAGTTGCTCCGGGTGAGCGAGAAGGCGTTGGCCGACGACCCCGAGACGCGCGAGAGCTACCACCGGGTGGTGCGCAGGGTGTTGCGCAACCACCTGGCCGGGGCCGAGCCGACCGAGGAACAGGCCGCGGAGGCCGCGCGCTACCTGATCGCCGAGACGCCCTTCCTGATCAACACGCCACAGGTCATGGGCGTGACCAGCTCGACCGCGATCTACCAGCACCGGGTGGAGTTCATCGACCGGATCTACGCCGGCCAGACCCCCCTGCGCCGCAGCGATCAGCAGGCGTTCGTCGTCACCCGGCCCGTGTCATGACCCGCCAGGAACTCGACGCGGCCGAGATCCGCGACCCGCTCCTCCGGGAGGCGTACGCGCTGTGTGAGACGGTCCTCCAGGAGGAGAACCACGCGTCCCACACCTGGATGCGCGACCAACTGCCGCCCGACCGGCGGCCGTACTGGGACGCGATGATCGCCTTCTGCGGTCACGCGGACGACCTGGTCGACGCGCTCAACGTGCCGCTGGCGGAGCGGTTGCGCCGCTACGACGCGTTCACCCAGGACTTCTTCCGCATGCTGCACGCCACGCGGCAGGCCGGCCCCGCCACCGTGCTCGGCCCGCTGCCCGGCACGCCGGGCCGGCGCGCCCCCGGTGACCGGGTACGCCTGGTGTCGCTGGCGTTCTGCGACTTCGTCCACACCTGGCGGCTGCGCGAGGCGGACGTCCGCCAGGCCGGCCAGGCGCTGCGCACGGACATCACCGTCGAGGCGTACGACACGACGCACGCGCTGGAGCAGTACATGCTCGGCGTCAGCGGCGAACCCGCGCGCTGGCTGGCCATCCTGCTCGGGCAGCGCGGCCAGGAGCTGTCACAGGGGGCCGAGAACGCGGTCATATCCTGGGGGTTCGGGCTCCAGACGCTGGACTTCCTGCTCGACATCGAGGAGGACCTGCGTCTTGGCAAGCTCTACGTACCCCTCGACGACCTGCGCCGCTGCGGCCTTGAGCGCGCCGAGTTGGAGTCGACCGTCGCGGCCCGCCAGACCTCACAGCCGCTGCGCGACCTCGTCGGCTGCCAACTGGAACGGGTGCGGACGTACTTCACGGCCGCCGAGGCATGGCTCGACCAGGCCCGCCCGGTGGGCTGGGGGGCGATCCGCGACTCGCTCACCGAGGGCTGGTCCACGGTGGACCGGCTCGCCCGCTGCGACCACGACGTCTTCGCCCTGACCGCCGAGTCGGCGTAGCCCGGGGGCCGTGGCCCGTGGTCCGGGCTGTGGTCCACGGGGTCGCGGTCCGGGGGCCGTGACCCCGCGGCCCCGTGGTCGTACGGCCACGGGGCTCCGCCCGGCGCGGGGTGCGGGCGCCGCGCCCCGTGCCCGCCTCCGACCCGCGCGCCGCCGCGCCCGGGCGGTCGCCCCGCTGCTGCGCCCCCGGCACCGCCTCCCGCCGGGGGCGCAGCGCCCTGCCCGCTGCCACGCGTGCGGGAACGCGTACGGACACGGGCGCGGGCACGCGCACGGATATGGGGCGCGGGGGTGGGGGTCAGCCGCCGTGCACGTACGGCGTCGTCGTGGCCAACTGGGCGAAGCCCAGGCGGTGCAGGATGGGGCGGCTGTCGTCGGAGGCGTCGACCTGGAGGTAGCGGTAGCCGCGCTCGGCCGCCAGGCGGGCGCGGTAGGCGACCAGGGAGCGGTAGATGCCCCGGCCCCGCCAGGCCGCCACCGTGCCGCCGCCCCACAGGCCGACGAAGTCGGTGCCCGGGTAACACTCCATGCGGGCCGCGCACACCGGCTCGTCGCCGGCCATGGCGAGCACGGCGACCATCGTGTCCGTACCGTCGGCGAGCTGCTCGACCAGACGGTTGTGCAGCCGCGTCGCGTCCGTCCCGAACGCCCGCGCGTGGACGTCCGCCATCAGCCGCACGTCGGCCGCGTCCCGGACCGGGCGCAGCGTGACGCCATCCGGCAGCGGGACGTCACCGGTCACCCGCTCGACCTCCGTGACCATCAGCGCCTCGGCCGGCTCAGGCACGAAGCCCGCCGCCGACAGCCGCTTCCCGAGGTCGGCCGGCTCGTCGTAGTCGTACAGCTTCCACTCGAACTCCACCCCGAGCGCGCCGAAGTGGTCGAGCTGCGCGGCGATGGCCGCGTCGGCCGTCTCCGGGGTCAGCCGTGACCAGAGGACGCCGTTCCAGCCGTCGTCGGTGCTGGTCTGCCGGACGATGTCGGCCATCCGCTCGACGCGGGAGTCGGCGCCGTCGGGCGGCACGCCCTGCCGCAACTGCCGGTCGAACTCCGCCCGTAGGGCCGCCACCCGGGCCGCGTCCCGCTGGGCGGTCGCGTCGCTGGTGGGGGTGTCGTCAGGAGTCGGGGGTGTTTCGCTGTGTTCCATTCGGCACACCTCAGCACCCGTCGCCCCGTCCGGCAACGCGATTTCGCCCGCGCGGCGCGCGGCCCACCCGGGCCCGTACGCCGGACCGGGGCCGCGCCCGTACGCCGGACCGCCCCGACCCGTACGCCGGCCCTGGGCCCGCCCCGTAGCGGAAAAGCGCTGGTCGGTCCCCGCCGGCCCGCGCTACGGTGCCCCGCATGAAGCGCGCCGCGAACACGACGACGCCGGAGAGTGTCCCGGCGCGCTGACCGTTGTCCGCGAAACCACAGCCCCGGGGCGAGCGCCCCGGGGTTGTCGTCGTGGGGCACGGGCCCACACGGTGGCCCACTCGCTCGCCCCTCGTACGCGAGGAGACCGCCATGCACGACACCGTGCGCGAGCCCATGCGCGACGCCATGCACGACCACCGTTCGCTCGGCCGCGCGCTGGACCTGTTCGACACCGACCCGCTGATCGGCGCGGGCCTGCCGTACTGGCTGCCGGCTGGCGCGGCCGTGCGGCACGCGCTGGAGGAGTACGTGCGCGACATCGAGCGCCGGGCCGGCTACCAGCACGTGTACTCGCCCGTGCTCGGCAAGCGGGAGCTGTACGAGATCTCGGGACACTGGGCGCACTACAGCGACGACATGTACCCGCCCATCGACGTCGGCGGCGAGCAGGCCGTGCTGCGTCCGAGCCTGTGCCCGCACCACGCGCTGATCTACCGTTCCCGCTCCCGCAGCTACCGCGAACTGCCTCTGCGCATGGCCGAGTTGGGTGGCATGTACCGCTCGGAGCTGTCCGGGGTGCTCGGCGGGCTGACCCGGGTGCGGGCGATCCAGCTCAACGACGCGCACGTGTTCTGCGCACCGGAGCAGGTCGTCGACGAGGTGTGCGGCGCGCTCGACCTGATCGGCCGGGCCCACGCGGCACTCGGCATCACCCCGGCCCGCTACCGGCTCTCGCTCCCGGGCGCCGGCCAGAAGTACGCCGCCGCCCCCGAGCCCTGGCGGCGCGCCACCGGGCTGCTGGTCGAGGCGCTGGAACGGCTCGGCATCGCGTACGAGGCGGAGCCCGGCGAGGCCGCGTTCTACGGGCCGAAGATCGACGTGCAGATCGCCGACGCCGCCGGCCGCGAGTCCACCCTGTCCACCGTGCAGGTCGACTTCCACCAGCCCGAACGGTTCGACCTGCGCTACGTCGGCGCGGACGGCGCGAAGCACCGGCCGGTGATGGTGCACCGGAGCGTCATCGGCAGCGTGGAACGCGCCGTGGCCCACCTCATCGAGGTGCACGGCGGCGCGTTCCCGGCCTGGCTCGCCCCCGTCCAACTCGTGCTCCTGCCGGTCTCCGACGCGGAGGTGGACCGGGCGCGCGAGGTCGCGCGGCAGTGCCTGGAGCGGGGCCTGCGGGCCGAGGTCGCCGAGCCGGACCGGGGTACCCTCGGGGCCCGCGTCCGACAAGCCCGGCTGGTTCCGTACCAGGTCGTCATCGGGGCCAGCGAGGCCGAGGCGGGGCACCTCGCGGTGCGGCTGCGGGACGGGCGGCGCTTCGCCGCGCAGCCCGCCGACGCGGTGATCGCCCGCGTCGAGGCCGCCGTCGCGGCGCGCGGCGCCGAGCTGTGGGCGGCGTAGTGGATACGCGGTAAAGGCAGGTGTTCCGCGGCGCGCTGTTCCGTGCCGCCGCGTCGCGGAATACCGTGCCACGGGGGCGCGCGTTTACTGACCCGCGGTGCATTCCAACTTGTCCACGGAACAGCGGACGGGAACGGGAATTCCGTGCGAAAAATGACGTCGATCGCCGCGTCGGCGGTCGCGATACTGGCCCTCACGCTGACCGGCTGCGGCGGGGGCTCGTCGTCCACGGGCGGTGGCGGCCAGCCCTCCGGCGTCCAGGGCGTCTGGTACCACACGGCCAGCAAGGCGGTGGGCAAGCTCATCACCGTCAACATCAGCGGCACCTCGGTGCACATGTCGCCCCCCGGCGGGAAGTCCTGCTCGGGCACGATCAAGGCCGACAACTCGATGCGGATGAACTGCGGCGGCGACTCCACCACCGGCAAGGCCGAGGTCACCGGCGGCGGCGAGAACCCGGCCTGCCACTGGAGCGACGGCAGCACGGACCGCTTCCAGCGCACCAAGCCCGCGATGTAGCCCGTGCGGGCCCCGCTCCCACCGGTGCGGCCCCCACGGCCGAGGCCCGCGACCGCTCACCCCGGTCGCGGGCCCCGATCGTTCGCCCCCGGATGGTGTTCCGTGGGCGCGGCGCGTCACTTCACGATCGTGACGCGGTCCGCCTTCGGCGGCGCGAGGGGCTTGTCCGGCGTGGAGTTGGCCTCCAGGTACGCCGTGAAGACGTCCAGGTCGGACGGGCCGACCAGCTTGTTCTTGCCCTCCTTGAGGACTGGGAAGCCGTCGCCGCCGCCGGCCAGGAACTCGTTGACCGCGACCCGGTAGGTCTTCTTCGGGTCGATCGGCTCGCCGTTCAGCCGCACCGAGTCGGTGACGATCCGCTCCGCGCCCGCCTTGCGCAGGTCGAGCGTGTAGGTGAGGCCCTTGGAGACCTGCAGGACGCGCGGCTGCTTCTCGTTGACGCCGCTGACCTGCTGCCGCAGCACGGTCAGGAGCTGCTCGCCGGTCAGGTCGAGCACGTTGGTCATGTTGGTGAACGGCTGCACGGTGAACGCCTCGCCGTACGTCACCACGCCGTCGCCCTCGTCGCCCGACGCCTTGTGCGCCAGGTCGGCGCGGATGCCGCCGGGGTTCATGAACGCGATCTGCGCCCCGCCCTTGTCGGCCGGCGCGAGCCCGGCGAGCTGCGCGTCGCTGATCAGGTCGCCGAGCGGCCTCTCGTACGCGTTCAGGCCACGGCCCGGGATGTCGGCCGAGATGTAGCCGACCGGCCGGTTCGCCACCGGGGCCGCCAGCGCGTTCCAGCGCTTGATGAGCGCCGTCATGTCCGCCGCCCTGGGCTGCTCCCGGTCCACCACGTGGTTGGCGGACCGCACACTGGTGCGCACGATGTCGCGGGTGTGGCGGTCGTACGTGAGCGTCGTGTCGGTGTACAGCCGGCCGAAGGACGCGGCCGACGTCACCGTGCGCGGCACGCCGTTCGGGTCCGGGACGGAGCACGCGTACGCCTGGTGGGTGTGGCCGGTGACCAGCGCGTCCACCTGCGGGCTCACGTTCTTGGCGATGTCCACGATCGGGCCCGAGATGCCGTCGCCGGGACCGGGGCTGTCGCAGTCGTAGTCGTACGAGCCGGAGGCCGGCATGCCGCCCTCGTGGACGAGCGCGACGACGGACTTCACGCCCTGGCGCTCCAGCTCCCTGGTGTACTTGTTGATCGTCTCGACCTCGTCGTGGAACTTCAGCCCCTTGACGCCCTCGGCCGTCACGACGTCCGGCGTGCCTTCGAGGGTCACGCCGATGAAACCGATCCGCACGCCGTTGTGCTTCCACACGGTGTACGGCCGCAGGATCGGCTTGCCCGTCTTCTCGCTGGTCACGTTGGCCGCGAGGTAGGGGAAGTCGGCGCCGGGGAACCGCTTGCCCGCCTCGTAGCAGCCGTCCTTGGGGTGGCAGCCGCCGTTCTGTATCCGCTTCAGCTCCGCCGAGCCCTCGTCGAACTCGTGGTTGCCGACCGCCGAGACGTCCAGGCCCAGCTTGTTCATGGCCTCGACGGACGGCTCGTCGTGGAAGAGGCCGGACAGCAGCGGGCTCGCGCCGATCATGTCGCCGGCGGCCGCGGTCACCGAGTAGCGGTGGCCCTCGCGCGCCTCGCGCAGCGAGGTGGCCAGGTACTCGACGCCGCCGGCCGGGATCGCCTTGGTGGTGCCGTCCGGCTGGGTCTGGGTGACGGTGCCGGCCGAACCCTGCGGGGGCTCCAGGGTGCCGTGCAGGTCGTTGAAGGAGAGCAGTTGGACGTCCACGGTCCGGCCGTGGCCACCGTGTCCGCTGTGGTGTGCGCCGTGCGCGGCGGTCTCGGTGTCGGCGCCCGCGGGCAGGGCGGTCGCGAGCACGCCCGCCGCCGCGGCCAGGACGGCCGCGGTCGCGGCCAGTCTGCGCGCCGCGCGACGCCGTTCGGGTGTGGCTGGCATGGGCTTCCCTTCGAAGCTGCGGGTGCGACGCGGCGGGACCGGCCGGCCGGTGGCGTACCGGACGCCGCGCGGGGACGGGCCGCAGCATAGGGTTGACGCGCGTAGCGGGTCAGGGGGGTTGAGGTGACGAGTTGGTTGCGCCTTGGCGCGCGGCGCCGGCCCGCTGGACGGCAGTGACCGGTGGGACCGGGGTGACCCGGGCGACGGCTCCCTGGGGCGGCGGGGCGCGGGGTCGTAGGCTCGGGCGCATGACTGACGTGGTGGATGAGCCGGGCCGGGCGCGGCGGATCGAGATCGTGGACGAGCTGCCGCCCGAGGTGGCCGGCGAGGTGCTGGAACTCATCGCCGAGGCGGCCAGGAACGACGGCCAGCCCGCCGTCTCCGAACAGGGCCGGCTGCGGCTGCGCGGCGGCAGCCGGGAGGGCGTGCGCCACCTGGTGCTGCGCGTCGACGGCGACACACTGGTCGGCTACGCGCAACTGGAGGACACCGACCCGGTGGAGCCGCCCGCCGCCGAGCTCGTGGTGCGACCCGGCCGGCGCGGCCACGGGCACGGCCGGGCCCTGGGCAACGCCCTGCTCGCCGAGTCCGGCAAGCGGCTGCGGGTCTGGGCGCACGGCGGCCACCCCGCCGCCCGGCACCTCGCGCAGGTGCTCGGCCTCGCCCTCTTCCGCGAGTTGCGCCAGCTCCGACGCCCGCTGGGGGAGCCGGCGCTGACCGAGATCCCCGAGCCGAGCCTGCCGGCCGGCGTGACCGTGCGCGCCTTCGTCCCCGGCGAGGACGACGCGGCCTGGCTCGCGGTGAACGCGGCGGCCTTCGCCCACCACCCCGAGCAGGGCTCCCTGACCCAGCGCGACCTGGACGACCGCAAGGCCGAGGCGTGGTTCGACCCGGCCGGCTTCTTCCTGGCCGAGCGCGCGGGCCGACTCGTCGGCTTCCACTGGACCAAGGTGCACGCGGAGGAGAACCTCGGCGAGGTGTACGTCGTCGGCGTCCACCCCGACGAGCAGGGCAGCGGCCTGGGCAAGGCGCTCACCGCGATCGGCCTGCGCCACCTGGCCGCGCGCGGGCTGCCGACCGGGATGCTGTATGTCGACGCGGACAACGTGCCGGCGGTCACCGTCTACGAGCGGCTCGGCTTCACGACGTACGAGACGGACCTGATGTACCGCGCGGAGAGCTGACCGAGGGGGCGGCGGGGCGCGCGGGACGCGCGGGCGGGGACCGGGCCGGCTGACCGACGACGGGGCCGACCGACAGCGGGGCCGGCCGACGACGGGTCCGGCCGACCGGCGGAGAGGTGAGCTGGCCACCGGGCTGCCGGGCCACAGGCCGCCGGGCCGTGTGCCGCACGGGCTGCCGGGAGGTCCCGGCCCCCCTCCCCGGCGGGGCCGGGCCGGGGCCCGCCCCCGGCCAGCCCGGGACGCGCCGCGTCGGCCCGCCCCCGGCCGGGCCCTACCGCCACCCACCGCTCGCACGCGACCACGCTCCGTGCCAGGCCGCGAGGACCCGCGCGCCCGCGCCCCGCCGCACACCCCCGTGCGCTCCCGCGCGCCCCGTCCGCCCCTCCAGCACCGGGCCGCGGCCCCCCACGCGCCGCCGAACGCGCGCTCAGGCCCGGCATCCGGGGTGGTCCCCAGGGGCCGCCCGCGCGTCCGCCCCCGCCGTCGTGGTGGCCGAAATGCCGGAGTGCGCCGCTCGGTTGGGTGAATCGCACGCGTGAAACCGTGGCAGCCGGGCACATACCCGGGGCGCCGGCAGGGCGCGGGCGCGCGGGGCGCGCGAGGTGAGCGGAGTCCGGGCGGCGCGGCCGTCCAGGGACGTGTCATGGCCACCCTGGCGAGGGGACCCGCTTGCCTGACAGCCATGTGCCCGTTACCGGCGATTCAACGTCGCTTGCGAGCATCGCTGAATGCAGCCCGCTGTGCCCAATGCCTCCAGCCGGAGGCTCCAGGCAGTTCCGCCTCCCGCTCCCGTCGCCGAGCCCGCACGGCTCGATGCGCGGGAGAATAAGGACATGCAGCAGTCTTCCGGGGAACGTGCCCCTTACCCCCACGAAACCAGCGCCCCCGCCCCGGCCCGGCCGCAGGGCCAGGGGACGACCCAGGAGACCTCCCCACACGGCGCGGGCGAACCGGCGCGGCGCGGCCCCGGTACCGGCCCGCACGCCACCACCCCACCCGTGGTCCCCACGAGCAACGGAGCACTGGCCATTCACGGCGCACACGGTACGCCCGATACCGACCAGCAGGGACGCCCCGCCCCCCAGCCCTCCATCGGCTCCATAGCCGCGCACCGCCCCCACGCGGTCGGCGCCCCGCCCGTGCGGGACCTGGAGCCGGACATCGACGCCGACCTGGACGCGTACGAGGCGCAAGACGGCGACGAGCTGCCGCAGGGCCGCTTCCTGGACCGCGAGCGGAGCTGGCTTGCGTTCAACGAGCGGGTCCTGGAACTCGCCGAGGACCCGAACACGCCGCTGCTTGAGCGGGCCAACTTCCTGGCCATCTTCGCCAGCAACCTGGACGAGTTCTTCATGGTCCGCGTCGCGGGCCTCAAGCGCCGCATCCACACCGGCGTCGCCACCCGCTCCGCCTCCGGCCTCCAGCCGCGCGAGGTGCTCGACCTGATCTGGCACCGCACCCGCGAACTCATGGCCCGGCACGCCGCCTGCTACCAGACGGACGTCGGCCCGGCCCTCGCCGACGAGGGCATCCACCTGGTGCGCTGGCCGGAGCTGACCGAGAAGGAGCAGGAGCGGCTCACCGCGCTGTTCAAGCAGCGCATCTTCCCCGTGCTCACGCCGCTCGCGGTGGACCCGGCGCACCCGTTCCCGTACATCTCGGGGCTCTCGCTCAACCTGGCCGTCGTCGTCCGCAACCCGGTCAGCGGCCACGACCACTTCGCTCGGGTCAAGGTGCCGCCGCTGCTCAACCGTTTCCTTGAGGCGTCCGCGCAGCGCTACGTGCCGCTCGAAGACGTCATCGCGGCCCACCTGGGGGACCTGTTCCCGGGCATGGACGTGCTGGCGCACCACATGTTCCGGGTGACCCGCAACGAGGACCTCGAAGTCGAGGAGGACGACACGGAGAACCTGCTCCAGGCCCTGGAGAAGGAACTCATGCGCCGCCGCTTCGGGCCGCCGGTCCGCCTCGAGGTCGAGGAGACCATCGCCCCGTACGTGCGCGACCTGCTGGTGCGCGAGCTGGACGTGACCGAGTCCGAGGTCTACCCGCTGCCCGGGCCGCTCGACCTGACCGGACTCTTCAAGATCGGCTCGCTGGACCGGCCCGAGCTGAAGTACCCGAAGTTCGTCGCCGGCACGCACCGGGACCTGGCCGAGGTCGAGTCCGCGTCGCCGCCCGACATCTTCGCGGCGCTGCGCGAGCGCGACGTGCTGCTGCACCACCCGTACGACTCGTTCTCCACCTCCGTGCAGGCGTTCCTGGAGCAGGCCGCGGCCGACCCGGACGTACTGGCCATCAAGCAGACCCTGTACCGCACCTCGGGCGACTCGCCGATCGTGGACGCGCTGATCGACGCGGCCGAGTCCGGCAAGCAGGTGCTGGTCCTGGTGGAGATCAAGGCGCGCTTCGACGAACAGGCCAACATCAAGTGGGCCCGCAAGCTGGAGGCGGCCGGCTGTCACGTCGTCTACGGCCTCGTCGGCCTCAAGACGCACTGCAAGCTGTCGCTCGTGGTGCGCCAGGAGGGCGAGTCGCTGGTGCGCTACTCGCACGTGGGCACCGGCAACTACCACCCCAAGACCGCCCGGTTGTACGAGGACCTCGGCCTGCTGACGGCCAACTCCGAGGTGGGCGCCGACCTCTCGGACCTCTTCAACCGGCTCTCCGGCTACTCGCTGCGCGAGAACTACCGGCGGCTGCTCGTCGCGCCCAAGTCGCTGCGGGACGGGCTGATCAAGCGGATCACCAAGGAAGTGGCCAACCACCGGGCCGGCAAGCCCGCGTACGTCCGCATCAAGGTGAACTCGATGGTGGACGAGGCCATCATCGACGCCCTGTACCGGGCCTCGCGGGCCGGCGTGCCGGTCGACGTGTGGGTGCGCGGCATCTGCGCGCTGCGCCCGGGCGTGGCGGGCCTCTCGGAGAACATACGGGTACGCAGCGTGCTCGGCAGGTTCCTGGAGCACTCGCGGGTGTTCGTGTTCGGGAACGGCGGCGAGCCCGAAGTGTGGCTCGGCAGCGCCGACATGATGCACCGCAATCTGGACCGGCGGATCGAGGCGCTGGTCAGCGTCGTCGACCCCGCCCACCGGGCCGCGCTCAACCGGCTGCTGGAGACCGGCGTTTCGGACTCCACGGCGTCCTGGCGCCTGGGACCCAGCGGCGACTGGACCCGGCACGCGGTGGACGCGGACGACCGGCCGCTGCGGCACGTACAGGAGATGCTCATCGACGCCCGGAGGCGCCGGCGTGGTTCAACAGCGACATGACCTGGCGGTTGAGGTTACGGGGGCCAGGCAGGGACCCGTCACCGGTACCGCCTCCGGTACCAGGGGACACGAAATGACGGACTACGCCATGGGCTCAGCGGTCACGAGCGACGACCAGGGCCAGGCGACGACGGCGGGCGACGTGCTCTCCCGCTACCTGCACGCACAGGCGGGGGACTTCCTGCGGAGCCTGCGGCTGCACCGCGAGAGCGGCTCGGACGCGGAGGAGGCGGTGGAGGCGGCCCGGCTGCTACGGCAGTCCGCGCGCCGCATCAGCGGCGTGCTGCACACCTACCGGCCGCTGACCGACCCGGTCTGGGCCGACCAGCTCCGGGCCGAACTGGCCTGGCTGTCGGGGATGCTGGCGCGCGAGCACGCGTACGCCGCCCGGCTGGCCCGACTGCGTGGCGCCCTGCACCGGCTCTCCGGCGCCCCGCTGCCCGAGCAGGGCGCCGACCGGCCGGCCGACCCGCCGCCCGGACCCGGCGCCGGCCGTGCCCCCGGGGGCACGGACAACGGCGTCGCGCCGGGCGCCGCCGGGCGCACCGCGCGGGGCGCGCGCGTCCACGGCGCGAGCGCCGCCGGCGCGCCGGCCGTGTCGGCGAAGCTCCCGGCCGACGGCGTGGGCGGGCGCGCGGTGCGCGCCGGCCGCCTCGGCGAGCAGCGGGCCCGCGACGCACAGGCAGGCCGGGGCGGCCGGGACGGGCGCGAGGCGCTGCCCGGCGAACGCGCCGGAGCCGCCCGCTCGACCGGTCGCGCCGCGAGCGCCGGCAACACGACCCCGGGCCCGGCCGGACCGGCCGGCGGCCCCGCCGGCTCCCGTGGCGAGGCGGACGAGGCCCGCCCGGGGGCGCTGACCGTCGGCGCCGCCCGCGCCGGCGCACTCCTGGAGCGCCAACTCACCCTGGCCAGGACCCGCGCCCACACCGCGGCGCTCCAGGCCCTCGGCTCGTCCCGCTTCCACGCGGTCGCCGACGCCGTCGCCCTCCTGGCCTCCGAGGTCCCGCTGGTCGCCTCCGCCGCCGACGAGCCGGCCGACGTCGCGCTCCCGCCACTCGCGGAGCTGGCCCACCGCCGCCTCCTCGACGCCATCGACGCGCTGCCGCTCGGCCGCGCCGGCCACCCGTACAACGCGGAGGCCCTCACCCACGGCCTGGCCGCCACCCCCAGCGCCGACGCCCCACCGGCGAGCGAGGCCCAGGACGCGCCGTGGCACCAGGTGCGCCGGCTGGTACGGATCGGCCGGTACGCCCTTGAGGTGCTGGACGAGCACCAGCCGCTGGGCACCGGCCCGACCGAGGCCGAGCCCACGCTCGCCGTCCGCCTCCTCGCGGCCAGCCAGGCCCTGGAGCGGCACCGCGACGCGGCCGAGGCCGCGGCGGCGGCAGCGGCCGCCGCCCGTACCCCGCGCATCGCCCCGGCCACGGCGTACGCGCTCGGCATCCTGCACGCGGACCAGCGGCACGAGGTGGAGGCGGCCCGGTTCGCCTTCGGCCGCATCTGGCAGCGGGCGGCGACCACGCCGTGACCGGACCAGGGGCCGCCACCGGCCCGATCCGCGCGGCGGGCTGCGTCCTGTGGCGCCGCTCGCCGCGCGGCACCGGCCTGGAGATCGCGCTGATCCACCGGCCGCGCTGGGACGACTGGTCACACCCGAAGGGCAAGCTCAAGCGCGGCGAGGACGCGCTGCGCGGCGCCCTGCGCGAGGTCGCCGAGGAGACCGGCATGGACTGCGTGCCGGGCCCGCCGCTGCCCAGCACGCACTACGTGGTGGACGGGCGGCCCAAGGAGGTCCGCTACTGGGCCGCCCGCGCGCTGGACGACACGTTCGTCCCCAACCGCGAGGTGGACCGCCTCATCTGGCTCCCCCCACCCGCCGCCCGCACCCGCCTCACCCAGCAGCGGGACCGCGACCTGGTGGACGCGTTGCTGGCGCTCATCGCGGAGGCCGGCGAGGACGAGGCCCGCCAGGGCTGAACGGCCGGCCGGGCTGGTTGACTGGCTGAGCGGCCGGCCGGCACCCCGTCAGACGCCGCGCACCACCCGGAACCGATCGGGCCGCTCCGGGTCCCGCTCCTCGACCCGCACCGGCGGCCAGGCCCACTGCCACACGCCGCTCCCGTCCGGCCGCGAGAACCGCACCGTCCCGCGCGTCCCCGGCGTCGCGACCCGCGCCCAGGCGGCGGCGACCGCCGCCCGGTCCACCCCGTGCGTACGCAGCACGTCGGCGAGGACGAGAACGGCGTCGTACCCCTCGTACGCCACGAAGGACGGCGCCCCGGCGAGCCGCGTACGCAACGCCGCCTCGACCCGCTCCCCGAGCGGGGTGAGCCGCTCGGGCAGGTACCGCAGGAACGGCACCCCCGCGCCCTCGCCCCCCAACAGCGCCGCCCACTCCGCGAACTCCGGCTGCCCGGCCGGCGCGCCCACGGTGACCTCGGCCAGTCGCGGGTCCCGCCGTACGGCCCTGACGATCGACACCGCCGGCTCCGGAAAGCCGACCAGCAGGAGCAGGGCCGTGGCGCCGTGCTCGACGAGCGCGTCACACAGGGCCGCCGGGCCGAGCGCCCGCGCGTCCAGCTCGACCACGGTGCCGCCGCGCGGAGCGAGGTGGTCCCGCAGGAGGCGCGTGCCCGAGGCCCAGTACACGCTGGGCTCGACCGCCACGGCGACGCGCCGGTGCCCCGCGTCGAGCAGCGCGTCCGCGTAGATCCGCCAACCGTACGACTGCGCCGGCGCGAGCCGCGCGACCCACTCCGTCGGCTTCTCGGTGAGCCCGTCGAGCACCGCCGACGAACACAGGAACGGCACCCCCAGCGCGTCGGCCTCGGCGGCGGCGGCCCGCGCCACGACGCTGTGGTACTCCCCGACCACGCCGGCCACCCCGAGCCCCGCCAACTCCGCGACGGCCGCCGTGGCCCGCTCCGGATCGGCGGCGGTGTCCCGCACCACCAGCTCCAGCGGCCTCCCGCCGATGCCACCAGCCTCGTTGACGTCCCGAACGGCCAACTCGGCCCCGGCGAACACGTTCCGCCCGGCCTCTACCCACCCGGGCGGCGACAGCGGCACGAGAACCCCGACCCGCACCGCTCCGTCGGCGACGGGGCGCTCCGCGCCCGGGGCTGGTGGTGGCGTCGGCGTCGCGTTCATGTGCTGGTGTCTCCCCGTGTGGACGGTTGGGCTGCCGTCAGCATGGTGAATCTTGGTGCCGGGTGTGAAGGTTCAGGGTCGCCGCCGGAGACGCGACGTGCGCTGCCGGCTGGGAACACGTGGACGCCGTGCCCCGCCCACTAGGCACGCAGCCGCTTGACCATGATGCCGAAGACGGGGGAGTCCTCGAACGGCTTCTGCTCTCCCACCTTCTCGTAACCCCACCGCTCGTACAGCTCCACGACCTTGGGGTGCGCCACGTCAACGAGCAGTGTCGCGACCTCGTCGCCACGGCTGCTCACGACCGCGTCGTGCAGGCGTTGCGAAGTGCCCGTCTTGCGCCACTCCTTGAGCACGAGCAGTTCGGAAAGCCCGAAGACGGGCACACCCACCGGCACGGAACTCGGCCGCTCGGAGCCCTTCCACCAGCCGCCTGGGGCGAACGAGCCGCCGTACGCGAAACCAGTCGGAACCTCGTTCTCGAAGCTGACGACGCACGACCACGACGGCTTCCCGCTCCACCTGTCGTAGAACCAACTGAAGCGCTCGCGGGAAAGGAAAGGGTCGCTTGAGCCGCTGTGAACGGCGCTGTGGAGGTCCAGAATGGTCTCGCGCACGGTGGCGGCTTCTGTATGGCTGTACGTACGGAGGCGCACTTCTCGCTCCCTTCCGAGGGCGTTCACGGGTTCTCGTTCTCGCGCGAGGGGCCTCCCCGCTCGTGGGTAGCGCTACGCGTGCACCTCGGCCAGCAACATCCGCAGTGTGAGCGAGTGCTTCGCCGGCGGCAGGGCGTCCATGGCCGCTCGCGCGACCGCCACACCCCCGGCCAGGTCCCCTGAACGGGCCAGCATCAGGCCCCTGTGCAGGGCCAGGTGGGTGGCGAACCGGGGAAGAGTGGGCGGGAGTTCGCGGTGGGCCTCCTCCTGCGCCGCCACAGCACCCTTCTCATCGCCGAGGCGGGCCAGTAGGAGCGACCGGAAAACGTTCAGCCGCCAGTACGGCACGGCGTAGTCCGAGGTCTGTTCGTGCGATCCCACCGCGTCGAATACGCGCCGCCCACGAGCGTCGAGTTCGAGCGCCGCCGCGCGGTCGCCGCGCATGGCGGCGACGTGCGCCTTACCGTAGACGGCGTTGAGGAGGCCGAGCGATGGCCGGTCCGAAATGGCCACCGCCTGGTCGGCGATCACGTCGGCCACAGGCAGCGAGGCTCCCTCGTACCCCAGGGCGATGGCGGCCCGGCCGCGCACCCACACCCGCGCGGCCTCATCTCCCGACTCGTCCGCCGCCCTGGCCGCCATGCGGTACCAGTAGACGGCCTTGGAGCCGTCCGAGCCGGGGAACGTCTTGGCGTACAGCGTCATGAACCGGGCGGCCACGGACCAGAGCTGCGGCGTGTCCAACTGCTGTTGCACGGCGACGAGTTCCCCGGAGACGCGCCGTTGGATGTCGGCCGCCCCCATGGACATGTAGTCCGTGCCGTAGGCGGAAAGCTTGCCTTCCCAGTCGTCCGCCGACGGGCCGCCGCGAAGCCGTGCGGCGAAGCCCTGGGACAGCAGGTCCGAGGCCACCACGGGCGCTATGGCGACCCCGGCGACATCGGTGAGAAAGGTACGCCGCTCCAACTCGTTCTCCAGGACAGCTAGGGGGACGTCAAGGACCGCCGACAGAGCGCGCAAGGAGAACGCTCCCGGCTCATGCTTCGAACACTCCCAGCCGCTCACGTACTCCCGGCTCAGCGTGGTCCCGAACTGTTTGTTGATTTCCGACGCCAAGCGCCCCTGCGACCAGCCGAGCGCCGAACGTAGCTCGCGGATCAGTTCCCCGATGCCCATGGGGTCATCATCATGTCCTCCATCTGATGTCGCGCCTGTAACTGACGTACTGACGAGCTGACTTGTTGCTACGTACCCACGAGATATCTCGTACCGCATTCCGGCTGTGTGGCGCGCGCGGAGGAATGAGTCGTGAGCGAACTACCTGGGCGCGACGTGACGGGGAACGACGTCACGCGCTCGCTCGAAAAGAGCGCGGGCATGCGGGTTACGGAGGTACGGGCGGAGGCGGGCGAACATGACGCGCATTTGCTCATCACAACGCCCCGACCGCACGTGGGGATATTCTTCGAGGGCCACACCCCACGTGGCGCAGGCTTCTTCCAGTAATCCACTCTGACACTGCCGATCCGCCAGCCGACCGGTGTCGAGGACCCGGCGGCGCGTGCGCCCCGGACCGCGTAGCGGTTTCAGTGCCTCGTGCATCGCGGTGACAGAGCGCGAGACGTTGCCCAGGCTGTACTCGACCTGAGCGCGGTAGTAGGCGAGGAGACCCGGATTCGCGAGGCCCACGACGGACTTGCCTGACTCGGGCTCTGCTTTGCTCAGTGAATTCTCAGCCTGTCGCAGCATGGAAAACGCCTCCGCCTTGTGGTGCGCGGCAGCGGCGGAATAAGCCTGCTGGGCGTAGAGATGCACGCGCATGTTGACGCTCACCTCCCGCGCGGGCCCGGCGGCCGCGTTGGCCAGTCTGAGGGCTGTCGGTGCCTGTCCCGAGTTGACTGCCTGTGAGCTCATTCCGTGCAACGTCAGGCAGTAGAGCGAGGGGTCGCCGGCCCCTCCGGCCAGTTCGAGCGCTTTTGAGTAATAACGTTGGGCGAGCCCGTGTGCGCCTTCGTCAACCGCCATGTAGCCAAGGAGGTAGCAGAACTCAGAGGCGGCGGAGAGCAGGTCCGACCGTACGGATTCCTTCGCAGGCGCGTGCAGAAGTGGGGCCACGTGGTTGACCAGAGACGCAGCCGCGATAGGGCGGGTTACCTTACCCCCCATGGCGTCATCCAACTGGGAGAAGTGTCTGATCATGGATCGGATCAGGGTGACGTCGGACGTGCCGACGCGGGTGAATTGCTGGGAGGTGACGAGGCTGCTGCGTTCTACGGCTTCCGCCCAGGACGGTACGGCGAATGTGGCCGAGAAGACGCTGGCGCTCAGTATGGTCCGACGCGAGGGGGCCATGTCCTGCCTTCCCAGAGCAATCAGGTCTTCGACAAGGTCTTCGTGAGTGGTACTCCCCACTTCGGCTGGGAGCGCGGGAAATCCCGCGTCGGCGAGCGAGATCGGCCGTCCCAGCTTTCTGGATAACGCTTCGAGGACCAGCGGACGCACGCGCTGAACAGGCAGGTGACCCTTGAGCCACTGATGGATGGATGGCTCGCGGTACCTTGTGGGCACGCCCGCTTCGGTTGCTGCGCGGTTGACGGCCTGCGCGAACTGGCGAAGCGTCCAGCCGGTCTCTTGGAAAATCTTTTCGAGCTCGGTGTTCGGCCCTGATGGTGGCATCTGGCTCCACGCTCCTCGCGCGCCAACGCTCTTAACCGATCTTAAGTCCCGGGACTCGTCCCACGGTACCGCTGTGCGCGCCCTGCCAGTTCTCTGGAATGGAAACACCGCACCCCATGACGGTGTGGCTGGCCTGACCGGATAACCCGCCCTCGTCCTCGGAGAGTTCCGTGAATGACCTTGACTGGACTCCACCCCCTTGCGACCGCCTGACCGTGCTGCCCGCCGGCCGGCAGTGGGATGCCGTGCGCACCGATATCGGCACCGCGCGGTGGGCGTTCGGGTTTCTCGACGCGATCGAGCGCAGCGCCGCGATCGTGGACGCGTACACCGGCAGCGTGCACTGGCTGGTGCCGCCGGGCGAGGTGGCGCGGGCCCCGTATGACGACTGGGAGCGGTTGCGCGGGCCTCGCTCCGGGGTGTCGCGTGGGCGCCGCCAACCGGGCGCGGTTCTCCTTCGCCCTGGCTAGGCTTCGGATGTGGCGCCCGAGCGCGGGGCAGGACGGAGGAAGCCTGACTGGCGGCCATGTTGGACACAGCGCGGGTATGGGTTGAGCGTCGAGGGCTCACTGAGCCAGACCGGTAGGGCGGCGCCTGACTAACCCAACGCCCGACGCAGCGTCGCCAACACGTCGATGTCGGGCAAGACACGGACAATCTCGGTAGCCGACGAGTTCCTCCAGCAGTACCGGTGCCGCGCCGTGCAGCACCTCGCGCAGGCAGGGGGCCAGGTCAGCCTCCGACCGAGGCAGCGTGACTCCACCGACAGCCGGGTGCCTTCGCGCTTGTAGCGGCCAGCCGGAAGCCCGACCTTCTCCGGGTGAACGCAGACCGGCACGCCATCGGGTGTACCGGTGGCCGTCGGCCGGATCGAAGGGGCACTTTTTCGTCGGTCGGTCGTACACGTCGAAATCCCCGAAGCGGAACCTGCGCGCAGGGCAGATTCCGCTTGCCGCGTGGTGCCCTTCGCCGCCGACGAAAGCCTCAGCCATGGTCGGAGCCTAGGGTCTGTCCGCACGTGATCTGCGGGTTGCCACGGGATGGCCGGGCTGCCGTCGCATGGCCCGCGGTCTGGACGACGGCAACGCCGCACCGGCCACCGGGAACGACGCGCACGTGGCCTCTGACCTGGCCTTCGGTCACGGTAGGCACCGTCGCGACACCGGGCGGCCCTGCGGCTGCCTGTGGAATGGCCGGTTCCTCCCTTCTGTGGCTGGCCGTCCCCCGCAACGCTGAACTGCCGGCAAAAAAGGTGCTTAACCGCTTATGGCGCAAGAAACAGGGATAGTCGCTAGCGGCAGCATGCTCGGTGCCCGTGTGACGCCCGCACTAGGGGGTCCCTGTCGTCACGAGGGTGAACCAACCAAAGGGGGAACATCCGAATGACACACACCGATCGCTCGAGCCTGCGGGTCCGCAGGGCGCTGACGAGCACGGTGGCCACCGCCGCCGTTCTCGGCACTGGCCTGCTGGGCTTCGCGGGAACGGCCGAGGCCACACCGCGCTCGTCCGCCACGGTCCAGAGCGCCACCAGCCAGGTGGCGAGCAGCGAGAACTCCGCCCAGTTGACCGCCGGATGGAGTTTCTACCGCGCCTACTGGAGCAAGAGCGCCTGCCTTTCCGAAGGCAAGGCGGGCAAGGCCAAGCGCTGGTGGTCCGACTACAACTGCAAGTACGAAACGGGGAACGACGGAAAGAAGAAGTGGTTCCTGTACGTGTACGACCGGCGGGTCTGACCAACTCCGGCTGAGTACGCGTAACGCGAGCGGATATCGGCGGCGGCCTGTCGAGTGCACCGGCAGGCCGCCGCTGTACGTCGCATCCGTTCGCCGCGCTTTCCGCGCCCTGCCTCATGACCGTCCCGTACACGTGTCCTCACGCGTCCCGGCCGTGCGATGGTCCGCTCGACCACCGCCCACACCCCACCGACCCCCGCCCCCCAAGCCTCACCCACCCGGCGCCAACGCCCCCCACGCCACCGTGACCTCGCCCTGTCGCCAGCGGGTGGGACCGTCCGTGAGGGGCCAGTCCGGGGCGAGGAGGCGTACCGAGCGCATCCAGCGTTGGCGGGCGCTGAGCGCGGCGTAGGGGGCGCTGGCCGCCCAGGCGCGGTCGAAGTCGCGGAGGAAGGCGTGTACGGGTTCGCCCGGCACGTTGCGGTGGATCAGCGCCTTCGGTAGGCGTTCGGCCAGGTCGGACGGGTGCTCCAGGGACGCGAGGCGGGCCGCGAAGGTGACCGTGCGCGGGCCGGTGCGGTCGAGGGCCACCCACACGTGGCGGCGGCCGATCTCGTCGCAGGTGCCTTCGACCAGCAGTCCGCCGGGCGCGAGCCGGGCGCGCAGGCGTTGCCACACGGCGGCCACCTCGGCCTCGTCGTACTGCCGCAACACGTTCGCCGCCCGGATGAGCACCGGCGCACGCCCGGCCGGGCCCGGCAGCGGCACCTCGAAGCCGCCGTGCGCGAAGCGCAGTCCCGGGCGCTCGTAGGTCCGGGCCGCCGCGACCCGCGCCGGGTCGATCTCGACTCCGACGACCTCGGCGTCGGCCCGTACCGTACGCAGCCGGCCGAGCAGTTCGACCGCCGTCCACGGCGCGGCCCCGTACCCCAGGTCGACCGCCACCGGGTCGTCGCTGCGGCGCAGCTCCCGCCCGTGGGTGGCGACGATCCAGCGGTCCATGCGGCGCAGCCGGTTCGGGTTGGTGGTGCCGCGGGTCACCGACCCCACGGGACGGTGCGGGGTACGGGGCGGCATACGGGCGAGCCTAGCCGCACCGTGCGCCAGCGCCGGCGCACGCCCGGTGCACGCCGATGCGCCGGGGTCACGGCCGGCGCCCGCCCGTACGAGGAGCTGGGGCCCGCGCGTACGGGGAGCGGCGCCCGCGCACACCAGGGGGCCGCGCCCGCGCGTACGTGGGAACGGCGCCCGCGCGAACCAGGAAACCGCCCCCGCGCGGCCCGGCGCGGGAGCCGCCGCACGCCGTCCGCCCCCGAGGGCCGATTCCGGCCGGAGGCACCGCGCCCGGCCAGCCCGCGTAACAACTTGGCAAAATGGAAATGGGAAGGACGCATTCCGCTGTTGCAGTCCTGCGGAGGGACCTCACGCCGTCTAAGGAGGCCACGCGCGGTGAGTCAGTACGCACCTCGGCAAGGCTCCCGGTCGCCGCTTCCGAAGCCGCGCAGTGGCCTGCTGGGCAGGGCGGCGGCCCGGCGTCCCCGGACGTTCGGGCGTTCGGTGCCGCGCCGGATAGCGATGCTCAGCGTCCACACCTCGCCGCTGCACCAGCCGGGCACCGGCGACGCGGGCGGCATGAACGTGTACATCGTCGAGCTGGCCAGGCGGCTCGCGGCCATCGACATCGAGGTGGAGATCTTCACCCGCGCCACCACCGGCGCCCTGCCGCCCACCGTGGAGCTGGCCCCCGGCGTCCTCGTCCGGCACGTGGACGCGGGCCCGTACGAGGGGCTGGCCAAGGAGGACCTGCCCGCGCAGCTCTGCGCCTTCACGCACGGCGTCATGCAGGTCTGGGCCGGCCACCGCCCCGGCCACTACGACCTCGTGCACTCCCACTACTGGCTCTCCGGCCACGTCGGCTGGCTCGCCGCCCAGCGCTGGGGCACCCCGCTCGTGCACGCGATGCACACCATGGCCAAGGTCAAGAACGCCGCGCTCGCCGCCGGCGACACCCCGGAGCCCGCCGCCCGCGTCATCGGCGAGACGCAGATCGTCCGGGCCGCCGACCGGCTCATCGCCAACACCGCCGAGGAGGCGGGCGAACTCGTACGGCACTACGAGTCGGAGCCGCACAAGGTCGCCGTCGTCCACCCCGGCGTCAACCTCGACCGCTTCCGCCCCGCGCCGCCGCACCAGCACCTGGCCGCGACGGCCCCCGACGTCGGCCCCGAGACGTCCCCCGAGGCCGTCGCCGCCAGCCGGGCCGCCGCCCGCGAGCGGCTCGGGCTGCCGCAGCACGCCCTGGTGCCGCTGTTCGCCGGGCGCATCCAGCCGCTCAAGGCCCCGGACGTCGTACTGCGGGCCGTGGCCCACCTGCTTACCGAGCACCCGTCGCTGCGCGACCGCGTCGTGCTGCCCGTCGTCGGCGGCCCGAGCGGCAGCGGACTGGCCAAGCCGGAGGGGTTGCAGAAGCTCGCCGCCCGGCTGGGCATCGCGGACCTGGTCCAGTTCCGGCCGCCGGTGGGGCAGGAGCGGCTGGCCGACTGGTACCGCGCGGCGTCCGTGCTGGTCATGCCCTCGTACAGCGAGTCGTTCGGCCTGGTGGCGGCCGAGGCGCAGGCGTGCGGCACGCCGGTGATCGCGGCGGCCGTCGGCGGACTGCCGGTCGCCGTGCGGGACGGCGTCAGCGGCTTCCTCGTCGACGGCCACGACCCCGCCGACTACGCGCGCACGCTGCACCGCTTCGTCACCGCCCCCGACCTCGCCGCCCGCATGGGCGCCGCCGCCGCGCGCCACGCGCAGTCCTTCGGCTGGGACGCGGCGGCCGCCGCGACCGCCGACGTCTACGGCGCGGCGCTGCACGAGCGGCGCGGTCGCCTACGATCTACGCATGGGTAACCACGCGGAAGCCGGCCCGGTCAACGACGCGGAAGCCGTCATCGAGAGCACCCTGCGCGAGGCGGAGCTGGAGTGGGAGCGGGCGGCCGACGGCGCGTACGTCGTCACCCTGCCCGGTACCCGCAAGCTCTCCACCACCTGCTCGCTGCGTGTCGGGCGCCACTCGCTGTCCGTCAACGCCTTCGTCATCCGCCACCCCGACGAGAACGACGCGGCCGTGCACCGCTGGCTGCTGGAGCGCAACACCCGCCTGTACGGGGTGAGTTACGCCATCGACCGACTCGGCGACATCTACCTGGTCGGCCGCCTCCCGCTGGCCGCGGTGACCCCGGACGAACTCGACCGGCTGCTCGGCACCGTCCTGGAGAACGCCGACGCCAGCTTCAACACCCTCCTTGAGCTGGGTTTCGCGTCGGCGATCCGCAAGGAGTACGCGTGGCGCACGGCCCGTGGCGAGTCCACCCGCAACCTCGCCGCCTTCACCCACCTGACCGGCGAGGGGCGGCCCGGCCCCGACGCGGACGCGGAGCGCGGCGGTCCGGGCGGCGGCCCGGCGTCCGACCGCGCGTAAGCCCGTGACCCCGTAACCCCGCGTCCCCGGACCCCTTCAACCCCCTAACGCCGCGACTCCGTAACCCTGTGACCCCGGCGGTCCCTTAACGCCGTGCCCCCAACCCCTCAACTCCGGACCCTCGCCCGTCGGGACATGTCTGGTTCATCCGGCATGCAGCCTTCCGTCGCCGGTCGTGCCTACGGTCGTCGCCGACGCGTGGGGGTCGCGACGGGCGAAGGGGGCCGGCGTGCTGTCCGTGGTGTTCCGGAGTGATGACCTTCCGGCAGAGCAACGCTTCGACGCCTGGCGGGAGTTGAGCGGCAGGGCGGTGCTCAGGACGCTGATGGACAGCGACCGCGCCGCGGACTTCCGGGCCACGTTGCGCGCGGGTGGCCTCGGGCCCGTACAGGTGTCGGCCATGACGTACCAGAGCCTGCGCTCGCGGCGTACGCCGGCGCTCATCCGGGCCGCCGACCCCGAGCTGTACCAGCTCGCGCTGGTGCGCGGCGGGCGCCAGTGCATCACCTGGCGGGACCGGGAACTGGTCCTCGGCCACGGCGAACTGCTCTTCTACGACTCCTCCCGCCCCTTCACCGCCGAGATCCGCACCGGCGAGGCGGCCGCGTCGTCGGTGGTGGTCCAGGTGCCACGGGAGTTGCTGCCGATGGACCGCGTCCGGGCGGACGGGCTGCTCGGCACGCGGGTGCCGCCGGACGATCCGGTCGGGTCGCTGCTGCGGCAGTTCATCGACGCCGTCGCCCGCCCCGCCGGTGCGGGCGTCGCCCCGTACACCCCGGCCGACGCGGGCCGGCTCGGCCTCGTCCTCACCGACCTGCTGACGGCCCTGCTCAGCCGGCAGTACGAGCGGCGCCCCGGCGCGGCCGTGGCCGGCGCCGACCGGGAGACCCGACTCCTGTGCGTACAGGCGTTCATCGAGCGGCACCTCGGCGACGCGGAACTCAGCCCGGCGGCCGTCGCCGCCGCACACCACGTCTCGCTGCGCTCCCTGCACCGGCTCTTCGAACCGGTGGGGTTCGGGGTCGCCGGCTGGATACGCGCCCGGCGCCTCGACCGCTGCCGGCGCGACCTCGCCGACCCGGCCCTGTCCCGGCGCACCGTCCGCGCCATCGGCGCCACCTGGGGCTTTCCGCGACCGGCCGACTTCAACCGGGCGTTCCGGGCGGCGTACGGGCTCTCGCCGGGCGAGTACCGGCGGCTGGCCGGGGCGCCGACGGAGTGCGCCGAACGCTAACGGTCGGGCACGCGCTGCGCATCACCTGCCGGGCGTCGTCCGCGAGACTCGACAGCGCCGCGGCAGGCACCGCTCCACTCGACCAGTTCCACTTCCAGGGGGTTGGACCATGAACAGGGCAAGGATGGCCACCGCTGTGGCCGCGCTCGGCCTCGCGGCGGGAACGCTGGCCACGGCGGCCCCGGCCGCCACCGCGACCACCACGGCTGCCGCCAGCACTGACCGGTCGGAGGTCTCCGTCGCCTCCGTCCGGGGCACGGTGCACGGCGGGCACTCGATCTGGGAGAAGGTGAACCCCTTCCAGAACAAGATCGGCGTCACCTTCGAGGACGACACGGTCCTCGCCTCGTGTAAGCGCTGGGGCGCGGACGGCAAGTGGTGGTACTGGGTCCGCTTCGACATCGACGGCGTCAAGGGCCACGTCTCGCACGACGCCACCAACATTACCCACTCGCACCTGCCCAAGTGCGGCTGACCAGCCACGTCCCGGTGGCGCCCCCGGCTCACAGCCGGCCGGCCGCCGCCGACCCGCCCGTGACGACCCGCCCGTGACGACCCGCCCGTGACGACCCGCCCGTGACGACTCGCCCGTGACGACTCGCCGGTGACGACTCGCCGGTGACGGCGCGTTCGTGACGACCCACCCGGGACAACTCGCCGGTTACGGCGCGTTCGTGACGACCCACCCGTGACGGATCGCCGGTAACGGCCCGCCCGGCCCGGTCCCGTACGGCCGTCAGCCGTACGCGTACGCCGGGTCGGGCGGGCCCGTGCCGGAGGCCGGCCGGCTCAGGGGGCGGCGGGCGCGCCCGCCGGCTCCGCGCCGGGGGCCGCCGGCGCGTGGGCCGTGCCCGGCGCCTGCGCGGCGCCCGCCACCGGCGCGTCCACAACGCCTGTCGCCGGCGCGCCCGCCGCCCCGGCGTCCGGCTTCAGCACCTCCACCACCGCGTCCTCCGCCGGCAGCGCGCGCATCAGCAACCAGTAGCCGAGCGCCGCGGCCGAGCCCACGACCGCGCAGCCGCCCCACAGCCATTCCGCGCCGTACCGGTCGATGACCTGACCTGCGATCAGCGGTGCGGCGAGCGCGGCCACCGACCACGACATGGTGTACATGCCCTGGTAGCGGCCCCGGCCGTGGGTGGGCGAGAGGCGGACGACCAGGCCCATCTGGGTGGGGGAGTTGACGATCTCGGCCAGCGTCCAGACGCACACGGTCAGCGCGTACACCCCGATCGACCCGGCGAACGCGGTGAGCCCGAACCCGTAGCCCGCCAGCAGCGAGGAGACGATCAGCAGCCGCTGCGGGTCGCGGTGCTCGATGTAACGGGTGACCGGGATCTGGAGGGCCACGATCAGGATGCCGTTGACGGCGATCGCCACGCCGAAGTCCGAGCTGGAGAACCCGTCGGCGCCCATCGCCACCGGCAGCGCCACGTAACCCTGTTGGAAGATCAGGGCGATGAGGAACGAGAGCCCGACCACGCTCATGAAGCGGCCGTCGCGCAGCACCGTGCCGAGCCCGACCTCCGGCTCGACCACGGCGCCGCTGGCGTCCTTCGCCCGTTCGGGACGCGACTCGGGCAGCTTGATGAAGACCAGCACCGCGCAGATCAGCGTCATGACGGCCTCGCCGACGAACCCGGCCCGGTAGCTGTACTCGGCGATGAAGCCCGCGCCCATGGAGGAGAACGCGAAGCCCAGGTTGATGGCCCAGTAGTTGAGGGCGAAGGCCCGGACCCGGTCCTCGGGGCGCACGATGTCGGCCATCATCGCCTGCACGGCGGGCCGCGACGCGTTGCTGGCCATCCCGACGACGAAGGCCACCGCGGCGATCGCCACCGGGTGCGTCATGAAGCCGAGCACGGCCACCGACACGGCGGTGGAGAGCTGGGCGATCAGCATCGTGGGCCGCCGCCCGAGCCGGTCGGTCATCACCCCCGCGCCCAGCGACGAGACCACGCTGCCGAGCCCGTGCAGCGCGGCGACGAGCCCGGCGAACGTGGCCGAGTAGCCGCGCTCCAACGTGAGGTAGAGGGCCATGAAGGTGGCGACAAACCCGCCCAGGCGGTTCACCAGGGTGCTGGTCCACAGCCACCAGAACTCCCGCGGCAGACCGGACACGCTCTCGCGCACGGCCCGTCTCATGGCGGTAGCGGACATGACAATCCTCCGAGGGGCGAAACAACGGATGAGAACGTGGGGGAGGTGGCGGGTAGCTCCGAGCGTGCGGCACGCCATGTAAGAGGCTCTGCCAGTAGTCGTAACTTACGTCGAACGGGCTCTCGACTGCTAGTCATTTGGCGGAAACCGTCAACTGTTGCGCTGGTCACGCGGCCGCACGCGCCCCGCGCGAGCCGCCGAGCGGGCCTACCGGGGGCAGCCCGGCCGGCCGGGCGGGCAACGGGCCGCCACGGGGCGTCCATTACGCTCGGGGCATGGCCGACGCACCGTACAAGCTGATCCTGCTCCGCCACGGCGAGAGCGAGTGGAACGCGAAGAACCTGTTCACCGGCTGGGTGGACGTCAACCTCAACGACAAGGGCGAGAAGGAGGCGGTCCGCGGCGGTGAGCTGCTGACGGAGGCCGGCCTGCTGCCCGACGTGGTCCACACCTCGCTCCAGAAGCGCGCCATCCGCACCGCGCAGCTCGCCCTGGAAGCCGCCGACCGGCACTGGATTCCCGTGCACCGCTCCTGGCGGCTGAACGAGCGGCACTACGGCGCGCTCCAGGGCAAGGACAAGGCGCAGACCCTGGCCGAGTTCGGCGAGGAGCAGTTCATGCTCTGGCGCCGCTCGTACGACACCCCGCCGCCCCCGCTGGAGGACGGCGCCGAGTACTCCCAGAGCGAGGACCCGCGCTACGCCGACATCCCGAGCGAGCTGCGCCCGCGCACGGAGTGCCTCAAGGACGTCGTCGTGCGGATGATGCCGTACTGGTACGACGGCATCATCCCCGACCTCCTCGCGGGCCGCACCGTCCTGGTGGCCGCGCACGGCAACAGCCTCCGCGCCCTGGTCAAGCACCTCGACGGCATCTCCGACACCGACATCGCGGGCCTCAACATCCCCACCGGCATCCCCCTCTCCTACGAACTGGACGCCGACTTCCGCCCGACCAACCCCGGCGGCACCTACCTCGACCCGGAGGCGGCGAAGGCCGCCATCGAGGCGGTCAAGAACCAGGGGAAGAAGAAGTAAGCACATCGAAAGAGCCCCCTACCTGCGGTCACTGGCAGGCAGGGGGTTCTTTTGCGCGCTCGGGCCGTCTGGGGGGCGTGGTGCGGCGCGGGCGCCTCAGGCGATGTGGTGGACGTTGTGCTCGCTCAGGTCGGATGCGTGCCGGGCGACAGTGCGGCAGCCGTCAGACCAAGCCGGGTGTGTCGAGCAGGTAGATCACCGGTTGTTCTTCTCCGCCTGGTGCATTCGATCGGCGCCCTCGACGGCACCCCACTCACGCGCACGCTCGAAGTGTCGGCTGATCTGTGCCGCTCGCTCCTGCCGCTCGACGTAGAAGCGCAAAGCGAGATTGACCGCCTCCTCCCTGGTCCTGACCTTGGACAGCGCCAAGACGCGCTCCAAGGCGTCCTCGTCGATGTCGGTCCGTGTCACGGACATGTGGCGACCTCCGCGCGATGTTGGTGGTGTACGGAGAAAATCAGGCCGCCAGCGCCCCGCGCGAGGTTCCCGTGTGTGCGGTCACGGCGGACACCGCCGGTCGATCCAGGAGCCGTGCGCCCGGCTCTGCCCTGCGGCTCGCCGCCGCCCGCCTGGGGCGCGTCGACGCCGCCCCGGGCCAGCCCCCGTCGCACGGCACGCGCCCAGACCGGCGTCAGCCGTTGAGCGGCAGCGGCTCGTGTCGGTGCCAGACCAGGTACCGGTCCTCACGACGCAACTCCGCGGAACCCCATTCGACGCGCATGACGCCCGCCTCCATCGAGCAGGCATAGGCGACGAGGACGAGCCGCACGTCCTCGGGGAGTAGCTCCAGGTCAGGGTGTACCTCGGAGTCATCGAGTTCTCCCAAGCCCAGGTCGAGTGCCTGCTGCATGGGTGGCGGGCCATGACGGCGGATCAGGTCCGCTCGGAAGCCGGAGGACCGAGGGAGCCGCGCGGTGGTGACGGGGACGTCCTTCTTCGCGTAGCGGAGTGGGTAGATCAGGCGGCCACGGACGAGCATCATCGTGCGTCCCTGCATACGCACGGCTTCTCCCAGTCCGGAGAGGCCGGCGGCCAGTTCCTCGTACTGCACCGCGTAGAGACCATGCCCGTAGGCTTCGAGCGTCTGCGTGTGCACGCCCTCATGCCCGGTCCTGGCGCGTTCATGAGCCCGGCGGAGGCAAGCCGGGACGATGTCCGCCAGTTCACCGGCTATGTCTCCGAAGGTTTCACGTGCCCATTGGCTGGCCGAACCCACGACGTACCGCCCTTCTCAGGTGGTCCTGCAGCAGAGCACCGAGCAGCGTCCCCTTGAACCGTGCTCTGGTCAGACGAGTCGCACAAGGTGGCATCGAGTGCGCGCCCCGTACGCAACGGCCTCCCACTCGCGGTTTCCGCGCGGGTGGGAGGCCGTTCGGCGTAGCAGCGGGTGCGTGGTGCGCACCCCGCGGCGCAGCCGCTTACCGCTAGCCGCAGCCGCCGGAGCAACTGCACGGGCCGCCCGACTGGCAGCCGCACTGGCAACCGGAGCCGCACCCGCAGTTGCCGAGCAGTGGCCGGGCCGGGGTCGGGGTGGGCGGCTGCTCCGTCGGGGTTGGGTTGGAGGTCGGGGTGTCTGACATGTGAGTCCTCCTCGCAGGCGTACCGCGGAGCCTCCAGTGAACGTCGGGCCCCGAGGGGCGCGGAACGGCGCGTAAGCGGCGCGTAGGCGCATCGCGGTCCGTACGCCGCGAATGCCCGCACGCCCGTCGCTACGCCACCAAAACCCGCCCCGCCCAACCTCGGTCACCGCAACCCGGCCCGACCTGCGCGGCAGCCGGCCGTACCCACCCCGCCCGGCCGCGCCCCGCGCCCCACCGCCCCGCGCCAGCCCCACCGGGCCCCGTCCCGCGCACCAGCCAACCTCCATCCCCGCTTCAGGGCGCCCGGCCCAGCCCACGTACCCGGACCGACCGCGTACGCCCCGTGAGGCCGGGACCACACCCGTACCCGTACCGCAGACAAGACCCGCCCCCGGCCCGTACACGCCAAAGGCCCGCGCGCCGGCCAGGCAGGAGACCGGAGCGCGGGCCCACGGGAGGGCGCGCGAAACGAGCGGAGAAGGAAGGAGGAAGGAGAAAGGAAGGGCGGAGGGGAGAGGAAGAAGGGGAGCAGGGGAGCAGGCAAGAGGGAGGGGAGAGGGGCGGGCGCCGGGCTCAGGGAGGGGGGCCCGGCGCCCGCATGGCGGCCGTGCGCCCGGCCGCGAGTTACCCGAGTTACCCGGGACGCGCGGGTTACGCCGGTGACTCGGTGTCGACCGGTGCGACCGGCGTGGCCGGCGCGATCTCGTCCGCGTGCTCGCCGGTGACCAGGTAGACGACCCGCTTGGCCACGGAGACCGCGTGGTCGGCGAAGCGCTCGTAGTAGCGGCCGAGGAGCGTCACGTCCACGGCCGTCTCGATGCCGTGCTTCCAGCGGTCGTCCATCAGGTGCTGGAAGAGCGTGCGGTGGAGCATGTCGATGGCGTCGTCGTCCTGCTCCAACTGGAGCGCCAGGTCCACGTCCTTGGTGATGATCACCTCGGCGGCCTTGGCCATCAGGCGCTGCGCGAGCTGGCCCATCTCCAGGATGGTGGCGGCCAGGTCGCGGGGGACGGGCGACTCGGGGAAGCGCAGCCGGGCGAGCTTCGCGACGTGCTGCGCGAGGTCGCCGGAGCGCTCCAGGTCGGCGCTCATCCGCAGGCTGGTGACCACGATCCGCAGGTCCGTGGCGACCGGCTGCTGGCGGGCGAGCAGGGCTATCGCCCGCGCCTCGAGGTCGTGCTGGAGGTCGTCGACCTTCTGGTCGGCGGCGATGACGCTCTCCGCGAGCTTCAGGTCCGCATCCAGCATGGCCGTGGTGGCCCTGCCGATGGCCGATCCGACGAGCCGGGCCATCTCGACCAGACTTTCACCGATCGAATCGAGCTCCTCGTGGTACGCGTCCCGCATCACTTACCTTCTCTCGCTGGGGGTCCCGTAGGGCTGTCAGCCCCACGCTCCCACGGTGTGGCCGAAACGAGTCCGGTTCCGGCCCGCCAAGTAAACCCATCACGACCTAACGGTGAACTCTCGGCAACCCCCGTGGTCCGAGTGGTGTCGTACGTCCCGGCCTGAAGCCTGGATAGTGAACCGGTCGCGTCCTCGTGGTGAACTATCGGCAACGTCTCACCTGGTCGACCCCCATTTGGCTGTGGAGCGGTCCGAGCAGGCGCCTAACCTGGAGCCATGAACGTGGACGCGGCAATCGCCGCTGTGGCAGCGATCGCCGGGCTCTGCACCGGCGTCATCGCCATGCTGGCGTTCCGCTGGAGCGAGCGCGACCAGGCGAAGCCCACGCGCTCCTCACTCCACACCGACGCCGCGCTGCCGCCCGGTGTCGACACCGTGCTCTCCGTGCTGCGGTCCTCCGCGGTCGTCCTCGACGAGGAGGACGCGGTGGTCAAGGCCAGCTCGGCGGCGTACGCGCTCGGTCTGGTGCGAGGCGGGAAGCTCGCTGTCGAACCGATGCTGCACATGGCCCGCGACACCCGTCGCGACGGTGAGATACGCCAGGTGGAACTGGACCTGCCGCGCCGTGGCACGGGCCGCGGCGAGGCCCTCGCGGTCTCCGCCCGGGTCGCCCCGCTCGGCTCCCGGCTGGTGCTGCTGCTGGTCGAGGACCTGACCGAGGCCCGCCGCATCGAGGCCGTACGCCGCGACTTCGTCGCCAACGTCAGCCACGAGCTCAAGACCCCGGTCGGCGCCCTGTCGCTGCTGTCCGAAGCCGTCATGGACGCCTCGGACGACCCGGAGGCCGTGACCCGCTTCGCCGGCCGCATGCAGATCGAGGCGACCCGGCTGACCAGCCTGGTCCAGGAACTGATCGACCTCTCCCGGGTGCAGAACGACGACCCGCTGGAGGACGCCGAGCCGGTCCGCGTGGACGAACTCGTCGCCGAGGCCATCGACCGCTGCCGCCACCAGGCCGGCACCAAGCAGATCACGATGGCCACCGGCGGCACCGCCGACCTGCACGTGTGGGGAAATCGCGGCCAGCTCGCCGCGGCCCTTGGCAACCTGGTGGAGAACGCGGTGAACTACAGTCCGGCGCGCACCCGCGTCGGCATCGCCGCCCGGCGCATCGCGGCCCCCGGCGGCGACCTCATCGAGGTGGCCGTGACCGACCAGGGCATCGGCATCTCGGAGAAGGACCGCGAACGGATCTTCGAGCGGTTCTACCGCGTCGACCCGGCGCGCTCGCGCGCCACCGGCGGGACCGGCCTCGGCCTCGCCATCGTCAAGCACGTGGCCGCCTCGCACGGCGGGGAGGTCACGGTGTGGAGCGCTGAGGGCCAGGGCTCCACCTTCACCCTGCGGCTCCCGGAAGCCGGTGGCGTACGCGACCGGGCCGAGGCCGCGGCCGCCTCCGGGCGGCGCAAGGGCGGAAACTCCTTGATCGAGCCGGACGACCTCGACGACGAGGACCCCGACCGTTCCTATGAGACCTTCACCAATGAACCCCCTCCCGTCGCCCACCACCCGTAGCTGGAAGGCGCTTCGCGCCCCTGAGTTCGCCCCGGAGGTCCTTCCGTGACCCGAGTGCTCGTTGTCGAGGACGAGGAATCGTTCAGCGACGCTTTGTCGTACATGCTCCGCAAGGAGGGTTTTGAGGTCGCCATCGCGACAACGGGCCCCGAAGGGTTGGACGAGTTCGAGCGGAACGGCGCCGACCTGGTGCTGCTCGACCTCATGCTGCCCGGCCTGCCCGGCACGGAGGTCTGCCGCCAGTTGCGCGGGCGCTCCAACGTCCCGGTCATCATGGTGACCGCCAAGGACAGCGAGATCGACAAGGTCGTCGGCCTGGAAATAGGAGCCGACGACTACGTCACCAAGCCCTTCTCCTCCCGTGAGCTGGTGGCCCGCATCCGCGCGGTGCTCCGCCGCCGCGGCGAGCCCGAGGAGGTCACGCCGGCCGCCCTGGAGGCGGGCCCGGTGCGGATGGACGTCGACCGGCACGTGGTCACCGTCTCCGGCGGCAAGGTGGACCTGCCGCTCAAGGAGTTCGACCTGCTGGAGATGTTGCTGCGCAACGCCGGCCGCGTGCTCACCCGGATGCAGCTCATCGACCGCGTCTGGGGCGCCGACTACGTGGGCGACACCAAGACCCTCGACGTGCACGTCAAGCGGCTGCGCGCCAAGATCGAGCCCGACCCGGGCGCGCCCCGCTACCTGGTGACCGTCCGCGGCCTGGGCTACAAGTTCGAGCCGTAGACCGCACCGGGCGGCGCCCCACCCGGCGCCGACCCCGCAACGCCGCGAGGGCGGCCCCCACGGTCGGGGGCCGCCCTCGCGGCGTTGCCGTGCGTACGGAGCCCGCCGGGCGGGCCAGGCGTCGTACGGGCCGGTTCGCGGCCGTACGACGCCGGACCGCACCGGCGCGCGGGCGGGCCCGGGTGGGCCGCGCCGTCACGTCGGTGCGTCAGGGCTCAGTGGCCGGCCGGGGCTTCCTCACCCTGGGCGCCGTCCTGGGCGTCCTGCTGGCCCTGCTGCTCACCCTGCTGCTCGTCCTGGGCGTTGCCGGTGGGCGTGCCGGTCGGCGTCTGCTCGTCCTGGCCCGGCTTGCCGGTCGGGTCGCCGCTCTCGTCGTCCGACGGCTTGCCCGACTCCTTGTCGCCCGGCTTGCCCGTGGGCTTCACGGTCTCGGTGGGCTTGGTGGTCGGCGCGGGGCTCGGGCCCCACTTGGCGTAGTCACCCTTGGCGGGGACGACCAGCACGCGCAACGCGACGTCGCCCGTCTTGCTGAAGTCGAAGACGATCTTCTGGGCGTCGCCGACCTTGGCCGCCTCGTGGCCGCCGACGATCTCGGCGGAGGCGTTCCCCTCGCCGCCGAGGGTCAGCGAACCGCCCTTGGGCACGACCAGCGGGCCCGAACCCTTCGCGGGCTTCAGCTTGACCTCGGTGTTCTTGCCGTCGACCGTGACGGCGCGCAGGACCTGGTCGGACGAGCCGTTGTTGAAGATCTTGGCGGTGAGGGCGGCGGGGCCCTCGTCGTCCAGCTCCGGCTGGGTGATCACCGTGGCGTTCTGGACCGCGATGTCGCCGACGGTCTTGTGGGCGTGGTCCGGGTTGATCTCCATCGTCTGCGAGTCGTTCCCGGCCGCGCAGGCGGAGAGCGGGGCGATCGAGAGCACGAGGGCGGTGGCGGCGAGGGCGCCGCGTCGAAGGCTGCTGCTCACGGCGGCGGCATCTCCTAGGACGAGCTTCGGCGGCCGAACGCTGGGCCCGGTCGCGGATGGACGGCGGGGGCGGCGGTGAGCTGCCCGTAAAAGGATCTATCAGCGCGCTTAGGTTACCGACCCGCCGTCGAGAGCACGCACCCGACCCGCCTCCCACACCGGGCGGCCCCCTACCGTGGCCGGGCCCGCCCCGCGCGAGGCCGGCCCGGGCGGGGGGTGGGCCCGACGCGCGCCGCCCGCGCTTCCCCCCGGCCTCCTCCCGGCGGCGCCCGCCACACGGTGAACACGCCTGTGAACAGTCGTTGAACAAGTACGGGGAGAACGCTCCGCAATCACCCGCGCGCGGACCCCGCGCCGAATATCGGCCGTCGCGCGCCGGGATGAATATCGGCGCGGAATGCAGGCGCTCGGTGACGGTCGCGTGAATTGATCACGAAGGTGATCTACGTGGCCTGATCAATTCGAGGAAACGGCGCGGAGTGGCCGGCCCGAGACCGAACGGAGTAGCGGAACTCGCACGCTCAGAGTCCGGCAAACCGGGACGTACGGCCTGTCGCGCGGGGGTGTCGCGGGATGTAACGTCCGCGTTTCTCCTTGCCCGGACAGTGGCTCCCACCTGCGAATTCCCCCTTCCCGACGCCGCTCGAAGCACGTTCCGAGTGCTGTTGTCAAGCCCCGAGATATGCCCTGACCTGCGAAAACGCCATTCAGAACGGGGCGTTCACGTGTTACTCTGGATAGCCACGGAAGGGGTACCTGTCACATGACGTTCAAGGTTGGCGACACCGTGGTCTATCCCCATCACGGGGCCGCGCTGATCGAGGCCATCGAAACTCGCCAGATCAAAGGCGTGGACAAGACCTACTTGGTGCTGAAGGTCGCCCAGGGCGACCTGACGGTTCGCGTACCAGCGGACAATGCGGAGTTCGTCGGCGTACGCGATGTGGTCGGCCAGGACGGGCTGGACCGGGTCTTCGAGGTGCTGCGCGCACCGTATGCGGAGGAGCCCACGAACTGGTCCCGTCGTTACAAGGCAAACCTGGAGAAGCTCGCGTCCGGTGACGTGATCAAGGTCGCCGAGGTCGTGCGCGACCTGTGGCGTCGTGAGCGTGAGCGCGGTCTTTCCGCTGGTGAGAAGCGCATGCTCGCCAAGGCCCGGCAGATCCTGGTCAGCGAACTCGCTCTCGCGGAAAGCACCAACGAAGACAAGGCTGAGGCCCTGCTCGACGAAGTTCTCGCATCCTGAGGACTTTCTGCGAACCCACGGACACGGGGTCGTTGCCGGTGTCCGGGACGTTCTGACGGACGTACACCTGCCGCAGTGCCCGAGTGGCGGTCGCGTCCCGAGGACGCGATCCCTACGCCGGGCACTGCGGCATCTGTCGTCCGGTCGCACCTGTCGGCGCGTCCGCGCCGGTGAAGCACGCTTTCCCGCAGCTCCACGCAGCACGGTTCGGCATACGGCAGCACGCTTTGGCAGTACGGCGCACCTCGGCAATCCCACGCACCACCACCCGCACGCGTCACCGACGCCTACACGGCGGCCTTGGCCGGGTGCGTCTGGCGTACGCCGGTCACCGCGAGGGCCGGCGGCCACGGCGGTGGTCCCGATCACCCACGGGGGCGGATCGCCCGACGGCACGTCGCCGATCGTTCACCGGTCCCGGTGTGCGGGGGCGCGGTGTCGTGGGGTGGTTGTGTCCGGTCACACAGCGGTCGGTCACACGGCGGTGTCCGCGCGGGGCGACACCGTCGGCGAGACGCGCATGCGGATACGCCGCGACCCCGAGAGCCATGTGGCCCAGGCGGTCGGCGGCGGTCAGGGGCGAGGGGGCGGGCAACTGGCAAGTTCTTGCGCTTCGCTCCGCCACACTGTGTGCGGTTACATCACGTGTGCGGCGATTGGTGTGCCGGGCTCGGGCACTGGCTCGACCAGTCGTCACGGAAGGGGCTGATCGGGCCGCTGCGCCCGGCACGCTCTGGCCATACCCAACTCGGCCGAGGAAGCAAACCTGAACGCCAACGCAATGTCCGCATCAGACCGTGCCGACTCCACCGACACGCGTCCCGTGCGCACCGCCGCCGTCATTCCCGCCGCCGGCCGAGGCGTCCGCCTCGGCCCGGGCGCGCCGAAGGCGCTGCGCGCCCTGAACGGCACGCCCATGCTGGTCCACGCCGTGCGCGCGATGGCCGCCTCGCGCGCCGTCTCGCTCGTGGTCGTCGTCGCCCCGTCGGACGGCGCCACCGAGGTCCGCAGACTGCTCGACGCGCACCCGCTCGCCGAGTCCGTCGCCGAGAAGACCGAGGTCGTCGTCGTTCCCGGCGGCCAGACCCGCCAGGAGTCCGTACGCCTCGGCCTCGCCGCCCTCCCCGATGACGTCAGCGTCGTCCTCGTGCACGACGCGGCGCGCCCGCTGGTGCCGGTGGACGTCGTGGACGCGGTGGCGGGCGCGGTGCGCTCCGGCGCGCCGGCCGTGGTTCCCGCGCTGCCGCTGGCGGACACCGTGAAGCAGGTCGAGCCGCGTACCGGCGGCGAGCCGGAACCGGTCGTCGGCACCCCGGAACGGGCCAGGCTACGGGCCGTCCAGACCCCGCAGGGCTTCGACCGGGCCACGCTGGTCGAGGCGCACGAGCGCGTCGAGCTGGCGGGCGAGGGCGCCACCGACGACGCGGGCATGGTCGAGCGCATCGGCCGCGACGTGGTGGTCGTCCCCGGCCACGAGGAGGCGTTCAAGGTGACCCGGCCGCTCGACCTGGTCCTGGCCGAGGCCGTACTCGCCCGCAGGAGGGCCAACGATGGGTTCTGAGTCGCCCGCCGAGCAGCCCGCCGTGGTGCTCCCCCAGGTCGGCATCGGCACCGACATCCACGCCTTCGAGGAGGGCCGCGAGCTGTGGTGCGCGGGCCTGCGCTGGGAGGGGGAGGGGCCGGGTCTCGCGGGTCACTCCGACGCGGACGTCGTCGCCCACGCCGCGTGCAACGCCCTGTTCTCCGCCGCCGGCCTCGGCGACCTCGGCGCCCATTTCGGCACCGGCCGCCCGGAGTGGGCCGGCGCGTCGGGCCTGACCCTGCTCACCGAGGCGGCCCGCATCGTGCGCGCGGCGGGCTTCACCATCGGCAACGTGGCCGTGCAGGTGGTCGGCCCGCGCCCGAAGATCGGCAAGCGACGCGAGGAGGCCCAGGAGGTGCTGTCCGCCGCGGTCGGCGCCCCCGTCTCCGTCTCCGGCGCGACCACCGACGGCCTGGGCTTCACCGGTCGCGGCGAGGGCCTGGCCGCGATCGCGACGGCTCTGGTCGTACGCCGCTGAGCCGCGCGCCGAGCGCCGGTCCGGGGCGGTGACCCGCGTGAGTCACCGCCTCCACGCGTGCGGGGCCCGGGCCCCGCACGCGGCCGAGTCGGCGCCGGGCGCGCTGCTCCGTACGGCTCACGCGCGGGTGGGGAATGCGGGTGGGCCCGGGGCTGTTGGGTACCCATCGAGGAACCTGCCCCGTGATCCACTGCCGGGCGAGACCGCCAGGCGATCGACGTGACGGAAGGACCCACCGTGTCAGCCGTACTCTCCGAAGACCTCAAGCGCATCCTCGACGGGCCGGTCTTCGTGACCATCGCGACCATCCAGCCCGACGGGAGTCCGCAGCTCTCCGTGGTCTGGGTCAAGCGTGACGGGGACGACCTGCTGATCTCCACCACCGTCGGCCGTCGCAAGGAGAAGAACCTCGCCGCCGACCCGCGGGTGACCGTGCTGGTCAACCCGGCGGACGCGCCGTACACCTACGCCGAGATCCGCGGCACCGCGACCGTTGGCACCGAGGGCGGCCAGGAGCTGATCGACGAGCTGTCGCTGAAGTACACCGGCAAGACGTACGCGGAGTTCAACCCGCGCAGCGGGGAGGACGCGGAGCGGGTCGTGATCCGGGTGACGCCGCGCAAGGTCGTCGGCCGACTCTGACCCAGGCCGGCTCCGACCCCTGCCGGTCCGCCGGCCGACCCCGTCGCCACCGCACCCCCGCCGCACAGCGCCCCACGATCTGACCGAAGCGCGCCGAATATCACGCTTCTGTGTCCGCGCGGGCCCGGGGGTCGCGGGGCACTGCCCTGTTCCGACTACCCTTGTGGCGTGACCATTCGCCTGTACGACACCAGCGCCCGGCAGACCCGTGACTTCACCCCGCTGACGCCGGGCTGTGTCTCGATCTACCTCTGTGGCGCGACCGTGCAGGCCGCACCGCATATTGGGCACATCAGGTCGGGCCTGAACTTCGACATCATGCGCCGCTGGTTCACCTACCGCGGCTATGACGTGACGTTCATCCGCAACGTCACCGACATCGACGACAAGATTCTGGTCAAGGCCGCCGAGAGCGGCGAGCCGTGGTGGTCCATCGGCTATCGCAACGAGCGCGCCTTCAACGACGCGTACGAGGCGATCGGCTGCCTGCCGCCCACCTACGAGCCGCGCGCGACCGGGCACGTCCCGGAAATGATCGAGATGATGAGCGGTCTGATCGAGCGCGGTCACGCGTACGCCGTCGACGGCAACGTCTACTTCGACGTGCGGTCCTTCCCGGAGTATCTCCAGTTGTCCAACCAGGAGTTGGACAACCTGCCGAACGCCGGCGACGTCGGCGCCGGCAAGCGCGACGGGCGCGACTTCGCGATGTGGAAGGCGGCCAAGCCCGGCGAGCCGAGTTGGCCCACGCCCTGGGGCCGTGGCCGACCCGGCTGGCACCTGGAGTGCTCGGCTATGGCCCACAAGTACCTGGGCCGCCGCTTCGACATCCACGGCGGCGGCATCGACCTAATCTTCCCGCACCACGAGAACGAGATCGCGCAGGCCAAGGCGTACGGCGACGGCTTCGCCGACTACTGGGTGCACAACGCCTGGGTGACCATGAGCGGCGAGAAGATGAGCAAGTCGCTCGGCAACTCGGTGCTCGTCTCCGAGATGGTCAAGCGCTGGCGCCCCATCGTGCTCCGCTACTACCTGGGCACCCCGCACTACCGGTCGATGATCGAGTACAGCGAGGAGGCCCTGCGCGAGGCGGAGTCCGCGTTCGCGCGGATCGAGGGCTTCGTCCAGCGCGTGGTCGAGAAGGCCGGCCCGGTCGAGCCCGCCGCCGAGGTGCCGCCGGCCTTCGCGGAGGCGATGGACGACGACCTCGGCGTCCCGCAGGCCCTCGCGATCATCCACACCACGGTCCGGCAGGGGAACTCGGCGCTGACCGCGGACGACAAGGAGTCCGCGGTCGCCCGGCTCGCCGAGGTGCGCGCCATGCTCGGCCTGCTCGGCCTCGACCCGCTGGACGAGCGCTGGTCGTCCGGCGGCGAGCGCGGTGAGGACCTGCACGGCGTCGTGGACTCGCTGGTGCGCCTCGTACTGGAGCAGCGGCAGGCCGCGCGCACCCGCAAGGACTACGGCACGGCGGACGCCATCCGCGACCAGCTCCAGCAGTCCGGACTGGTGATTGAGGACACTCCGTCCGGCCCGCGCTGGGAGCTGGGACCCCGCTGAGCTGGGCGGACAGCGGAACAGAAAGCCACGCCGGAACGGCTCGGTGTGCCGCGCGGTACGCCGGGCGGCACACTTTCCGTAACATCGACTTTTTTGCTGAGCAGTACGGGCTGAGCAGTGAGCAGTAAGAGACAGGTGACCCATGGCCGGTAACAGCCAGCGCAGGAACCGCCGCACGTCCAACAAGAAGGGCGCGACGGTCGGCAGCGGCGGCAAGCGGCGCCGGGGCCTGGAGGGCAAGGGCCCGACCCCGCCCGCCGAGATGCGTAAGGGACACGTCAAGCAGCGGGCGGCCAACGCCAAGGTGCGGCAGGCGGCCAAGCGGCCCGCGCCGCGCCGTGGCGGGCCCAAGGGCACCAACGAGCTGGTCGTGGGGCGCAACTCCGTCTTCGAGGCGCTGCGCGACGGCGTGCCGGCCAGCGCGCTGTACGTGCAGCAGTTCATCGACAGCGACGAGCGGGTGCGCGACGCCCTGCGGCTGGCGACCGAGCGCGGCGGCATCAACCTCATGGAGGCCCCGCGCCCCGAGCTGGACCGCATGACCAACGGGCTCAACCACCAGGGCCTGGTGCTCCAGGTCCCGCCGTACGACTACGCGCACCCCGAGGACCTGGCCGCCGAGGCGTTCGACGCCGGCGAGGACCCGCTGATCGTCGCCCTCGACGGGGTCACCGACCCGCGCAACCTCGGCGCGGTCGTCCGCTCCGTCTCCGCGTTCGGCGGGCACGGCGTCGTCGTGCCCGAGCGGCGCGCGGCCGGCATGACGGCCGGCGCGTGGAAGACGTCGGCCGGCACGGCGGCGCGCACCCCCGTCGCCCGCGCCACCAACCTGACGCGCGCGCTGGAGGCGTACCAGAAGGCCGGCATCACGGTCGTCGGCCTGGCCGCCGACGGCGAGCTGGAGCTGAGCGAGGTCGAGGCGCTGGACGGTCCGCTCGTCGTGGTGGTCGGCAGCGAGGGCAAGGGCCTGTCGCGCCTGGTCAGCGAGACTTGTGACCTGCGGGTACGCATCGCCATGCCGGGCGGCGCGGAGTCCCTGAACGCGGGCGTCGCGGCCGGCGTGGTGCTGTACGAGGCGGCTCGCCGCCGCCGTCGCTGAGCGGCGGCGCGTCGGCCCGCCGCGCGGTTCGCGGCGGCGGGCCGGGCGGGCCCGTGAGAGGCGAGGGGCGCGGCTCGTTTCGCGCCGCCCGGCGTGCCGCCGGGCGGCGCTGGCCTGCGCTTGGGTGAGGCGACGGCGGGCTTGACGGGTCTCGGACAGTTTCGAGGCGGTCAAGGCAGTGTCTTAACCGGGGGTCACTCGGTTAGATGAGCGTGGACACCAGAACACCCCGCACACCTCCGGGGGGACGCTCACCGGGATTTGACGACGAGCCGCGCCTGAACATGGCGAAGGTGCCGAGCGACCCCGCGCAGGTCGTGGTCTCCCACGCGAGTTTCCGAGTGCAGCTCGCGACCCCCGTCAAGAGCAGCGCGCTCGTGGAGACGGCGCGGATGGCCGCGCTCGCCGGGGCTGGTGCCGGCCTGGGAGCGCGCCCGGCGCGGCGCAGAGCCCCGGTGGTGTGGAGCGGTCGTACGAGCCCGGGCGACGGCGCGGCGACCCAACTCCTGCAGGCCGTACGACAGTCCGAGGCCAGCCTCGCCGCCACCGCGACGACCGGCGCCACGCGCACCGTGCGCCCGCCGAGCCCCACCTCCGGCGCCGCGACCACCCCGTACGGCGAACCCGAGGGCCCCGGCGGTGACGTGGGCGCCACCCAGGTGCTGCCGCGCGTCGCCGTCGGACAGCCCGAGCCCCCCGCCCAGGCCCTGGTCATCGGCCCCCGCACGCCGTACAACGACGAGACCCCGCCGGGTGGCACGCGGTACGCGCGCGGCCGGTTCGACGGCAGCCCGGACGCCGACTCACCGGACGACGGGCTCGACACCGGCGAACACACCACGGTGATCGGCCCCGTCGCCGGCGGTGACGACGGCACGGCGCGGTGGCACTCGGCGGCGTACGCCGACGCCGCCGACGAGACGGACACCGGCCCCGCCGGCGCGTCGCGGCGCGCGGCGCGCGGGCGGCGCAACCCCGACGCCGTGCGCCACGCGTACTACCCCGGGCGCCGGATGAACCTGGGCGTCGTGCTGCTCCCGCTGCGCGTCTTCCTCGGCTTCATCTCGATCTACGCGGGCATGGGCAAGCTCTGCGACCCGGTGTACTTCGACGGCGGCGAGCGCGGGTCGATGGTCATCTGGTTGCAGTCGCTGCACCCGTGGGACGTGGCGTCCCCGTTGCGTGACTTCGCGCTCGAACACCCCGTGGGCGCCGGCCTGACCATCGCGTTCTCGCAGGTCGTGGTCGGAGTGCTGACCGTGTTCGGGCTGTGGCAGCGGCTCGCCGCGTCGGTCGGGGCGCTGCTGTCGGCCGCGCTGCTGGTGACGGTGAGCTGGCGGACCGTGGCGGCGTACGACGCGCCCGACATCATCTACCTCGCCGCGTGGAGCCCGCTGATCATCGCCGGGGCGCCGGTCTACTCGATGGACGCCCGGCTCGCGGGCGAGGCGTGGCGGCGGCTCGGGCCGCGCGTCGAGGTCCGCGACCTGCGCCGCCGCGTGCTGCGGCGCGGCTCGGTGCTGGCGGCCGTGATCACCGGCCTGACGCTGCTGATCGGCTCGATGCTGGGTGGCGCGGTGCGCTCCTCGGACACCGTGCGGGTGCCGGGACCGAGCGAGCCGCCGACCAACCACCTGCCCGGCAAGCCGCTGCCGGGCACGCCCGAGGCGAGCAAGTCGCCCGGCAGCCGCGGTCCGGAGGACAAGCGGAGCGGTTCGCCGTCCGCGGCCGACGGCACGCCGAGCCCCGCCTCGTCGGCCCCCAGCGTGGCGAGCACGCCGGGCGTCACCGGGCAGCAACCGGCCCCCGGAGGGCTGACCGCGGGGCCGAGCCAGCCCCGGGTGCGACAGCAGCAGCAACAGAGCCAGGTCGGTGGCGGCCAGACCAGCAGCCAGACCTCGGGCGCCCAGACCGCCCCGCAGGCGCAGCCCGAGGCCCCGCAGTCCGCGCCCCAGCAACAGCGGCAGGCCCCGCCCCCGGCCAGCGACAGCGACCTGGAGAGCGACTCCGACAGCACCAGCGGAGGCGGTACGAGCGGCGGCATGGGCCGCGAGGGCGCCCTCGGCGGCCTGCTCGGCTAGCCACTCCGGCGTACGAGCCCACCGCGGCCCCGTACGCCTCCTCGTACAGCAGCGGCGTCCCACCGGGGCGCCGCTGCTGCCGTTGGTACGGGCGCGCGTACGGGGGCCGTGGGCCCGCTGGGGGCCGCCGTCGGTCGAGGCCCGCGCGCCGTCACACGGCGGCCTCGGGGCGTGCGAGCCGTGTCCGGCTCAGCCCTTGTCCGCCGGGCCGCCGGTGGCCAGTTCCTTCGCGGCCTCCGTGAGGTCCTTGGCGGTGTCGATGGCGCGCCAGTACGCGCCGTGCGGCAGCGGGTAGCCCGCCAGCCGGCGTTCGCGTGCGAGGCGGGGGAAGGTGGTCCGCTCGTGGTCGCCTCGGTCGGGCAGCAGGGTGGTGAAGTCGGCGGAGAACACGTACACGCCGGCGTTGATCAGGTACGGCGACGGAGGCGCCTCGATGAAGTCGAGGACGTGCCCGAACTCGTCGGTCTCCACCGCGCCCCACGGGATGCGCGGCCTGGCCAGCGCGAGGGTGGCCGCCGCGTCGCGCTCGTGGTGGAAGCCCGCCATCTCGCGCAGCGAGAACCGGGTCCAGATGTCGCCGTTGGTGGCGTACCAGGGCCGGTCCGGGTCGGGGAGCGAGGCGGCGGCGTACTTGAGGCCGCCGCCGCGGCCGAGCGGCTCGTTCTCGACGACGGTGGTGACACGGAGCGGGAGGTCGGCGCTGGCCAGCCAGTCCTCAAGGACCTCGGCGAGGTGGCCGCAGGAGACGACGGCGTCCGTCACGCCCTCGGTGGCCAGCCAGTTGAGCTGGTGGCCGATGATCGGGGTCCCGGTGCCGGGGATCTCGACCATCGGCTTAGGGCGGTCATCGGTGTACGGGCGCAGCCGCGAGCCCTGGCCGCCGGCGAGGATGACGGCCTGGGTGGGGGCGGCGGAGTCCGCGGCGGGGCGCGGGGCGCGCTCGGGCGCCGCGGCGGGCGACGGGGAGCCCGCGGCCACGGACGGGCCCGTGGCGGCGGCGGTGCCGGGGGTGGCGGTGCCGGGGGTGGCGGTGCCGGGGGTGGCGGTGCCGGGGGTGGCGGCGCGCGCGGGCCCGCCGGGTGCCGGCCGCCGATGGGGCGCGTCGGGGCCGGCAGGGGTCGTGGGACGGATGGGATCGTCGGTCATGGTCCGCACGATAAGTGCTGGCCGGCGCGGACGCCGACCAGACGCTGGACCTCGCATGCCGACTCGTACGACGGGTCACATCTCACGCGGCGGGCCGAGCGGCGGGCCGGCGGCGGATGCCGGAGGCGGCCCGCTGTCGGGCCTCAGTTGGCCTGGGCGACGCCGGAGGCGAACGAGGTGTCGCACACGGGCCGGGAGAAGGCGTGGGCGCGGTGGGCGGCGCCGCCGTACTTGGCGACCGCCGCGCGGCCGAGCGCCCGCGCGATGGAGGCGCAGTGCCGGGCGAGCGAGGGGCGCTCCGTGATGGCCTCCTGGAGGTCGGTGAGGGCCACGCCGGGGTCCTTCTCCTGGAGTTCGGTGAGGAGTTGGTCGCGCAGCACCTCGTGCTGGGGGCGCTGGCCGGCCTGGCTGGAGGCGTTCTTGGAGGAGGCGGTGAGCACCGAGTCCCCGGAGTTCCCGGCCCACGGCACGGCGGTGACCGCCAGGGTGCCGGAGAGGATGAGAACGACGGGGAGGACGAAGGCGAGGGTTCTGCCGATACGGCGGGCGGCCTGGTTCATGCCCGCGATCGTAGCGAGCAGTGATGATTTGGCGACATTTAGTCACCCTGTTGAGGGATGACATGGCATCCACATGCGATTCGCGTGTTGACGCACACGGATCGAAATGCCTGTTCTGCGGGGATTTCACTACGACAGCGCCGCGCATCCGCATTGCGGCGGATGCGCGGCGCGTGTCGGCTACCAGTGCCCAGCGTCTCCGTCATCCCCCCGGTCCCCGCCCGGAAATCCGCCCGTACGGGGGTGGTTGGGTGATCCCGAGAGAGGGGAGGGACGGCGGCGGGGAGGGCGTCAGTCGGTGAGGCGCTCGCCGGTGGAGGTGGCGAAGACGTGGGTCTCGCCGGGGCGCGGGACGACGTGGAGCACGCTGCCCTTCTCCGGCACCTGGCGGCCGTTGACGCGGACGACGAGGTCCTTGGTCGAGCCGCCGACCTCGGCGCTGCCGTAGACGTAGCCGTCGGCGCCGAGTTCCTCGACCACGTTGACGGTGACCGGGAGCCCGGCCGGGGCGTCGCTGGCCGCCTTGGCCAGGGTCTTGGTGGCGCCGCCGTTCTGCTCGACGACGTCGAAGTGCTCCGGGCGGACGCCGACGGTGACGGTCTTGTCGCCCTTGTCGGCCGCGGCGGCGAGGGCCTCGCGGCTGACGGGAACGACGCTGTTGCCGAACTTCACGCCGCCGTCGGCGATCGGGACCTCGACCAGGTTCATGGCCGGCGAGCCGATGAAGCCGGCGACGAAGAGGTTGGCCGGGCGGTCGTACATGTTCCGCGGCGAGTCGACCTGCTGCAGCAGCCCGTCCTTGAGCACCGCGACCCGGTCGCCCATGGTCAGGGCCTCGACCTGGTCGTGGGTGACGTACACGGTGGTGATGCCGAGCCGCCGCTGCAGGCTGGCGATCTGGGTACGGGTCTGCACGCGGAGCTTGGCGTCCAGGTTGGACAGCGGCTCGTCCATGAGGAAGACCTGCGGCTCACGCACGATCGCCCGGCCCATCGCGACGCGCTGCCGCTGGCCACCGGAGAGCGCCTTGGGCTTGCGGCTCAGGTACTCGGTGAGGTCGAGCATCTTCGCCGCCTCCTCGACCTTGGCCCGGATCTCGCTCTTGTTGACGCCCGCGATCTTGAGGGCGAAGCCCATGTTGTCGGCGACGGTCATGTGCGGGTAGAGCGCGTAGTTCTGGAACACCATGGCGATGTCCCGGTCCTTCGGCGGCAGGTGGGTGACGTCCCGGTTGCCGATGCGGATGGCGCCACCGTTGACGTCCTCAAGCCCCGCGAGCATCCGGAGCGAGGTGGACTTGCCGCAGCCGGAGGGGCCGACCAGGACGAGGAACTCGCCGTCCTGGATGTCGATCTCCAACTGGTCGACGGCGGGCTTGTCGGAGCCCGGGTAGATCCGGGTCGCCTTGTCGTACGTGACCGAAGCCATGGTGCATTCCCTTCACCGGCAGGAACGTGCCGGACGATCCGAGTAAAGGTCGAGCGGAGCCTTCCGCACGCCGACGACGGCGGGGAAGGGGTCTAGTCCACTGACCAGACTTGCCGTGACGGTACCTGGCCAGGGCTCTCGTGTCAGTAGCCACCGCCGGAGAAGTTCCGGGTGGTGGGAGCGGGTGGGTGTGCTGGGTGGGGGCGGTGGGTGGGTGTGGGGGTGCGGTGGCGGGTGGTGGTGGCGGTCGGTGGGTGGGTGGTCGGTGGACGGGTTGGGTTCGGGTGGGGCTGGGTGGGTGGTGGCTGGGTTGGGTGGCCGGGGCCGGGGCTGGGGGCGGCGCGCGGCCACGGGTGCGGGAGGATGCGGGCGGGTGGCGGCTCGGGCTTGGGTTGGTCGGTGCGCGGGTCGTGCGGGTCCAGGGGAATTCCGGCCGGGGCACGCCGTGAGCGTGGGTACACTGCTGGGGACGCGCCGACTTAGCTCAGTTGGTAGAGCACCGCTCTTGTAAAGCGAAGGTCGTCGGTTCGAACCCGACAGTCGGCTCTGTGTGCGGACACGTCGTTGGGCCGCGCGAAACGCCCCGGACCTGGGTTGGTCCGGGGCGTTTGGTTTGGGGGCTGATGGGCGGCGGTCGTGTGGGCGGGCGCCGACGTGGGTGTGGGAACGTGTCGTGCGGGTGGTGGGGGCGGGGCGGGGGTCAGGGGCGTGAGGGCTGGTCGTCGCCGGGTTCCTGGTCGTAGTCGTCCGGGGTGATGTTGGCCTCGTCCATCGCCTCGGCCAGGGTGCGGCTCGTCGCGCCGGGGGTTTGCTGTTCGTCCTTCTGGTGCGTGTCCGGGTCGCCGAGCACGTCGTCCGTCTTCGGTGTCTTGCGGCGGCTCTCCTCGGGAGTCGTCATGGTCCCTCCGTTCGTGGGGTGTGCTGGTGGTGCGGTGTGTGTTGCTTGTCCGGGTTCGAGTGATCGACGGGTACCCCGGGGCCCGTCCGCGCACACGGGGGAGTGGGGTCGTTTGTCGGGGTTGTGGTGTGGGCACCCGGGCCGGGCGATTCGCGGGGGCGGCCCCCGGGGGTCGCGGTGCGAGCAGCCGCTCGCGGCCGTTGACGGAGTCCGTACAGGAGGCGCATCGTGCAGCACGACAGCTCACCGAACGATGGCGACCGGGGGCGTGCGGCGCCGCAGGTCACCTCGGAGCCGGCCCCGCCCTTCGACGCGGTGAAGCAGTCCCGACCCGGCCTTGAGTCCGAGATGGACCCCCGGCCCCACTACCGCGCCGAGCGCTACCGGGCGGCGGACAAGCTGCTCGGCAAGACCGCGTTGATCACCGGCGGCGATTCGGGCATCGGGCGGGCCGTCGCGGTGCTCTACGCGCGGGAGGGCGCGGACGTCGCGATCGTCTACCTCCCGGAGGAGCAGTCCGACGCGGAGGAGACCCAGCGGGCCGTGCGGGAGCACGGCCGTAGCTGCCTGCTCGTTCCCGGGGACCTGTGTGACCCGGAGTTCTGCCGTGAGGCGGTCGAGCGGACCGTACGGGAGTACGGGCAGCTCAACATCCTGGTCAACAACGCCGCCTACCTCAACAGCAAGCTGGAGCTGGAGCAGCTCTCGGCCGAGGACTGGGACCGTACGTTCAAGACCAACGTCTACGCCTACTTCCACCTGGTGATGGCGGCCCTGCCGCACCTGGGGGAGGGCGACGCGGTGATCGCCACGGCCACCGAGGAGGCGCTCAAGGGCAGCGTCACCATGATCGATTACGCGGCCTCGAAGGGAGCGTTGATCATCTTCACCAAGTCGATCGCTCCCCACCTGGCCCGCCGCGGCGTACGCGCCAACGTGGTGGCCCCCGGGCCCACGTGGACGGCCCTCAACAACGCCGATCCACACATGCCCAAGGAGGGCCTGGACCAGCTGGGCAGCGACACGCCGCTGGGGCGGCCCGCCCAACCGGAGGAGATCGCTCCGGCGTACGTGTACCTGGCCTCGGACGCCGATTCCAGCTACACCATCGGCGAGACGATCGCCGTCACCGGTGGGATGGTCGACACCCGATGAGCCCCGGGCGGCCGCGCGGTCGGTCCGGCCGGCGGTCCCCGCACCACCCTCGACGCGAGGAGAGTGAGCGACGATGAGCGAAGCGAACCGCAGCGACCTACCGCTGCCCGACTACGACGGGCTCCCCCTCGGGGAACTCCAGCACCGCGTCCGCGCCCTGGACGCCACGGAGTTGCGGACCCTGCTGGAGTACGAGCAGAGCCACGGGCAACGTACCGCCGTCGTCGAACTGCTCACGGCACGGCTGGAGCAGTTGGCGTCCGGCGCCGAGCCGACGGGGGCCGACCCCGCCGCGCCGCGGCCGCAGGCACCGCCGCGCCGCGCGGGATCGCCCGTGTCCCCGGCGACGTCGACCGAGCCGATCCACCCGCCGCCGCACGGCACGCCGGAGCAGCACGGAAAGCCGAAGGGCAACCGGGCGGTCTGACCCGCCGGGCGGGGTGACCCGTTCCGTCTACTGTCGGCCGCGTTCCCGCCGTGGACGCCGACGGGCGGACCAACTCGGTTGTCAGTGGCGCCGGTTAGCCTCGCGGTATGAGTGAGCGATGCATGCACGACATGGTCGTCGAGCAGTGCGTGGACTGCGCGCCTGCTCCCGAGGGGCTCGTGAAGCACGTGTTCGTCACGGCGGGGGGTTCGGTCTTCCATCGCTCGTCGGGGTGCAAGGCCCTGCGGGAGGGGCAGCACTACGCCCTCCGCCTGGGCATGGAGAACCATCCGCCGCGCCGCGTCGCGCTGGCCGAGGCGCGGGGGGAGGGGCGAGGTGCCTGCGCCTACTGCTTCTGGGACTACCAACCCACCTGACGGTGGTGGCGCGTCGGCCAGGTCGCGGGCGGCTCGGCCGGCGCGACCCGCCTCGGGTTCTGGTGGGTGGCTGTCGCGCCTCTCGCCCACTCGTGCCTGGGCAGGGGAGTCGGCGGCTACGGGCTACGGCTTACGGGTTACAGGTCGGCGGTTACGGGTGGCGGGGGATGTAGGCCATGCCGTGCGCGCCGGGCTCGCCCCGCTTGGGGATCTCCAGGCGGGCCAGCCGTTCCAGCGTGTCGAGGTGGACCACGTCCACGGTGGAGGACGCGGCGCAGGCGACGTAGCCGAGGAGGCCGTCGGGGGACGAGGTGATGGTCAGGGGGGCCAGGCCGACCTCGACGCTGCCGAGCCGCGCGTGGTCGTCGGTGGCGAAGACGGTGAGCCGCCCGGGCGCGTGTCGGCCGAGTTGGGAGTCCGGGGCGGGCTCCATGCGTACCTCGCCGACCAGGAGTCTGCCGGTGGCGGTGGCGTGCACCGGGAGCATGACGTGGTCGGTCGCGAGGGTGTCGGTCACGGTCGCGGTGCGCGGGTCGATGACGCGCACGCCGGGGGTCGGGCGGGGGCCGGCGGTGTCGCCGGTGGGGCCGAACGCCGCGTACGGGGCGGCGACGAAGACCTTCGAGCCGTCGGGCGAGAAGGCGAGGCCCTCGCTACCCGGCACCTCGACCTTGGCGGTGAGGGTGCCGCGTTCGAGGTCCACGAGGGAGACGAAGGGCGCCTCCTTGTTGCTGGCGCACCCCACGGTGCCCGTGGGGTCGATGACGAACCAGTGCGGCCCCGGGGCGTCGGTGTCGATGCGGCCGACGGGGCGGCGGGTCGCGGTGTCGATGACGACGACGCCGCCGGGGCGGTCGGCCGAGCCCTCGACGCTGACGTAGAGCCGGCCGCCTACGGGGTCGAGGGCCAAGCCGTGCGGGCCGTGCTCGGGGGCGAGGTCGACGACCTCGACGACGCGGCGGGTGTCGGCGTCGATGACGGTGAGTTCGCTGCGTCGGCCGGTGTTGGCGTGGTAGTAGCCGGAGTTGTACGCGGTGGAGCACCACAAGAGGCGCTGGGTCGGGTCGAAGCACAGTTCGTGCGGTTCGGCGATGACCTCGACGGTGTCGAGGTGCCGGTCGGTGGCGGCGTCGTAGAAGGACACGGTGGGGCCGCTCTGGCTGACCACGGCCACGACGTCGCCTGCCAACCGGTCACGGACGGACTGCTGCACGGAGTTCTCCCGGTGGGTCGCTGTCCCGCTCGTTCGCGGGTGGGTCCACTCTCGGCAGTCGACTGCCTCGCGGGCAATGCAAAGATGAGCACGGCATTGTTGCGCTCAGCGGAATGACCCTGGACGGGGGCGTGGGGATGGACCTGAACCTGCTGCGGGCGCTGGACGCGCTGCTCCAGGAGAACAGCGTGACGCGGGCGGCCGAGCGGCTGGGCACCTCGCCCGCCGCGGCCAGCCGGATGCTCGCCAAGCTGCGCCGGGCGGCCGGCGACCCACTGCTCGTGCGGGCGGGCCAGGAGTTGGTGCCCACGCCCCGCGCGCTGGAGTTGCGCGAGGAGGTGAGCGCGCTGGTACGGCGCTCCGACGCGCTGTTCCGGCCGGCTACCGCGTTCGATGTCAGGGAACTGCGGCGGACGTTCACCGTCCAGGCCGCCGACCTGCTGCTGACCGGCCTCGCCGGGCCGCTCCTCGAACGGGTCCACAGCGCGGCGCCGCAGGTGGACGTGGTGTTCCTGGCGGAGACGTTGGAGGGCGGCCCCGCGCTGCGACAGGGCCATGCCGACCTGGAGTTGGGCGTCCTCGGGCACCTCGATCCGGAGACCCGCGCCGAGACGCTGACCGAGGTGCCGATGGTGGGCGTCGCGCGCGGCGGCCACCCGCTGTTCGACGGGCCGATCGACGCGCGACGCTTCGCCGAGGCCGACCACATCGGGATCTCCCGGCGCGGCCGGCGACACGGTCCGATCGACGCCGAACTGGCTCGCCGCGATCTACGGCGCCGGGTGGCGGTCGTGGTGCCCGGCCACACCAGCGCGATGATGCTCGCCAGTACCAGCGACCTGGTCTCGCTCACCCTCGCCGACTGGCTGCCCGAGACCATGGCCGCCCTGGGCCTGCGCACCTTTCCCCTGCCGCTGGACCTCCCGCCGGTGGCCGTCGGCATGGCCTGGCACCCCCGTAACTCCGTTGACCACGCGCATCGTTGGTTTCGCGACCACGTCAGGGCCGTGGCGGTGGGCGCGCTGGGTGGCGGCCGGTCCTGACGGGCGCCAGCGGGGTCGGGGGGCCTCGTGGAAGGAGCCGGCCCGTGTGCGTACGATCCCCGGCCCCGGCGCCCGTCCCCGCCGCCCGGGCCGGCCTCGTCGGCGAACGGAAAACGCGTTGACCGGGACGTGGCCCCGCGTGGCAGGCTGGCGATGTCCACCCGTACGCCGTGTGGCCTGTTGACCTGTGCCGCAGGGTGTCCGGTGGGCGCGTCGTCGGCTCCGCCCGTTGCCGGCCAGGTAGCCGGTCGTCGGCCCGGTCGTCGGCCACGCCCGTGGGGTGCGAACGTCCGCTGTGACCGTCCGTTTCGACCGCTGCCCCGCGAGGAGTCGCGCCATGGCCCGTGCCGTCAGTCTCATCCGTTCCGCCACGCTGTCCGACGTCGCCGAGTACGCGTACGCCGCCACGGCACCCGCCGACGCGCGGCTGATCTTCCTCGCCGGGGCCTGCCCGCTCAACGCCGACGGGACCACGGCGGCCGTGGGGGATTACGCGGGTCAGGCCGCCAAGGCGCTGGAGAACCTGCGTACCGCGCTCGCGGACGCGGGGGCCGAGCTGACGGACGTCATCAGCACCCGGGTGCTCGTGGCCTCGCAGCACCAGGCTGACCTGGTCACCGCCTGGCAGGTGGTCAGGGACGGGTTCGGCGACCACGACGTGCCGAGCACGCTGATGGGGGTCACCGTGCTCGGGTACGACGACCAGCTCGTGGAGATCGAGTCCGTGGCGGCGGTGCTCGACTGACTCCGGGCCGGCTCCGGCCTGACGAGCGTGGGCCTGGTTCCGTGGTCCGCTGGTCCGCTGGTCCCAGGGCCCTCGGCCGACCGGCCTCGGGGTCGTCTGGCAAACGGTGCCGCGTCCGTCGTCGTGACGGGTGGGCCCGGTGGGACACACGGTCGGGGTACGTCGCGCCTGCCGCGCGTGTCATGCGCCCCCATACGTGCCGTGCGCGCCCACGTGCGTCCTGGGCGTGCCCCGTACGTGGCGTGCTCGGTGCGTGCCGGGTGCTTCGGATGGATTTCCGGGGTACCCGGCGGGCCGGCGGCGCGCGCCCCGTCGTAAAGGGAAACCCGCACCCGTACTCCGGGAATGGTCGCCTATATCGTCTGAAATCCTTTGTTTCTTAGGTATCGCGTGCCGTGTTGACCCATTCCGTCGCTCGTGCGGGGACGAAGTCCCGTCGTTTCCTGGCGGGTGGAGCGGCGGTCCGTGGACGAAAGGGGGCCGTCCGTGGGGGGCGTGTCGAGGGTGGGTCGCGGGGGCCGGTATCGGCGCTGGTCGCGCGCGGTGGCGCGGGGGCGCGGCGGCCCGGCCCGGCCGCCGGGGCGCACATGCCCCCGGCGCTATGCGGGGCGCGACCGAATGACGGCCGTGCCTGGCCGAAATCCACACCGCACTGTTTCCTCGCCCCACCTCAGGCACTAGCCATGAAACGGGTGGGAGTCGCCTGCCTGGGTGAGAGACGAGGTGCCATGACCGGTGCACGAGTGGATTTGGACGACGGACTGCGCGGAAAGGCCCGCTTCGATGAGATCTATGACCTGCCCGATCCCCGCGGGTACTTCCGGACGCTGCGACCACTCGCATACCAGATTCCCCACCACGCACAAGAGGTCTTTCAGCAACTGCTGGCCGCGCGCGTCCTGGCCGACGCGTCGAGCGCTCAGCCGGCCGAGCGCCCGCCGACCGTGGTGGACCTGTGCTGCTCGTACGGGATCAACGCCGCGCTGCTCAAACACAAGCTGACGCTGGACGAGCTGTACGAGCGGTATACGGACCCGCGATTAGCGGCCCTGACGTCGGACCAACTCATCGCGAGCGACCGGCGGTTCTTCGCCGAGCGGCGGCTGCCGGACGCCGCCCGGGTGGTCGGTCTTGACGCGGCCAAGCGTGCGGTCGGTTACGCGCGCACCGCCGGCCTCCTGGACGAGGCGTTCGGCGAGGACCTGGAGCGCGCCGATCCGGGGCCCGAACTGCGGCGCGCCGTGGCTGGCGCCGGGTTGGTCACGGTCACCGGCGGCATCGGGTACATCACCAGCCGCACCGTCTCCCGGCTGGCCGAGGTGATCGAGGGCCCGCTGTGGGTGGCGGCGTTCGTGTTGCGTGGCGTGTCGTACGAGCCGGTGGCGGAGGCGTTGCGCGGGTTCGGTCTCGTCACCGAGACGGCGGGTCCTAAACGTACCTTCGTGCAACGGCGGTTCGCGGATGTGGCCGAGCGTCGGCACGCGATCGCCGGGGTGGTGGCGGCCGGCGCCGACCCGCGGGGCAAGGAGGACCAGGGCTACTACCACGCGCAGTTGTACGTGTCCCGGCCCGCGGCACACGTCGCGGCCTTCCCGCTGGCGGACTTCGTGGGTGACGGCGGCGCCTCACCGAGGTGAGCGGCCCGGCGCGCGCCGTCACGGGCCGGCCCGTCTCGTCCCGGCTCGTCCCGCCCCGCCCCGCCGTCGTACCGGACGGACGGGGCGGGGCGGCGGCGTGTTCAGCGCGGGCGTACGCCGTCGAAGACCAGGTCGAGGAGGCGCGTCGGGTCGGTGGGCCGCGCGGTCGTGTCGGTGGTCGTCTCGGCTGCCCAGGCGACCGCCGTCGCGAGCTGGACGAGTTCGGCCGCGGTCAGGTCAGCCCGCACCCGACCGCTTTCGCGTGCCTGGGCCACCAGTTCGGCGGCGGCCCGCTCGACGGCCTGGCAGCGCGCGCCCAGGGGGCCTTCCGCCGTGCGGGCGGCGTGCGCGTAACTGGTGGCCAGGCCGCGGTAGCGGGTGATGTGGCGGACGAGCGCGGCGACCCACCGGGCGAGGGCGTCCGGTTGGTCGGGGGCGGCGAGCAGGTGGCCGGCCAGGTCGGCGAGGTCGTCCAGGCTCTGGCCGACGACCTCGGCCGTCAGCGCCTCCTTGTCCGGGAAGTGGCGCCACAGCGTGCCCGGGCCGACGCCGGCGCGGCGGGCGATGTCGTTCATCGCCGCCGCCTCCGTCCCCACCTCGTCGAAGAGCGCGCTCGCCGCCTCGATGAGGCGGGCCCGGTTGCGCTGCGCGTCCTTGCGCCGGCGCGCGCCCGGTCGGACCGCCCCGCCCCGCGCCGCCGTGTCGCCTTCCGTCGCCACGTCATCCTCCGTCGCCATGGCGCCTTCCGCCGTCCCCGCGCCCTTTGCTGCCATGTCGCCTTCCCGCACCACGTCGTCTCCTTCCCGCCGCCCGGCCCGGACGTACCGGAGTGGCACTCCGATACGATGCGGAGTGCCACTCCGGATTCTAGTGGGGAGATCGCCCATGCAGCCGACCCTGCCCTTCCTCAACGCCGTTGGCCTCTGGACGCCCGGCATGGACCTGCGGCCACCGGAGGAATCCGCGGCGGCCGCGGCCGAGATCGAGGCGCTCGGGTACGGCGCCCTCTGGCTCAGCGAAGGGCTAGTCCGCGACCCGTTCATGGAGGCGGCCACACTGCTGGCGGCCACCCGTTCGCTGGTCGTCGGGACAGGCATCGCGGTGATCTGGGGACGGCATCCGCGCATGGTCAAGGGGCAGGCCCGCGCGCTGCTCGACGCCCACCCGGGGCGGTTCGTGCTGGGCCTCGGCACCTCGCACGCACGGCTGGTCGAAGGCGTTCTCGGGCTGCGGTACGAGCGGCCCCTGACGGCCCTGCGCGAACACCTGGACGGGCTCGACGCGCCCGACCCGCTGCTCGCGCTGGCCGGCGTCGACGGCTCGCCGGCGGCTGACGCGCCCGGCGCGCCCCGGGTGCTCGCCGCGCTGGGCCCGCGCGCCGTCGCGCTGGCGCGGGAGCGGTCGGCCGGCGCGTTCTCCTACCTCGTCACGCCCGAGCACACGGCGCGGGCCCGCGCGGCGCTCGGCCCGGGCCGAGCCCTGATCGTGGAGCAGGCCGTGGTGGCCGGGTTGCCCGCCGAGCAGGCGCGGGAGCGGGCGCGCCAGCACATCGCGGGTTACCTGCCGGCCGCGCCCTACCGGGCCAGTTGGCGGCGGCTCGGCTTCACGGAGGCGGACTTCGCCGACGGCGGGAGCGATCGCCTGGTCGACGCCCTCGTGGCGATCGGCGACGAGGGCGTCGCGGAGCGGGTCGCGGCCCACCTCGCGGCGGGCGCCGACCACGTGTGCCTACAGGCCCTGCCGGCCCACCCGGCCGCCCTCCCGCTGGACCAGTGGCGCCGCCTGGCCCCCCTCGCCCGGCGGGCCGGCGGCGCCCGGCGGGCCGGCGGCGCCCAGCGGGCCGGCGGCGCCCCGGCGCGCGGGCGACCGGGTTCTGGCGCTGGCTCGCACGCCGGAGCCGGCGGCTAACCCAACAGGGCGCGGCCCAGGGTCGCGCCGGCGAAGGCGGCGGCGAGGCCGGTCAGCAGCGTCACGGCGACGTTGGCGGCGGCGAGCCGGCGGCGGTGGGTCTCGGCGAGGCGGAGCGTCTCGTAGGAGAACGTGGAGTACGTCGTGAGCGCTCCGCACAGGCCCGTGCCGAGCAGCGCCTGCCACCGAGAGCCGGCGGCGCCCGCGAGGGCGGCGCCGGTCAGCAGCCCGAGCGCGAGGCTTCCCACCACGTTGACCAGGAAGGTTCCGCTGGGATAGGTCGTGGCGTAGCGGGCGCGTACCCGCTGGTCGACCAGGTAGCGCAGCGGGGCGCCCACCGCCGCGCCGATGACGACCAGGAGCCAGGTCATGCGGTGGCCCGCCGTCCGGCGAGCAACCGGTCGGTGCCGGTCGCCGCGCCCCAGACCGCGACCAGCGCGGCCAGCGGGGTGAGCGCCAGGTAGCCCAGGGCGGTGGCGACCTCGCCGTCGTGGACGAGGCGTTCCACGTCCACGGCGTACGTGGAGAAGGTGGTGAACCCGCCGAGCACCCCGGTGGCGACGAAGGGTCGTACGAGCGGGGGCGCCTGCCACGCCTCCTGGAGGACGACGAGGAAGACGCCGATGAGCGCGCAGCCGACGACGTTCACGCACAGCGTCGTCCACGGGAAGGCGGCCGGCTCCGTGGGCCAGAGCAGCCCGGCGCCGTAGCGGGCGCTGGCACCGAGCGCGCCGCCGGCGGCGACCACCGCGAGCACCCGCCACCGGCTGCCCGTCCTCGGCCGGCCGAGGAACGGGGGCAGCGGGGCCGGCTCGCCGGCCGCCCGCGCGCCGTGCGGGGCGGCCGGCGGGCGCGGCTCGGCGGGCGGCGGCGTGTCCGGGGTGCCGGGGCGGGCGGCGTCCGGAGCCGAGGCCGAGCCCGGGTCTGGGGCCGGGTTCGGGGCCGGGGTGTGTTCGGGGTCTGGGTCGGGGCCGGGGCCGTTCGTCGTCGGGTGGTGGGGGTCGGGCACGAGCGGTCTCCTACGCGTCGGGCGAAGCGCCCTGGCCTGGGCTGCGGTACCAGTGTCGGCGCGGCGCGGGCCGTGGTCCGGACGGGGCCCGGCGCGCGGCGGCGCGTCGGGCCCCGTCCGGAGCCCGGTCGCGGGCCGGTGGGCGAAGGGCTGGTCCGGCGGGCCTGCTGGCTCGGCGGCGACCTCGGCGTTGCCGGCGTCCCGGCGTCCCGGCGACGTGGGCGGTGCGCGGGTGATCGGGGCGGGCCCGTGGGTGTGGTCTCGCGCGGGTGGGGGCGGAATCGCGCCACCGGTGGTCGGCGGAGGTTGACCGGGGGCGGGTAAGGATTCCGTAACTGACACACACTTGCCAATCGGGCGATGCGGCTGTCCACAACCGGACAAGTGACCGGCGCCAGCTCGCTCGGTGTAGCGACGCGTGTGCGTCGTGTGGAGGAAGTGGCGTCGAGAGGCGCACGTTTCGGCCGGCGCCGGCAGTTTGCTGTCAAGCGCGTTGCGCCGTCGGGGCAACCCCGTGACGGACCCGGTACACAACGCGGTCTTTGCCTTTTCTTTGCCTCTTGGGGTGCGTTGACTGGGTCGCGGCCAGCGAACTAATCTCGCGGCGCAGTGGGTGGGTCATTCCAGCCACGGGAAATGCACACCGGCTCATGAGCGAAGTTCGTGAGTGAAGAACGAGTGGCGCACAGGTGGACGCGGCGTCGGGGGAGAACAGCGAACCCGTCACCGCATTTTCCGACAACCGAATCTTTCGATAACGCGACTGATTCGCTCCACCTGTGTGTTCGAAGCGTTGACGACACGTTCGGGAACGCCGCGCCGCGCATCGCATGGGGGAGTCATGGCAGAACTGGCGACGATGTCACAGAGCACGGATACGAGCCCGCATACGAATCCACTGACCCAGCCGCATCCGGACCCATCCGCCCACTCAGATCCACCCGCACCGCCCGCCGAGCGGAAAGGCCCGCTGGCGAATCCCGTAAGGGCTTCGTTCACCAACGCGCTGGGAGTGCGGCACAACGCGTCATCCGCCCGCCCGGTCGGTCTTCCGGATACGGGACAGGGCGGCCGCCCGGAAATACCGGCACGCCATCGGACACCGGCCGCCGCGCATTCCGCGCGATACGCGACGCGGGATTCCGCGACGAGATCCGTGGTGCCGGGCGCGGCGGATTCCGTACGCGAAAACGAGCACGGCCACCTGGACGGGGGACGGGGGACGGCCCCCGGCGGACCGGCGGGGGCGAGGTGGGGAGCGCGGACCGCTACGGGGGGCGGCCCGGGCGACCCCCTCGCCCCCGTGGCGGGCGCGCCCACACGCGACGCCACCGCGCCGGACGCTCCACCGCAGGGCCCACCGCGCGACGGCGTCCCGCAGCAGGGTCTGCCGCCGCAGCACGGCGTTCCGCAGCAGGGCGGTCCCGCGTGGCGCGGCGCGGCCGGCGCGCGGCGCGCGGCGAGTGGCGCGGAGCGGGAGGCCGCGGGCGCCGCGTACGCCTACCCGGCCGACGTGCGGCAGCGGCCCGACGACGCGCCCCGCGAGCACGCGGAACGCGCCCGCGCCGACGGCCCACGGGCCGGCGCCGTACGCCACGGCGGGGCGTGGCCCGGCGGCGTACGGGGCGGCGACGGGTGGGCCGGGGAGGTACGGGGCGGCGACGGGGGCCGGGCGGGCCTCGGCTGGGCCGACCCCGGGCAGGCGGGGCGGAGCGCGCCCGCGTGGGGCCCGGACGGGTCGCGCGAACCGGGCGGCCGGCCCGACGCCGGGTTGTCCGACGGCGGCGAGGGCACTGAGGGCGACGAGGCGGGCGGTACGGACGCGGTGGAGCACGCGTTGCGGCAGGTCTGCGAACTCATCGAGTCGGCCGTCAGCCTGCACCGCCGCCGCTGCGAGCAGCCCGCCGCCGTGGTGGTCGCCGACGACGGGCCCGCGGCCCGCCGCACCGTGCACCAACTGATCGCCCAGGCCCGGCACGGCGTGAGCGTCATCGTGTCGAGCTGCCCGGACCAGGCGCAGTCGCTCGCACCGCTCCTCGACCAGCTCGCCGGCGTGGCGAACCGGGGCGTGGCGGTGCGCGTCCTGTGCGCGGCGGACGCGCTGGAGACGCCGGGCGTCGCGACCGCCGTGCGGCGCGGCCTGGCCGGCCACGAGGTGCGGGTGGAGACGGGCGACCTCCAGGGCGGGGTGATCGTGGACGGCCAGACGGCCTTCGTCCACGCGGGCCCCGGGCAGCCGGGCCGGTACGCCTCGGTGATCGAGGACCCGGCGTCCGTACGCGTCCTCGACCTGATGTTCGCCGCCGCCTGGCGCACCGCGATGCCGATGGCCGAGCACCTACGGCTGGCCGACCGGCTGCGGACCGACTCCGTGCGTAAGATCCTGGACCGGCTGCGCGCCGGTCGCACCGACGACGTGGCGGCCCGGGAGATCCAGGTCTCGCTGCGCACCTACCGCCGCCACGTCGCCGCCATCATGCGCGACGTGGGCGCCAACTCCCGTTTCCAGGCGGGTGTTCGGGCGTACGAACTCGGGCTGCTGGGCCCGGCCTGAGCGGCCGCCCGAGAGGGCCGGTCGCGGTGGGATCAGCGGGAGTGGGAACAGCCGGAGAGGGGCCAGCGGGAAGGGGCCGGACGGGTTCGGCCCGCGAAACCAGAGAGGAACCCGAGAGGCGGCGGTGTTCGCCCGCCGACGACGGCCGAACACGCCGCGTCGGCGGAGCCGCCGGACGCCCGTGCCGCGATTGCCGGCCGACGGGCCGCCGGTATCGCGTGACAGCGCGCCGAACGGGGTGGAATTCACGGGGGTGAATGAGTTGAGGGAATTCGTACACGCCGCGACCAGCGCGAGTAATCCACCGACCGAGGACGACATTGCGCAGGAACTCCTCGCGGTGCGGGCGCTCGTCGAGTCGACGGTGGTGAAGCACCGGGACCGGCAGTCCCGCAATTCGTGGGTGGCGACGGTCGGAAGCCAGGAGAACGACATTTTGGTGACCGCCAGGAAGCTGTTCGGCGAGGCGCGGGAAAGCGTGGACATCGTCCTCGCGGGAGACGCGGGGCACGCTCAGGTGCTGTACTCCGCGCTGGGCGACTGGCTGTCGGCGCAGGGCGGCGACGGCCGCTCCGTGGACGAGGCCCGCGCGGCGGCTCGAAGCGGAACCGCCGGCACCGTGGCCGGTTCTCGTGCCCAGCCCGACACCGACGCCGCGGGGGGCGCCGGCCGGGGGCAGGGCGCGGGTCGGCGCGCGGTGCGGGCCCGGTTGCTGTGCGCGCCGGGCGCGTTGGACCGGCAGTTCGTGCAGCGGCACGCCGGCGGGCCGGTGCCGCTGGAGGTCCGGGTGGCCCGTATCCCGCTGCTCGCGGCCGTCGTGGTCGACGGTCGGGCGGCACTGGTCTGCGCGGACGCGGCGGTCGGTCGACGGGCGTCGACCATCCGCGACCCCGGGGTCATCGAGGCCATGCGGACGCTGTTCACCGGCATCTGGCGCAAGTCGCTGGCCGCCGGCGAACGCCTGGACGACGGCGACCGGAGCCGCAAGGAGATGCTCCGGCAGATCCTGGAGTGGCTGCGCCTGGGCGTCACCGACGAGGTGGCCGCGCGCGAACTGTCGGTCTCGGTGCGTACGTACCGGCGCTACGTGGCGGAGATGATGTCCCTGCTCGGCGCCGACTCCCGGTTCCAGGCGGGCGTCCGGGCGGCCGAACTGGGCCTGCTGCCAGCGGCCCCCGCCGCCCCCTCGCCCTCGCCCCAGGGCCCGACCCCGACCCCGGCCTCGGCCCCGGCCTCGGCTCCAACTCCGGCCCCGTCGCCGGTGCCTGAGCTGCGCTGAACGGGGCGCCGCCGTACGCCCGCACCGCCGACACCGTCCGGACCGACCGTGTCGCCCATGGCGCCGCACGCCTGGTGGCAGCCGCCCGGTGGCAACCGCACGGTGGCAGCCGCTCGATGGCAGTCGCCCGGTGGCAGCCGCCCCGGGCGCGTGGGAGGCGCGGGCGGTGGGGTGGGCGTACGGGGCGTGCGGGGCGCATGGCATCCGGTGCCGCGAGCGGGGCGTGATGCGCGGCGGGGGCATACGGGGGCGGTGGGCTCGGAGGGGGCGAGTGGCGGCAGGCGGGGGACCTGTTGCCGAGAACAGCCGTTTGGGTTGAGCGGGGGCCGAATGCGCCGAAAGGCAAACTATTGCTGGTGTCCCGTTGGGGCTGGCAGCTTCCTGTAGTGGTCATTGCGGGTGTTCGATCCGGGCGGATAGACATGTCCGTGGGAATTGGAATCCGCGCCAACTAAGGATGATGAATCCCACCGGTGGCAACTCCTCCCGGAGCGCCAGCGGTGGCGGAGGGTCGGCAGTCTTCCCCCAGTCCCGTCGGACCTCCGCCCGTTATCGCTCGACATCCGCAACGAAGCCGTGGTTGTGGACGGTCCCGGCACACCGCGGGGCCGGTCCGATGAGGAGACACACGCATGACGACGACTAGTCCGGAGAAGGCGCTGGCCCCTGAGCAACCGCTCAGCGGCGTCGGTGTCCTCGACAAAGCCTCACTACTGCTGGGGGTCCTGGAGGCCGGCCCGGCCTCGTTAACGAGGCTCGTGGCCGACACCGGTCTCAAACGCCCGACGGCCCACCGGCTGGTGCTCGCGCTGGAGCGGTTGCGGCTGCTGGCACGGGACAAGCACGGGCGGTTCATCCTGGGACCGCGACTGGGGGTGATGGCCGTACAGGCCTGCCAGGACCGGCTGTTGACGGTGGCCAATCCGGTCCTGGCCGAACTGCGCGACGTGACCGGGGCCAACGCCCGCCTCTACCGTCGCCGCGGCAACCTGCGCATCTGCGTCGCCGCGGCCCCCGCTCCGTCCTACGACACGTCGGGCCCCTACGACTCGGTACCCGTCGGCGCGGCGTTCCCGATGAACGCCGGCCCCACCTCGCAGGTGTTGCTCGCCTGGGAGGAGCCGGAGGTGCTGCACGAGATGCTGCGCGGGTCGCGGTTCACCGCCGCCTCCCTCTCCAGCGTGCGGCGGCAGGGCTGGGCGCAGAGCATCGACGTCCGCAAGCGCGAGGGCGCCGAGGTCGCGGCGCCGGTGTACGGTCCGGGCGGCCGGGTGGTCGCGGCGCTCTCCGCGTACTGGCCCGGCAACCGGATGCCGAGCAGCGCCGGCCGGATGCACGTGAGCGAGCTGGTGGACGCGGCGGTACGGATCGGGCGCGGCTTCCCGGAGTGAACGGCTCCCGGTAGGTGGCCGCGTGGGTGACCCGCGCCGGTGGACGCGCCGGCGCGCGGGGGCGTCGCGGCGCGCGGTAGGGGCGTGTACGTCGCCGGGCGTTGGGGTGTCGGGGCGTACTGGCGCCGAGGGGCGTGGGGGCGTGCTCCCGCCGGGGGTCGCCGGGGCGTGCTCGCGGCGGGGGTACGGATGCCGGGGCGCGTCCGCGCCGAGGGGCCGGGTGCCGGGTGGGTGTGTGCCGGGTGTGCGGCCGTCGGCTCGCCGGTCGGGCCCCCCGCGTCCTCTCGCGAGGCGGGGCCGGCTGCGCGATGCTGAGCTGACCCGGCACCGGCCGGCACCAGCCGCCGCCGACCGCCACGGCCCCGCTCGGAGGGGCGTCACCAGCCGCCGACCGCCACCGCCCCGCCCGGAGGAGAGACATGCCCGAAGCCGCCGACCAGCCGGCGCCCATCACCCGCGAGGACTACGCCGCCCGGATGGCCAGGGCCGGTCGGGCGGCGCTCGACGCGGGCCTCGCCGGGCTGATCGTCACCCCGGGGCCCGACCTGACCCACCTGTGCGGCTACCACGACGTGACGCCGAGCGAGCGGCTGACCGCCCTGGTCATCACCCCGGACCGGCCGCCGCGCCTGCTCGTGCCGGCGCTTGAGCGCGCCAACGCCGCGAACGCCGTCGGCGCGGGCGCGGTCGAACTGGTCAGTTGGACCGACGGCGACGACCCGTACGAGACCGCCGGCACGCTCCTCGACCCGCGCGGCCGGTACGGCATCGCCGACTCCGCCTGGGCCCTGCACCTGCTCGCCCTGCGACGCGCCCGCCCCGACACGACGTACGACTCGCTCACCGCCGTGCTGCCGATGCTGCGCGCGGTCAAGGACGAGCACGAGGTGCGGCGGCTGGCCGCGGCCGGCGCGGCGGCGGACGCCGTGTACGAGGAGATTTCGGCGGCGCGCTTCGCCGGCCGCCGGGAGCTGGACGTCGCCGCCGACCTGGCCGACCTGCTGCGCGCGCACGGCCACAGCCAGGTCGACTTCACCATCGTCGGGTCGGGGCCGAACGGCGCGAGCCCGCACCACGAGGCGGGCGAGCGGGTGATCGAGGACGGCGACATGGTCGTGCTCGACTTCGGCGGCCTGAAGGACGGTTACGGCTCCGACACCACGCGCACCGTGCACGTGGGCGAGCCGACGCCCGAGGAGCGCAAGGTGCACGACGTCGTGCGCGAGGCGCAGCAGGCCGCGTTCGAGGCGGTGCGCCCCGGGGTCGCCTGTCAGGAGATCGACCGGGTGGCCCGCCGGGTCATCACCGAGGCCGGCTACGGCGAGTACTTCATCCACCGGGTCGGCCACGGCATCGGCGTCACCACGCACGAGCCGCCGTACCTGGTCGAGGGCGAGCACCTGCCGCTGGTGCCGGGCATGTGCTTCTCGATCGAGCCGGGCATCTACCTGCGCGGCCGGTTCGGCGTCCGCGTCGAGGACATCGTCACCTGCACGGAGACCGGCGGCCGACGGCTCAACAACACCTCGCACGCGCTGCGGTACGTGGACTGAGACCCGTCCTCGCCCGACGATCGCGGCGAAGGCGGCGAACCAGCGGCGGACGAGGACGGGTGCCTGCTTGACTTGTGGCCCGTTCGGTCGTCCGCCACCGGGAGATTCGCATGCGCCGCACGCTCACCGTGCTTGTCCTGGCCGTGGCCCTGTTACTGGCCGGGTGTTCCGAGGAGTCGTCCCCGGAGCCGATCGAGGGGGAGTGGGTGGCGGACGGGCCACAGCCGCCCGGGTACTCCGACTTCGCGGACCGGGCCGTGATCCAGGTGGACGGGAGCGACGAGGCCACGCTCGGTACGCCGCCGGCGAGGCTGTGCGGCGGAGCCGAGGTGGCGGACACGGGCGAGGGCGGGGACGGCAAGCGGGAGTACCGGCTCGCGTTCGGCTCACCGTGTGTGTCGGCCAACGTCCCGACCAGCCTGGAGATCGTGGTCGACGGGGACACGCTGGAGGCCGTCCCCGCCGGCCCGCCGGGCGCGAAGACTTTCCGTTTCCGGCGTGCTGTCTAGCCGTACCGCCGTACGGCCAGCCGTACAGACGTCCAGCCGTACCGCCGGGCCGCCCCATGCGGTCGTCGGGGCCGTGGCGGGTTAGGGGATCAGCACGACCTTGCCCATCGTGCCGCGGGTCTCGATCGCGCGGTGCGCCGCCGCGGCCTCGGCGAGCGGGAAGCGGTGCACGGCCGGCACCAGGACGCCGGAGGCGGCCAGCGCCATCGAGTCCTCCTCCAGCTTGCGCATCCCGGCCGGGCCGCCGATCCGGTCGAGCATCGGCTTGCCGACGACCTGGAGCGAGGTGATGCCGCGCCGCTCCAACTCCGCCTCGCTCAGGTCGAGCGGGCCGCCGGCCCAGCCGTAGACGATGTGCCGGCCGCCGGGCCCGAGCAGGTCAACGGCGCCGAGGCCGCGCTCGCCGCCGACGGCGTCGAAGACGATCGTGGCCGCGCGGTCGCCGAGGGCGGCGCGGGCCCGCTCGGGCCAGTCGGTGGCGTCGTAGTCGAGGGCGATGTCCGCGCCCAGCTCGGCCACCCGCGCCACCTTGGTCGGCCCGCCGGCCAGGCCCACCACGGTGGCGCCCACGTGCTTCGCGTACTGAGTGAGCAGCGTGCCGATGCCGCCGGCGGCTCCCGTGACCACCACCACGTCGTCGGCGGTGAGGTCCGCGAAGAGCAGGATGCCCACCGTCGTGCGGCCGGTGCCGATCATGGCGATGGCGTGGTCGAAGGGCAGGTCGTCGGGGAGCGCGTGCAGCTTCTCGGTGGCGACCACGGCGAGTTCGGCGTAGCCGCCGGGCACCAGGCCGAGGTGTGCCACCACGCGCCGGCCGAGCCACGCGGGGTCCACGCCGTCGCCCAGCCCGTCGACGGTGCCCGCCACTTCGCGGCCCGGGATCGTCGGCAACTCGGGCAGGTCGTACGGGGCGTTGGGGTCGCCCGAGCGGAAGGTGGTGTCGATGACGTGCACCCCCGCCGCCTCGACCTTGATCCGCACCTGCCCGGGCGCGGGACGCGGGTCCTCCGTCTGCTCGTACGTGAGGTTCTCGGCGGGCCCGAAGGCGTGCAGACGAACGGCGTGCATGGCGATCTCCATCGGTCGGGGCCCCACGGGGCCGCTGTTATGCGACGAGCGTCCGACTTCAACCAAAGGTTAAGTCAAGCGTCGCAGGTCAGAGCGGGTTACGAGGCGATGTCAGACCCCGGGTGCACGATGGGATGGCAGTGCCAGGAAGCGGACGTGGTCGAGCGGCGGGCGCGGTGACGGAGGGCGGAAGGCGTGGCGGAGCGAGGGCGACGGCGGGCCGGTGCGGCGGGCGCGGGCGGCCGGCGAGGAGACGGGGACGGGGACGGGGTCCGGGCGCCGCGCCGCCCGGCCGTGCGGCTGCCCCCTCTGGTGCCGTACGGGGGCGGCGCGTTGGAGGCCGAGGGGGACTACGACGGGCAGGACTTCACTGACCTCGATCTGAGCGACCAGGCGGCCCGAGGCGCCCGTTTCCTGGACTGCCGGGTGCGGGGCTGCGCGCTCGGCGAGACGGTGTTCGCGGGCGCCCGGTTCATCGACTGTGTCGTGACCGAGGTGCGCGGCGTGGGGACGGACCTGTCGACGGCCTCACTGCGCGACGTGGAGCTGACCGATGCCCGGCTGGGTGGCACCCAGGCGCACGGCGGCTCGTGGGAGGGCGTTCTGGTCCGGGGCGGCAAGTTCGACTACCTGAACCTGCGCACGGCCAAGCTCAGGGACGTGACGTTCGACGGCTGCGTCCTGGTGGAGGCGGACTTCGGCGGCGCCACGCTGGAGCGGGTCTCGTTCGCGAACTGCGTGCTGCGCCGGGTGGACTTCACCGCGGCCCGCATGACGGACGTGGACCTGCGCCGCGTGGTCGAGCTGGACATCGCCCGCGGCCTGGACGCCCTCTCCGGCGCGGTCATCAGCCCCACCCAACTCCTGGACCTGGCCCCAGCGATGGCCGCCCAGCTCGGGGTACGGGTGGCCGACGAGGGGCCGCCGGGGTAGGCGTGGCGGGGGCGATGGCGCGGGCGGCGGGCGGGGGACGGCTGGCGGGGCGGCCGGGAGGGGGCGGCGCGGCCCGCGCCGGCCGGGTTCAGCGGAAGGCGGCGACGTTGCGGGCCACCCAGTCGGCGAAGTGACGCGGCGCGCGGCCCAGGACCTGCCGGACGTCCGGGCTGACGCACAGCTCGGCCGGGCTCGGGGAGCCGGTGATGTCCAGCGTGTCGTCGGCGAGTTCGGCCGGGAGGTCGGCGAACCGTTGACCGTGCTGTTCGACCGGATCACGCGGCACATGGCGGAGCGCGACACGGCCTGACCGCGGTGACGCGCGGGGTGCCGTGCGTACGTGGCGAGCCCCCGGCCCAGGCCCGCTCCCGCGCTCTCGCGGGGCCGGGCGGGAGGTCAGACGCGGGGGAAGCGGGCCTGGACGTCCCAGACCACGGGGTTGTCGGCCAGGCCCTCGTGCATGTCGGTGAGGTCCGCGATCACGTCGTGCAGGAAGTCGCGGGCCTCGCGGCGCAGCGCGGCGTGGTTGAAGGTCAACGGCGGCTCCTCCAGCGGTACCCAGTCCGCCGTGACGTCCACCCAGCCGAACCGGCGCTCGAAGAGCATCCGGTCGCTGGACTCGGTGAAGTCCAGCTCCGCGTGGACCGGCTGGGCGGACCGGCTGCCGCGCGGGTCGCGGTCGAGCTGCTCCACGATGTCGCACAGCGCCCAGGCGAAGTCGAGGACCGGCACCCATCCCCAGGCTGTGGACACTTCCCGGTCGGCCTTCGTGTCCGCCAGGTACACGTCACCGCAGAACAGGTCGTGCCGCAGCGCGTACACGTCCGCCGTGCGGTAGTCCGTCTGCGGCGGGTCGGGGAAGCGGGGAGAGAGGGAGTAGCCGAGGTCGATCACGCTGCCGATGGTGTCACGGGCCGGGCGCCCACCCCACGCCGCGGCACCCCGCCACCCGCCGGACCCGTCGTGCCCGTCGTGACCGGCGGGTCCACCCGACCCGCCGAACGCCACCTGACGGGCGCGCCACCTGACGGGCACGCGGCCCGACCGGCGCGCGACCCGGGTGCGCGTACGGGTAGGCGTACCCGCACCCGCCCGCGTACGGTGGACGGGCACGGCGCGCCCCGGGCTCCCGTCGCCTCGGCGGCCTCCGCCGCCCGCGCCGCCGCCGTACGATCCGGCCCCTTCGGCCTCGCGCGCCCTCCGGCCCGCGACCCGGCTCCTCCGGCCCTTCCGGCCCCTGGCCCGTACGGACGCGGACGCCCGGGCCGGCGCCGCGCCGGCCCGCACCACACGCGTCCCGCGCCCCCACCTCGCGACCTCTCGCGCTCCCACCTCGCGGTCTCTCGTGTTCCCACCTCACGACCTCTCGCGCACGCCGCGACGCACAGCCGTCGCCGCGTTTCCGGCGCCCCTCTCCCCCTCCCGAGCGGTACCCCGCCGCGCGCGTCGCGGGTGGCGGGTGGACGGATGACTGGGCCACGGACGCCGGGAGGGCGACGCTATGACAGCGGGACGGGGATGGGACGCGCCGGGCGCGCGCGGGGAAACGGGCGCCGAGCGCGGCGGGGCGGACGGGGAGATCGAGGCCGCTGGTCCGTACGAGGCGGGGGATCGAGGCCCGGTGGTGGCCGGTGGCCCGGGCGGGGTGGGCGAGGGCGCGGCAGATGGTGGCCCGGGCAGCGCTGCGGGCGCGGGTGGTGCCGTCCGGAGGCGGCGGTGGGTGCTGGTCGCGGTGGCCCTCGCGGTGTGCTGCGTACAACTGGACGCGTTCGCCCTGAACCTGGCGTTGCCGCGGATCGCGGCCGACCTGGCGCCCGCGCCGACGGCCTCGCCCGGCCCGGCCGGAGCGCCGGACTCCGCCGGAGCGCCGGACTCCGCCGGTGGGGCGGGCACGGGCGGGGCGGGGGACGTGCGGTGGGTGGTGAGCGGCTATCTGTTGGCCGCCGGGTCGTTGATGGTCGGGGCCGGGCGGTTGGGCGATCTGTGGGGGCGGCGGCGGATGCTGCTTCTGGGGCTGGCGTTGTTCGGAGTGGCCTCGGCCGCGTGCGCGCTCGCGCCCGGACTGCCGGCCCTGGTGGCAGCCAGGGTGGCGCAGGGCGCCGGCGGCGCCTGCCTCATGCCGGCCGGGCTCGCGCTGCTGACCAGCGCCTACCCGCCGGCGCTGCGCGGGCGCGCGACCGGCTGGGCGCTCGGCCTCGGCGGGGTGGCCACGGCGTGCGGCCCGTTCGTCGGCGGGGCGCTGACCCAGGCCCTGTCGTGGCGGGCGGTCTGCTGGCTGAACGTGCCGCTCGCCTGCTGCGCCGCGGTCGCCGCCTGGGCCGCCGAGCGCCCGGCGCGTGCCGGGTGCCCGGCGCGTTCCAGGCGCGCTGGGCGTACCCCGCGCGCGGGGCGGGGCGCCGCGCGGTCGGTGGGGGGCCGGTGGCGCGCGCGGCGGCGGGGTGACGCGGGCGCCCGGGTGCGCGGGCGCGCGGATTGGGACTGGCCGGGGCTGGTCACGGGCACGGCCGCGCTCGCCGCGCTGGGGCTGTTCGTCGACCGTGGGCCCGCCTGGGGCTGGTGGTCGGGCGCGAGCGTCGCGACGCTCGGGGCGTGCGGGGTGGCGCTGGCCACCTTCGTACGGCGGCAGCGCCGGGCCCCCGATCCGTTGGTGGACCTGTCACTGTTCCGCAACGGCCCGTACGTCGCGCTCACCGGCTCCGGGGCGGTGGCCAACGCGGCGACGGTCGTCTTCCTCTACGTCACCCCACTGGCCCTGCAGGGTACGTGGGCGCTGTCGGCGGGAGAGGCGGGGTGCGCGTTCCTCGCCCCCGCGACGGCGATGGCCGGCGCGGGCGTGGTGGCGGGGCGAATCGCGCCCTCGCGCGCGGTCGCCGTGATGGCCGGGTGCCTGGTCGCGGGCGCCGTGGGGCTCGGCGCGATGGCCACCGCCGGCACCCTCCCGCGCTACCTGTGCGCCGCCACGGCCGCCGGCGCCGCCCTCGGCCTCGCCAACGCGTTGACGCTGGCCGCCACGCAGGCGGTCATCGACCCCCGGCGCGCGGGGGAGGCGTCCGGGGTGACCAAGACGGTGGTCACCGTGGCGGCGGGGCTCGGCGTGGCGCTCGTCGGCCCGACGGCGAGCGGCCCCGCCGGCGCGGACACGGGCGCCGGCGCGGGCGCGGGCGCGTGGGCGGGGCAGGCGGCGCGGGCCGCCGACGGGGCGCTGTGGGGGGTGGCGCTGGCCTGCGTGCTGACCGCCGGCGCGCTGGCCGGTTGGCTCCGGGCGCTGACCAGCCGCGACGCGTGAGGGTCGGGCCCCGGCGCGCGCGATCGACCGGTTCCGCGCATGCCGGGAAGCGGTGCGCGTACGCGAAGTGAACGGGTTCCCACGGGTGTTGGCACGGGCAGTGAACCGCCGTCAGGAATCGCATCCGCCGCTCCCGTACCTGTGGAGCATCCGGCCGTTGTCTGTCATGCTCTCGACGAACAGTTCCCGCCACCCTGCCGTGGGTGCGGCACGCCCCTGGAGTGACGCGCGTAGAACCGCCCCAACCACGGCTGCGGCGCCGGGGCTTCGCCCGCGTACGGCCGGAGCCGGTCGAGGGGCCGGCCGGCGAGCACCGCCCGACCAGGCGGCTGACCAGCGTCGGTCGGCGGACGCCGGCCGACGCCTGCCGGCCGACAGTGACTTCAGGAGGATGCGACATGTGTGAGCAGTGCGGTCCGTTCGACGGCGCGGAACTGGAAGCGGCGGACCCGCGCCCCGCGGGCCTCTCGCGCAGGGGGCTGCTGCTCGGCGCCGGGGCCGGCCTCGGGGTGGTCCTGACGGGCGCGGCGGGGCTCACGTCGCCGGCGGTGGCCGCGACGTCCGCCGCCACGCCCGTCGCCGGGTCCCTGAAGAACGGCCAGTGGTGCAACCCCGCCCGTGGCCACTTCCCCAAGGGCGGCCACTACGGCGCCCCGCGCGGCGGCGGGCCGCACGCCGGCCAGGACGTCACCAACTCGATCGGCACGGCTATCTACGCCGCGTCGGCCGGCACCGTGATCCGGCGCGGCTCGGGCGTACTCGGCGGGCGGAGCGGGAACGGCCTGGTCATCTCGCACGGCGGCGGCCGGTACACCTACTACGGGCATCTCAACAGGTTCCGCGTCGGCCTGAACGCCAAGGTCAGCGCCGGCCAGCGGATCGCCGACATGGGCGCGACCGGCAACGTGACCGGCCCGCACCTGCACTTTGAGGTCCACTCGAACGGCCTCGGCGGCATCACCAACCCCGTCAGCTACCTCGCCGCCCGTGGCGTGGACCTGGGCGGCGGCTGGCCGACCCTGGACCCGGGGGCCGGGGGCGCGACCGTCAGGACCCTCCAGCACCTGCTGACGCAGCGCGGCCACAAGCTCGTCGCCGACGGCGCGTACGGCTCGGTCTCCGTGAGCGCGGTCAAGAGGTTCCAGTCGGCCCGCAAGCTGGTGGCCGACGGCCAGGTCGGCCCGAAGACGTGGCCGCACCTGGTGTACACGCTGCGGCAGGGCCACTCGGGCTCGCACGTGCGGGCCCTGCAAACCGTGCTGAACAAGCACAGCGCGGGCCTGGCCGTCGACGGCGGCTTCGGCTCGGTGACCCGCTCCGCCGTCCGCGCGTTCCAGGGCGCCAACCGGCTGGTCGTCGACGGCGAGGCGGGCCCGAAGACCTGGACGGCCCTCGTCGGCTGACGTCAGGTCAGCGCCGTACGGGCTGGCCGTTGCCGCCCCGGCTCCGGCGCGCGACGACGAGGGCGCCGCCGAGGCCGGCCGCGGCCGCCAGGGTGACCGCGAAGGTGGTGGCCGCGCTGGTCAGCCCGACCGCGTCGGTGAGGTAGCCGGCGCCGACCGCGAGCAGGCCGGCCGGGGCGTAACCGCCGACGCTGAGCGCGGCGTTGGCCTCGGCGAGCCGGTGGGTCGGGACGCTGGAGTTGAGCAGGGACAGGCCGCCGAGCTGGCCCATGCCCTGGCCGGCCCCGGCGAGCACGGCCGCGGCGACCAGGGCCCAGACGGTCGCGGTGTGCACGGCGACGACCAGCGTCGCCATGCCGAACACGACGCTGACGGCCCCGCCGACCAGGATCGTGTGCCGGGAGCGCCGCTGCACCGCGAACTGCACGCACGTCGAGGCGAGGAACATCGCGAACGCCAGCGCGCCCGGCACGATCCGGCTGCCGCTGCCGAGCAGGTCGGTCAGGAGCGACGGCCCGAGCGAGAGCACGAACGACGTCGCCACGATGCCCGGCCCGAACACCGCGACGCCCAGCGCGAGGTGCCACCCACTGCCTCGCGGAACGCCCGGCACCCGCACCCAGACAACTCGGTCCGTGTCCCCGCCCCTGTCCCTGTCCCTGCCTTTGCCTCCGCCCGGCCCCGCCGACGCGCGAGGCACTGGCGCCAGCCCGGGAACCGGCCTCGGCACCGGCATCCGCCAGACGACCAGCGCGGCCGTGCCGAGCAGCGCCGCCTCCACGAGGAACACGGTGACGGTCGGCGCGGGCAGCGTCTCGGACAGCACGCCTGACAGGAGGGGCCCGAGGCCGGCGCCGAAGACCATGGCGGACGAGGCCAACAGGGCGCCGAGCCGGCGTCGGTCGGGGCCGGCCACGTCGGTGACGGCGGCCATCCCCGCGGAGACGGCCGCCCCGACGGCCAGTCCCGTGAGCAGCCGCGCCACGATCAGCACGGTGACGTGGTGCGCGGTGGCGAACAGGAGACAGGCGGCCAAGGCGAGGCCCAGCGCGGGCAGCAGCACGGGCCGGCGGCCGAACCGGTCGGACAGCACGCCGCAGCAGAGCAGCGACGCGAGCAGGCCGACGATGTAACTGGCGAAGACGACGGTCAACGTGCCGCCGGAGAAGCCGAGTTCGTCCTGCCAGAGCACGTACAGCGGCGTCGCCGCGTTCGACAGGGCGAAGACCGCCGTGACGGGCCAGGCCGCCAGCCACACCCACCACAGCGGCACCACCGCGCGCCCATCCGCCGGCCCTCCCGCGACGTCGTGGCGCCGGGGCCCGTCGCCCCGCACGCTCACCGCCGCCCCCGTGGCCGTACGCCGTGCCGACATGCCCGCCCCCTTCGCCGCTCTCAGTACGAGTTGAGTCGAACTTAGCATGCAGTACGATTAAACTCGTACTGATTCTGCGGGGGCGATGCCGTCCGTACGATCCGTACCGTCCGTACTGAGGCGAATCGAGCGACGGGAGGCGGCCCATGCCGTCGAGTGCGCACACCATCTCGGCCGTCCGGGTGTTGCCCGAACCCGCCGACCTGCCCGCTCCGCTGCCGGAGCCGGCCCCGGCGGAGCTGCGCCTGGAGACGGTGCTCGGCGCCCTGAGCGACCCGCTGCGCCTGTTCATCGTGCGCAAGTTGCTGCTGGAGTCGGAGCGGTTCGACCATCCCTGCTCCTGGCTGGGCATCGACCGGCCCAAGTCGTCGCTCACCCATCACTACAAGGCGCTGCGCGAGGCGGGCCTCATCCGGCAGCGCCAGTACGGCCTGGAGCGGCGCAGCCACGTCCGCGTCGCCGACCTCAACGACCGCTTCCCCGGCCTGCTCGACCTCGTCGCCGCCTGGGAGCCGCCGGTCGCCCCCTGAGGGTGGCGGCCGGGCGGCGGCTGAACGGCCGCGGGCAAGAGGAACGCCCCGTCGGCGCGCTGGTGGTTCAGCGTCCGGCGGGGCGTGCCGGCCGGCAGGGTCGGCCCGAGGGGGCCGCCGTGTCCGGCCGCGTGTCGCGTTGTGCGGTCGGGCTGGGTCAGCCCACGGCCTTGCCCTGGTCGGTGGCCTGCTGGGCTCGGAAGAAGTCCTTGCACAGTGGCGCGGTGCCGGCCGGGCTCTTGGTGAACTCGGCGGTGATCCACTGCTCCTTGCCGCGGATCTTGTACCAGTAGGTGCTGTTCTGGACCGGCTGGGCGCGGACCTTGCAGTCCACGCCGACGACCGTGCCGTTCTTGAGGTTGCCCACGTCCGTGGCGTCCTCGCTCGGGTACATCCGGACGTTGAGCGGCTTCGTGCTGCGGGTGTCGACGGTCACGTGCGGCTTGGCCGGGGCCGCGGCCCTCGTCGCGTCGGCGGCCTGAGCGGAGGCCGTGCCGAGCGCCAGCGCCGCACCGCCCGCCGCCACGCCGAGGGCCAGGGTCGCCGCCGTCACGCGGGCGCGGCGCGTCCTTGCTGCCATGTCACTCATCTCCTTGCGTCGTCACGCCAGGCGACTGCCGGGGCGTGAGAGTCGGGACTACACAAGCGAGGACGCGGCACTCCGGGTGAAAGGTTCGGGTATGTCCGAATTTTTTCCCCTTTTTCTTTCCAAGATCGGGTGCGACCGAGAACGACAACGGCGAGGGCCGACGCCGGGTTCACACCCCGCGCCGGCCCTCGCCGATCCGTACCGCCGCCCCGTCCGGCTGGCCCGTGCCGCCGGCCCGCGCCACCGACGCGCGCCCCGGGGCCGGTAACCGCGGCTCAGTGGCCGCGCGCGATCCACTCCTCCAGGTGCGGCGCCTCGGCGCCGATCGTCGTGGAGTCGCCGTGTCCGGTACGTACCACCGTCTCGGCCGGCAGGGTCAGCAGCCGGTCGCGGATCGAGTCGATGATCGTCGGGAACGAGGAGTACGAGCGCCCGGTGGCGCCGGGCCCGCCCTGGAACAGCGTGTCACCCGAGAACAGCGTGCCCACACCCGAGAGCCCGCCCTCGTCCGGCGCCCCGGCCGTCAGCGTCGGCGCGTACAGGCACACCGCGCCGGGGGAGTGCCCGGGGGTGTGCAGCACCCGCAACTCGGTGTCGGCGACGGTGAGCACGTCACCCTCCACGAGCCGGCCGTCCGGCGCCCGGTGCGGGTGCCGCATCCGCCACAGCGCCTCGTCCTCCGGGTGCAGCAGGATGGGCGCCCCGGTGGCGTCGGAGACCTCGGGGGCCGCGTCGATGTGGTCGTCGTGGCCGTGCGTGCACAGGATGCCGAGCAGGCGCCGGTCGCCCACGGCCTCGATGATGGCCCGCGCGTCGTGCGCGGCGTCGATGACGTACACCTCGCGGTCGTCACCGACCAGCCAGACGTTGTTGTCCACCTCCCACGTCCCGCCGTCGAGCGAGAACGTCCCGGAGGTGACCAGGTGGTCGATGCGCGCCTCGCCGGTCACAGGATCACCACCGAACGCAGCACCTCGCCGCGGTGCATCTTGGCGAACGCCTCCTCGATGTCGTCCAGCGTGATCGTCTCGCTGACGAACGCGTCGAGGTCCAGCCGCCCCTGCTGGTACAGGTCGACGAGCATCGGGAAGTCGCGCGAGGGCAGGCAGTCGCCGTACCAGGACGACTTGAGCGCCCCGCCGCGCCCGAACACGTCGAGCAGCGGCAGCTCCAGCTTCATCTCCGGCGTCGGCACGCCGACCAGGACGACGGTGCCGGCCAGGTCGCGGGCGTAGAACGCCTGCTGGTACGTCTCCGGGCGGCCGACCGCCTCGATGACGACGTCGGCGCCGTTGCCGTCGGTCAGCCCGCGCACGGCCTCGACCACGTCCGTGGTGCGCCCGTTGACGGTGTGCGTGGCGCCGAGCCCGCGTGCCTGCTCCAGCTTGCGGTCGTCCAGGTCCACCGCGATGATTTTGGCGGCCCCGGCCAACCGGGCGCCCGCGATCGCGGCGATGCCCACGCCGCCGCAGCCGATGACGGCGACGGAGTCGCCGCGGCCCACGTTGCCGGTGTTGATGGCGGCGCCGATGCCGGCCATCACGCCGCAGCCGAGCAGGCCGGCGGCGGCCGGCGAGGCGGCCGGGTCCACCTTGGTGCACTGGCCTGCGGCCACCAACGTCTTCTCCGCGAACGCCCCGATGCCCAGCGCCGGCGTCAGCTCGGCGCCGGCCGACGGGCCCTCGGCCAGGGTCATCTTCTGGGTGGCGTTGTGGGTCGCGAAGCAGTACCACGGGCGGCCCCGCTTGCACGCCCGACACTGGCCGCACACCGCGCGCCAGTTCAGAATGACGAAGTCGCCGGGCGCCACGTCGCTCACCCCGTCGCCGACCGACTCCACGACGCCCGCCGCCTCGTGCCCGAGCAGGAACGGGAAGTCGTCGTTGATGCCGCCCTCACGGTAGTGCAGGTCGGTGTGGCACACGCCGCACGCCTGGACCCGTACGACCGCCTCGCCCGGGCCCGGGTCGGGCACCACGATCGTCTCCACCCGGACCGGCTGCCCCTTGCCCAGGGCCACCACGCCACGCACCTGCTGTGCCATGCGAGCTACCTCTCTCTACGGTTCGCGCCCCGCGGTTCCACCTCCGCGCACCGCGCGGCCCCCACTCTCGTACGCCACGCCCCGACCGTCCAACCGACGCGGCCCACGCCACGACGTGCGACGTCGGCGAAGGGGCCCGGCGCGCGGGCGCCACACCGCGCCACCCCGGGCCCGCGCGACAGCGACCGAACGGGACCACACGAGGCCGCACGCGACCGCACGCGACCGTGCGGGAAGCCGTACGAGAACAGACGAGACCGCACGAGACCGTACGAGACCGGGAGGGGGAGGAAGAGATCGGGGAGAGGGGGCGGGGGTCAGCGGGTGGGGGTGGTGGTGTCCTCGTCGTCGGCCGGCTCGTCCGCCGTGTCGGCGGTCAGGCGCTCGCCCCGGCACGCGGCGATCCGCAGGGCCTTCTCGGACGAGAGGACCAGTTCGCTCAGCGCGCACCGGAGCTGGTCCTCGGACGCCGTGCCGTGCAGGGTGGCCCGGGCGTGCTCGGTCACCGACGCCACGTGGTCGAGGGCACCGTCCTCCATGCTCTGCATGAGGTTGGCCAGGGGACTGTCCGCGGCCTCGCTGGCCACGTAACACGAGTGGCCGTGCGGCCCCACGTACCGCTTCGGGTGCTGCCACGCGGTGTGCCGTAACAGGGCCGCCACACCCTGATCCCACTCGCGTTCCTGGCTCACCTGCCGTGTTCCCTTCTCCTGTGGGGGCAACTGTGCGGAAACTAGGGAGAATCCGCGCACATCAGGGCGGTCGCCCCAGCCTTGGCCACGCACGACCGTGACCGCTAGCGCGGCCACTCTCGCATTGGGGCGCGCCCGCCACCAGGGGGCCGCGTGTTGTCCGCGTACCCGCCTCGTCGCGCTCTGTGCCCGACTCGCCGTGAGCGATACGGAGAGCCACCGTCCGGTGCGCGCCACCGACGGCGCCACCGCTGCGGCGAAGCGGGCGCGCGCCGGCGCGCTCAGGCGTGGCCGGGCCGTCCCGGCGGGGTGTCGAGGTGGGCGTTGACGCGGCCGAGCAGGGCGAAGAGTTGCCTGCGCTCGTCGTGGTCGAGCGGAGCCATGACGCGCTCGTTGACGTCGGCGAGGACGCGGTCGAGTTCGGCGAGTCGGCGCTCGCCGCTGTCGGTGATGCTGATGACGTTGCGGCGCCTGTCCGCCGGGTCGGGGGCGCGGCGCACCCAGCCGCCGGCCGCGAGGTCGTTGAGGACGGCGACCAGATCGCTCTTGTAGATCCGGGTGCGGTCGGAGAGGGCCGCCTGGCTCGCCGGCCCGAACTCGGCGAGCGTGGCGAGCACCACGAAGTGGTCCTTGCGGGCCCCCACCGCGCCGAGCGCGTCACCCGCCACCCGCCGCAGTTGCACGGCGGTCATCCCGACGAGGCGCGAGAGCTGGCCCTTGAGCCGCTCGGGAGTCTCGTCGCCGCGGTCGAAGCGCGATTCGTCGCCGGTCTCCATGCCGACAGCCTAGCCGTTTGTGTTAGTGCTCCTAACGGTATACGTTCGTGAGGAACCCGAACGTTAGTGGCACTAACCGCTTGAGAGGCCGCCATGACCGGCACCGAAACCTTGCTCCGTGAACTCGCCGACCGCGCCGAACTGTCCGACCTGGTCGCCCGCCACAGCCTGTGGATCGACGAGGGCCGCTACGACGAGACCGACCGTCTCTTCACCCAGGACGTCGTGGTCACCTCGCTCCGCGGCGAGGCCCACGGCATCGAGCAACTCGTCGACCTCGTCCGCGCACGCCACGACGACTACGCCCGCACCCTGCACAACAAGTCCAACCTCGTCATCGAGATCGACGGCGCGACCGCCACCGTGCGGGCCCACGACATCGCCGTCTTCGTCATCGACGACTCGACGGAGGCCGTCGCCGCCGGTATCCACCGCTACCGGGCCCGCCGCACCGACGCCGGCTGGCGCTTCGACCGCCTCGACATCACCCCGGTCGCCCTGACCAAGGCTCTGGAGCGGGCACTGTAGGGCCCGAGCCTCCGGCCTCCGCTCGTGGCCGGCCGCACGTCAGGCGCGGGTCCCGATATGTGACGTACAGCCATGGCACAGCGGGACAGCGGGACAGCGGAACGACGGCACAGCGGCGCCGCGCGGCCCCGGCCGGGCGAACCGGTCGGGGCCGCCGCGTCTCAGGCCGCTCGGGGCGCCGTGCCGCAGGCGTCCGCGATGGCCAGCGTGTCCCAGTAGAACGGGCGGACCTCGGTGATCCGGCCGCCCTCGACCGTGACCGTCTGCAGGATCGGGAAGCCGAGCTCGCGGCCGGTCGCCCGCGCGCGGGCCCGGACCTGGGTGAGGACGACCGCGGTCCGGCCGGTGGCGAGGAACTCCTGCTCCACCATCTCGAACGACTCCCAGGTCCGCGCCATCGCGAGGAAGAACCGCCGGATTCCGTCGTGCCCGCGCCACGTGCCCCCGTACGGCAACCCGTCGGCCTGGTGCAGCGTGACGTCCGGCGCGAAGAACGGGGCGAGGAGGTCGAAGGACGCCTCGCCGGGCCCGCCGGCCGCCAGGTACGCGGCCTCGGCGGCGTACATCCCGGTGAGGACCGTCGCGGCGTCCGCCGCTGGTGACATCGTCATGCCGCCAGCATGGGGTTCCCGACGGGACGGTGCTGGCGGCCATCGGACGTCGTGGTCCGCCCACGAGAGCCGGTTCTGGCACGACTGTCGGTCGGCGACGACGGCGCCGCGGTCTCGGTCGGGAGGTGCCGAGACCCCGAGCTGGGCCCGTACGGCCACGAGCTTCGGCTCTGGCTCAGGTTCCGTGGTGGGTGGGGCTCTGTCCTTGCTCGACAACGAGCGGCGGGGTGGACGGTGATGACGGAGCGAGGACTGCGCGAAGGCGGTCGACGTTGGCCCGCCACTGCTTCCCGTCTTCCGGGTCGACCCAGTTCGAGGCCGGCCCGGCCTCCTCACTGACGACGCGAGCGAGGGCCTTGGCCGCGAGCCTCCGTAGATCGTCAGGGAAGGCGGGCATGGGTTCTTCAGGACCGCAGGCTGAGTCGATCGGGTCGCCGCCAGGGCACTGCGCCGCGATCAGCGCCGCCGCGGCCACCGCCTCGTCTCCCTCGGCGAGCCAGCCGGTGGCGCCGACGGTGCGCGTGAGGGTGCTACGGATCAGCGCCTCGCGTTCCTCGGGTTCGGTGCCGTCGAGAGCATCGGCGAAGTCCGCGGCCGTGTCGTTGTCGAAAGGGCCGGTGCCCCAGGTGCCCATGGTGATCTCCTCGTGTAGCTGCGCCGGGATCCTCGCATCAGCCACCGACATCGCGATCACTGTGCGAGCAGCACGCGCTTCCGCGGACGGTCCGAACGCCGCTCAGCGTGACCGCGTCACAGAGGTCGTGCCACAACCGGAAGGCGTGAACAAAGCCGCGTGTGCGGCGTCGAGAAGGCCCGTGACACCCTTCGGCCATGCTCTTGGGTGATCAGGCAAGCAGTGTCGAACTGCGTCCGCTGCGGTACCAGTTCTCCGCCGTCCGCGGTGACTCGTACGACGACAACTGGCTGGTCATCGGCGGTGAGGTGCGGGCTCCGGAGGGCAGTTGGACCTTCGCTGATCCCTGTCTGCTCACCGACGAGGCCCGCCGGGTGTCCGGTTGGCTGCGTGCTGTGGCGGCGGGGGCGGTCGCGGTGATCGGGCCCGACGCCGAGGGTCGGCTGTCCCCGGACGCGTGGTTCGTCGAGCCGGTCCTGGCCTTTGGTCTCGCCGATCGGAGCGAGGACCGCGCGGTGATCCGTGTGCACCTGTCCATGGAGGCGGCACCGCCGTGGCAGCGGGGTGACGACGACGCGGACATCTACCAGTACTACGTGGAGACCCGGGTGGGCATGGCCGCCCTGCTTCGCGCCGCTGACCAGTGGGATCTCGCCTTGGCTTCGTTCCCCGTCCGCTGATCGGTACCCAGCGCGGCCCGCGCCCGGCCACGGACCGGCGCACCACGCGGACACCACCCTCGGCCACCCGCGACCCCCAGCAGCCGTGCCCGTCGCGGCCGCGGGGGAGAGCGGGGCCGGCGCCGGGACCCCTCCCGGGTACGCGCGTATAGAACGGTCCCATGACCACATCGGAATCACCGGCCCGCCGCCATAGGACCAGGCTGTCCCTGGCGCGCGGCACGGCCGGGGCCGGCTGTGTGCTGGCCCTCGCCGCCGCGCTGACCGGCTGCGGCTCCGACTCGGGAGGCGACGCGGGGGCGCCCGGTTCGGCCGAGCCCTCGCGTTCGGCCGAACCGTCGCCCGCCTCGCCCACGCCCTCGCCCACGAAGCCCTCCGCGTCGCCGACGCCGACCGAGGTGAGGCCGATGAAGCCGTCGACACCGGCCGAGCTGCGGGCGTGTGCGGACGGGAGCTGCACGGTCGTCGTGACCAAGGGCACCCAGCTCCCGCGCGCCGCCGGCCTGCGCGCGGGACCGTTCACGGTGAGCGCCGTCGGGGCCGACGGCGTGGACCTCAGCTCGGTCGACGCGACTGGATTCGCCGCCAACCTGTTGGGGCAGCGCCCCGACCAGGGCGGGCCGTCCACCGTCAACGAGCTGTCGATCTCCGTTCTCGCCATCACGGGGGACACCGCGAAGCTGCGGCTCTTCCCGGCGAAGTAGCGCGAGTCCGGGGCCCGGAACCGGTCCCGAGCCCCGGGCACCCGGGCCGCGCCGACGGCCCCGCGGCTCAGCTCGCGGCGGCCCCCTCGTACACCACCCGCCCGTCGAAGACGGTCATCGTCACCGGTACGGAGGTGATGTCCTCCGGCGGCGTGGTGCGCAGGTTGGCGCCGAGTGCGCACAGGTCGGCCACCTTGCCCACGCTCACCGAGCCCTTCCAACCCTGGGCGAAGTCCTGCCAGGCGCCGGCGGTGGTGTACGCAGCCAGGGCCTGGTCCAGGGTGAGGCGTTGCTCCGGCCCGTGCACCTCGCCGCAGGCGCCGACGCGGGTCACCAGGGCCCGGACGCCCGCCCGCCAGTCGGGCTCGTTGACCGGGGCGTCCGAGCTGCCGACGAACGGCACCCCGGCGTCGACCACCGAGCGCCACGGCAGGAACGCGTCACCCTCCGGACCCTGGGCCGCGCCGTGCACCACGTTCGCCCAGCTCTGAGCCTGCGGCCCAAGGCCGATCCGGTGCTGGGCCATGGTCGGCAACAGGCTCGTCGGGACGAACGGGCCGTGCATGACGACGTGTCGGGCGTCGGGCCGCGGGTGGTCGCGCAGCGCGGCGACGAGCGCCTCCACGACGGTGGGCACCCAGCGGTAGCAGTGCACGCCCAACTGGTAGCCCGCCGCGTGCGCGATCCGGATCATCTCGGTCAGCTCGGCGGCCCGCTCCTCGTTCGTGTCCCCCTCCACCAGCAGGTCGCCGCCGCTGTCGGAGAACAGCTTGACGCCGCGTACCGCCAACCGGCGCGGGTCGACGCCGGTCGGCGGCGTGAAGCCGCGCAGCGCCGCGTCGACTGCGGCGGCCGACCCGCCGGACTGGGAGCAGGGCAGGAAGAGCGTGCTCACCCGCGCGTGCAGCTCGCCGGAGCGCGCCAGGTCCGCGTACGCGTGCAGGGTCTCCATGCCCTGCGTCCCGCCACCGAGCCCGTCACCGCCGGGGCCCAGGCCCGGGTCGGTGAAGCTCGTGATGCCCTGGGCGTGCAGGCGGGCCACCGCGTCCCGGACGGCCTCCTTGCGCTCGTCCCGCGACCGGGGCGGGAGCAGCAACTGCACCAGGGCCTGCGCCCCGTACCGCAACACCCCGGTGGGGCGGCCGTTCGCGTCGTACTCGACGCCTGGCTGTCTGGGGTCGCCGGGGCCGACGTCGGTGATCCCGGCGAGGGCGAGGGCGCGTGAGTTGACCGCGCTGACGTGGTAGCCGCTGTCCTGGAGGAAGACCGGGTGGTCGGGCGAGACGCGGTCCAGGTCGTCGCGGTTCGGGCCGCGCTGCTCGGCCAGCCGGCCCGGGCTCCAGCCGGCGCCGCGCACCCACTGCCCGGCCGGTAACCGGCCGGCCTCGGCGGCCACCGCGGCGACGATGTCGGCGATGGACCGCACCGCCGTCGGGCCGAGGTCCACGACGTACGGCGGCAGGTTCAACCGGTAGACGGCGGCGTGCAGATGGGTGTCGTTGATGCCGGGGAGCAGGCTCCCGCCGCGCAGGTCGACCACCTCGGTGCCGGGCCCGGTGAACGCGCTGGCGCCGGCGTCGTCGCCGACGTACGCGACGCGGCCCGCCCGGACGGCGACGGCCGACGCCCTCGGCCGCCGCGGGTCCATCGTGATCACGTCGCCGTTGCGGAACACCAGGTCGGCCTTGCCCGACGCGGCGGCGAACGCCGGCCGCGCGCCGACGAACAGCGAGGCCGCCGCCGCGCCGCCGAGCAGCCGGCCGGCGTTGCGCCGGGAGATGGCGGGGACGGAGCGCTCGTCGACGGCAGGGCCGGGCGCGGGACCGGCCGCGGTCCCGGGTGCCGACTCGGTGGCGGACTCGGCGGACTCAGGGGTGGGCATGGGGGAGCCTCTCGTTCGCGGTGCGTGTGCACGTCGTGACCCAACCAGCGGAGAATTGGCCGTCGGTGGCGCGTACGTCAAGGCTCGGGCCCGCAGTCAGGCCATCCAGCCCGGCAGCTACGCCACCGGGCCCGGCAGTCATGCCACCGGGCCCGGCAGTCACGCGAACGGGGCGCCTTCCGGGGCTCCGTGGCGCCGGGCGCGCGCCCCAAGAGGCCGAACACGCGCCGCTTCCTCCGGCGTTGGCCGGTCGTACGCCGGCGGGCCGGCCCGCTCGGATGGCGGGACGGACTGTCGTACGGGAGGACCAGTACGGCATGGGAGGACCAGACGGCAGGTCTAGTACGGCAGGTAGTAGCTCAGCACGTCCGCCGTGAGCGGCGGGAACAACGCGTGGAACAGCTCGCGCCGCGGGGCGTACACGTCCGGGCGGAGCTGGGTGAGGCCGGCCATGCCGTGCGGGCCGAAGAGCAGGGCGGGCAGGTGGTCGGGGGCCACCGCGGCGCCGTCCTTGCCGGGGTACTGGCGCGGGCCGCCCGTGACGACCTCGCCGAGACCGTCGGCGAGCACCGGGAGGCGGTAGTGGGCGCCGAAGGTGGAGAGCACGATGTCGCCGTCGGGCAGGTCGACGCCGGTCGTGGTCAGGCGCCGCCACAGCAGCGGGCGCAGCCGGTCCAGGAGCGCCGCCGGATCGGGTACGCGGACGTAGTACTGGTCCGCCCGGCCGCGCGGCGTGTGGTCCACCCACTCCCGCCACGCCTCGGCCGGCACGGTGCCGGCCCGGTGGACGACGCGCAGTCCCGCCCCCGGGCACCGGGCCGCGACGCCGCACAGCAACTCCCGCGCGGCGGCCTCGTCCACCGCCGCGGCCTCCGCCACCAGCACGCCGTCGCCGGGCAGCGTGGTGCGCGCGGAGGCCACGACGGCGCCGCCCCGCTCCAGCACCCACAGGTCGCTCGAGTCGTGCCCGAGCAACCAGCGCCAGCGCGGCGCCGAGTGCGGCACCGCCACGTCGAAGGGGGCCTGGGCCGCGCCCTGGAGGGCGGCGAGGGCGGGAACGTCGTCGGGCCGCGCGGCGCGTAGCGCGGGCGTGTCGCCGTCGGACGGCGGGATGGTGACGGCGAGCGCGGGTGGGATGTCGATGGCGTACTCGTAGCCGAACAGCCGGTAGAAGTACGGGATGCCGATCATCACCTGGACGACGTGCCCCCGCGCGGCCGAGCGCTCGTGCGCCCACCCCATGAGCGCCCGCACGAGCCCGCGTCCCTCGTACGCCCGGTCGGTGGCGACTCCACCTGCCCGGCCGGCAGTCGTACGTCCCCGAGCCGGACCTCCTCGTCGAGCAGCGTCGCCGTCGACACGACCCGCTCACCGTCCACCACCACCGCACACGCGGCCCAGCCGGCGTCGGGGTCGGTGACCACCAGCCGGTGATCGAGCGCGTCCTCCTCCGCCCCGCGCGCGGCGAGCAGCGCACCGATCTGTTCCAGGTCACCGGGGCACGCCTCACGCAGGACGAGCCCACCGGCCAGTTCGCGGGGCGCGCCTGCGGCGCGGGTCGTGTTCACGGCGGGACTATGACATCCGGGGCGGCTGCCGTCCACGGGGTTTTCGCAGGTGGGGTGGGGGTGGGGGGCTGACCTCAGGGCGGCTGGTGAGCGTGTGTGGGACGTGCGGCCTGCCGGGGCCGAGACGGTGTCCTTCGTTCCCACAAGGCAAACCTCCGCACCAGTGAGCCGAGTTTCCTGTTCCCTCAACTGAGTCACCTTGACGCGCCTGTCACGCCCTCGGGAGCATCGGAAGCACAACCTCACAACCAGGGGGCAGCCATGGCCGCAAGGCGACTCGTCGGCGAATGCGAGGGTGGCACCTGCGCCACCCTGTACGCCCTCGACGGCACACGTGACCTGTTAGTCCAGGGGTATGACACAACGGCCGCCGAGACGGCCGGGATCGTTGTTCCCGCGGGTGAGTCCGTGGTCCGCATTCCCGCTCACATCATCGAGAGGTACGCCCGTGAATATCTCAACGGATGAGTTCGGGAAACTCTTCACCACCTTCGAGCGGGAAGCGTTCCGGCTGGAAGCGCTGGACGACTACAGCGGCTCGTCCGACCCGGAAATGATCCGCGCCTTTCTGGCCGGTGAACCCCAGCCCGTCGACTACAACCAGCAGTGGGTGGGCGACGTGCGGCGCAGCACGGCGGCCGGTAGGCGTGTGTACCGCGTGCACGTGGTCTCGCGGCCTCTCACGGACTACCTCCGATTCGAACTCGGCTGGGGTTACACCAAGAACCAGACGGCCGGAGAGGAGTTCTTCATTCTCGACACCACGGACCAGGAGAACCCCGTACCCGGAGTTCCTGACTTCTGGATGTTCGACGAGTCCCAGGTCGCCTCGATGAACTACGGCGAACAAGGCGAATTCCTTGGTGCCGCATTGGAGCCCGATCCCGAGGACTGGGTGCGGGTACGCGACACCGCCATGCGCCATGCCGTGCCGTTCCCTGATTGGTGGGAACGGCACGGAGGCAAGTGAAGAGCACGGACATCGGGCAAGCGCTGCGGGAACTGCGAGAGGCCGGCGGAAAGCAGGCCAAAGCCGTGGCCCGTGGCGCTGTCATGTCCCCGAGCAAGCTCAGCAAGATCGAGAATGGCGTGCTCGCGCCCAGCGTCATCGACGTCGAGCGCATCCTCACGGCCCTGGAGGTCTCCGAGGAGGCCAAGGCCCGACTGATGGAGCTTGCCCGGCAGGTGGCGACAGAGGCCACCGCGTGGCGCATCTACCGGCGTTCGGGGCTCCATAAACACCAGGAAGAGATCAGGGCCATAGAGGCCAGCACAAGGCTTCTCAGGCTGTTTCAGCCGTCCTGTGTTCCTGGGTTGCTTCAGACGCCAGAATACGTGCGAGGCATCCTCAAGGACTGGGATCTCACCGAGGACGCACTGGAGAAGATGGTCGGTGCTCGACTCAAGCGTCATGACGTCCTGCATGACGAGGGACGTAGGTTCCACTTTCTCGTCACGGAGTCAGTGCTCCGCTGGGAGGTCGTCAAGGCTCGTTCCATGGCGATGCAGTTGGACAAGCTCATCAGCATGTCAAGGTTTCCCAACATCACCATCGGAGTGATTCCACAGCAAGGTGCGAAGCCGGGGCTTCCCACTTCGGCCTTCACCCTCTTCGACGCTCGGCTGGCCACCATCGAGGTGCCTCACGCCGAGATCACCACAAGCGAAATCCCCGATATCGACCTGTACCTGAGAAAGTTTCAGAAGTTCGAGCGGGTGGCCGTTACCGGTGAGGACATGCGGGCCCTCGTGGCAGGCGTTCGGGACGACTTCTTGAGGCAACAGGAAACACGGTAGAGGCTGCCCCCCGGCACTCCGAAGATGTACCCATGCCGACCGTACCGAAGAAGGCCAGTCAGCAGGGTTCGGGTGATGTCCGCGTGCTCGCGTGGCTGGCGGGGAACGGCCGGCGTATGGCGAACACGGAAATGGTCCTGCTCCCGGCTGCGACGGCCCTCCTGACCGGCCGTCCGAACAAGACCGGACGAGGCAACCCCAGATCAAAGCCGAGTGGCCTTTTCGAGGGCCCGCGACAGCGATCGGGCCCGACGTTGCACGCGTGCCGAACACGCGGCAGTACCAGTCCTGAGCCTGCCCTGCCCCTGACCGCATAGGAAGGCACACCATGCCCGGAACCGACCTCTACAGCCTGCCCCTCAAGGAAGCCGACTTCCGCACACCCTGCGGCGGCAACACCCACCCGGACGGCGAGTCCTGCGTGACCCTCTCCAGGATCGGTGAGGACGCGTGGGCGCTCGGGGACAGCAAGCAGCCCGGCCTGCCCCCGCTGCGCTTCACCACCGCCGAACTGGACGCGGCCGGCATCGACCCGGCCCGCTTCGGCCTCTCGGCCTGACCGGCCGCCCGCCGACCACCGACCGCCGGCCCCCGCTCGACGGAGACCCGCCACCCGGCGGCCCGTTCTCCGGCGAGCGGGGGCCACCCCGGGCCGCCACCGCCCGCCGCGACGAGGGACGACACAGTTGCACCACCACGGCTACCTGTGGGCCGGCACCAAGCAGCGCTTCGACGAGGAGGCGCTGCGCCGGCCCCCTCACCCCGATCCACCGCCGGCGGCCGCTGGGCCGGAGTTGGCCCAGCGGTACAAGGACGTGCGGGCGGAGTTCCCCGTCGTGGATCTGCCCCCGCTGGAAACGGCCTACTGGCTCGTCAAGCCCGGCGGGCTCGTACGGGGCACGTGGAACGAGCCGGAGGAGGCCGTGCGGTGGCTCGACGCGCGGCTGGTGGAGTACGCGCCGCGGTTCACGTCCGAGGCGGACCGCGCGCGGACGCGCCTCGCGGCGCTGGTCGACTCGGCCGCCGCGAGCCTGGGCGGGGGAGTGGACGTGTCCCTCGGCTTCTACCTCGAACGCCCCTCGTACCTGTCACTCGCCCTGGTGTGCTGCTCCCCGAACAGGGCCCAGCCGGAGCGGACCTGCCCGCTGGGGTAGGGCGGACGGCGGCACCAGGCCCGGCGGCCGTGAAAGCAGGGAGGGGCCAGACCCGAAGGTCTGGCCCCTGGCCTGGGGACTCCTCGACTCGGCGAGGTGGCGGGCGGTGAGCCCGTCCCCTACTCAGACGGTGTCGTCTACTCGGACGGCGACGTCGAGTCTCAGACGTTGACGCCGAAGTCCTGCGCGATGCCCGTGAGGCCGGAGGCGTAGCCCTGGCCGACGGCGCGGAACTTCCACTCGGCGCCGTTGCGGTACAGCTCGCCGAAGACCATGGCGGTCTCGGTCGCCGCGTCCTCGCTCAGGTCGTAGCGGGCGATCTCCGTGCCACCGGCCTGGTTGAGGATGCGGATGTACGCGTTGCGCACCTGGCCGAAGTTCTGGCTGCGGCTCTCGGCGTCGTAGATGGAGACCGGGAAGACGATCTTCTCGACGTCGGCGGGCAGGCCGGCCAGGTTGACGTTGATCTGCTCGTCGTCGCCCTCGCCCTGGCCGGTGAGGTTGTCACCGGTGTGCACGATCGACTGGTCCGGCGTCGCCTTGTTGTTGAAGAAGACGAAGTGCTGGTCCGAGTAGACCTTGCCGCTCGGGTTCACGGCGATGGCGCTGGCGTCCAGGTCGAAGTCCTGGCCGGTGGTGGTGCGGACGTCCCAGCCGAGGCCCACCGTGACGGCGGTCAGGCCCGGTGCCTCCTTGGTGAGCGAGACGTTGCCGCCCTTGGACAGGCTTACAGCCATGGGGTGTCCCCTTCTTGTACTGGTCGATGGTCGGTCTTCGTGACGACCACGAAGCTACCGTCACCCCTCACAACGCCATCAGGGCACCGCTGGGTTCCAGCCCCCTTTACTTTCTTTGCCAAACTCTGGCGGTACGGAGTGCATCGTTCCGCTTCCCGTCGGGGGCGGAGGGCGGGCGCGACGGCGGGGCGGGTGGGAAATGCGGGTGACGGGAGCGCGTCAACGCGGGAGCATGGGGGCATGCCCGGGCCCTATGTCATCCGTGGCTCGGTCTCCCTGCCGGAGGCCGAGCTGATCTGGCGTTTCTCCCGCTCGTCGGGGCCCGGCGGACAGCACGTCAACACCAGTGACAGTCAGGTGGAGCTGCGGTTCGACCTGGCCGCGACCGACGCGTTGCCGCCCGTGTGGAAGGAGCGCGCCCTCCAGCGGCTGGCCGGGCGGCTGGTGAACGGCGTGGTGTCCGTGCGGGCCTCGGAGCACCGCTCCCAGTGGCGCAACCGCGAGACCGCGGCCGTCCGGCTGGCGTCCCTGCTCGCCGAGGCCACCGCGCCGCCTCCCAAGCCCCGCCGCCCCACCCGCATCCCGCGCGGCATCAACGAGCGCCGGCTGCGCGAGAAGAAGCAGCGCGGCGACACCAAGCGGGGCCGTTCCGGGCGCGACTGGCACTAGACGGTTTCGTACGGGCTCCGGGGCTGTCGTCGTACGGCGCCGAGTGGTGCCTCCGCCGTCCCACGAGAAACAGTTCCCCCGGCCCGATCGTGCCGGCGCCCGGCCGTGCCGGAGTGGGGCGACCGCCCGTTTCCCAGGGAAATCGCGGCGCCTCCGGGAGCGGAATTGCCGGCTATTGCCGGGGTGGATCACAAAGCGCCGGCAGCCCGCCGCGCGGCGATATCGGGGCACCATTACGGACCCGGCCGCTTCTCGTAAGCGAACAGCCGTACGTACTCCCGGCGGTGCCCGGTCGGGCGGTTACCGCCGCCGCCAAGGCAGTTGCGCCAGGCATATCACGCACATCCGTTCCCGGCGACGAGAGCGTGCTGTGTGACACCCCTTCCGGTACGGAATCGAGCATGCCGTCGCGCCGCCCGGCCGGTTGTGGCAAGAGGCGCCGGACGCCCGCCACGCGCCGGCTCGGCGGCGGCCGTGTGAGCGGTCGCCCCAGTGGTCGTGCGAGCGGTCGTGCCAGCGGTCGTGTCGTGCGAGTGGTGGTGTGGGTGGTCGTGCCAAGCAGTGTGGGGGCGCGGGGACCGCGCGTTCGCCGGCGCCTGGCGCGTGTCCCGGCGAGGCGACGTGCGCGGGTGTCGGTCCGGTCACCCCCGCCCCCTCATGGCCCCTGGGCGAACCCCCGCCGGTGACCCGACGGCCCTGGGATGAAGGGTAACTGATGGTCTGTCAGTTACGCCGGGAGAGGGCTCGACCCGTGGACCGGGCCCGGGGCCGGCGTGACGCCGGGGGTGTGAGGGGCGCGGGGGGCTCCTGGTGCGGTGCGGCCCGGTGCCGCTCAGCTCAGGTGGCGGTACCGGCCGCGGAAGTACGTCAGCGGGCCGCCCTCCGCGCTGGGGGTGTGCGCCGTCAGGACGCGGGCCACCACCAGCGTGTGGTCGCCCGCCTGGACGCGTTGCTCCGTACGGCACTCAAGGGTCGCGAGGGCGCCGCTGATCAGGGGCGCGCCGGACGCCTCGCCGCGGGTGTACGTCAGCTCCTCGAACAGCAGCCGGTCGCTGACCCGGCCCTTCATCGCGAACCGGCCGGCGATCTGCCGCTGGCCCTCGGCGAGCAGCGAGACCGCCCACAGCGGTTGCCGCTCCAGCACGTCGTCCATCCGGGACCCGTTGCGGACGCTCACCATCACCAGCGGTGGGTCGAGCGAGACCGACAGGAAGGCCGTGGCCGTCATGCCGACGTCCTCGCCGCGCGGTCCCTCCTCCTCGTCGTGCGCCGTCACCAGCACCACACCGGCCGCCAGCCGCGCCAGGGCGGCCCGGAACTCGTCCTCGCTCACCCCTCCAGCATGCGGGACGGCACGCCCCGGCTCCGCCTGGGCCACGGCGCCCGGGGCGGGCGTGGCCTCCGGGGCGGCAGGGGTGCCGGGGGCGCCCGAGGCGTTCGGGGCGGCGGCCGAGGCGGCGTCTGGGCCGGACGGGGCGGATGGGACCGAAGAGGACGAGGTTCGCAACACGCCTTCGACGCTAACCCCCCGCCCCGCCCGGTCGCATCGGGCTCCCGGCGGAGGGGAGCCCTAGGTCCCTGGGCTGAGCGCCGGTGGGCCGCCGGCGGGGCGCTCGGGGGGCGCTGGAGCGGCGCTGAGGGAGCGTCGTGGGGGCGCTCGCGGAGTGTGCGCAAATCCGCACCGATATTCGAGACGGTCGCCTCCGGTAAACGTAATCGCATTCCGGATTTGCTTTCAGGAAATATCGCGCGGCCCGTCTGAGCCCGCGTAACGGCTTTATCCCCACCCCGGACACACGCTGTGACATGAGTCACAACGGGCAGTAATTGTTGACCCTGTGTACCGGGTGGACAGCTCGCTGTGATTCAGTGGCCGTGGCAGTGAGAGACGACGAGAAATTCTGGAGTTGCTGTCGAGGTCTCGGGGGAGAGCGATCGATGGAGACCGAGTCGGAGCCGTACATCCGCCTTGCGACCCTGCGACAGCTACATCAAGTAGTCGCAGAACTGAACACCGGACGCAGTCTGGCGGAGACCCTGCAAACCGTCGCCGACGGGGTGATCCAGGGCCTGGGATACGAGCTGTCAGCCGTCAACCTGGTCCGCCCGGACGGAGACCTGGTGGTGGCCGCCGTCAGCGGCAGTCCCGGGGCCGAGGCGCTCATGGCGGGCCGGGTCGGCTCGCGGACGTCCTGGGAGCGGCGGCTCTCGATGGGCGAGCGCTGGGGCGACCTGAGATTCATCCCGTACACCGAGGGCTGGGTGCTCGACGACGACGACGTGCCGCAGTGGCACGTGGCCGGTCCGGCGCCGAGGTTCCCCGACGAGTGGCACCCGATGGACCGGCTGTTCGCGCCCATGCGCGCGGCCGGCTCGCCGCACGGCGAGCTGCTCGGCGTGATCTCCGTGGACAAGCCGCGCAACGGCCGCCGCCCCGGCGCCTGGGGCCGCGAGGCCCTGCAGATGTACGCGTTCCACTCGGCCATCGCCATCGGCAACGCCCGGCTGCGCGCCAACATGCAGCGCGCGCTGATGCGCCTGGAGCGCGACCAGCAGGCGCTGCGGGCCAGCGAGGAGAGCTTCAGGCAGGCGTTCGAGTACGCGCCGAGCGGCATGGCCATCGCGGAGATGGGCGGCGACCAGCACGGCCGGCTGCTGCGCACCAACGACGCGCTGTGTCGCCTCCTCGGCCGCTCGGCCACCGCGCTGCGCCGCTACTCCTTCTCCGACCTCGTGCACCCCGAGGACATCGGCACCCTGCTGCGCACCTCGGCCGAGGGGGGCCGGGCCGAGCTGCGGCTGGTCCGGCGCGACGGCACGTACATGTGGGTCTCGCTGCGCAACTCGGTGGTCGCCGACGCCGCCGACGGGCCGCGCTTCCTGCTCACCCACGTCGAGGACATCGAGGAGCGCAAGCGGCACGAGCTGCAGCTCGCGCACCGCGCCAGCCACGACTCGCTGACCGGGCTGCCCAACAGCGCAGAGTTGCGCGCCCGGCTCGGCGCCCGGCTGTGCGCCCGCCCGCCGCAGCCCGCCTACGCGGGCGCGGAGAGCGCCGGCGTGGGCCCGGACGGCGCGCAGCAGGCCGGGACGGCCGTGCGGGAGGCGGCCCTCGTCGGGAGCGTCGAGCAGGACGCGTACGTGCAGGGGTTCGGGTTGGAGGGCTTCGACTCGGCGGTGGACCTCGGCGGCCTGGGCGGTTTCGCCGGGCTCGACGCCGACGCCCTGGAGGGGCTCACCGGCTCCGACGGCGGCCCGTTCGACCACCACGTGCACACGTACGCGCCCGCCGAGGGCGAGGAGGACGACGGCACCAAGGGGCTCGCGGTGCTCTTCTGCGACCTGGACGGGTTCAAGTCGATCAACGACAGGTTCGGCCACCACACCGGCGACGCGGTGCTCATCGAGGTCGCCCGCCGGCTCTCGCACGGGGTGCGGGACGGTGACACGGTGGCCAGGCTCGGCGGCGACGAGTTCGTGGTCCTGGCCGATGGACTGGGGCGGGCCGACGCGCAGGATCTCGCCGTACGGTTGCGAAACGCGATCATTCCGCCCATTCGCTTCGAAGGTCGCGCGGTGCGCGTGGGCGCGAGTTTCGGTATTAGCTGGGCGGCCTGCGGGATGTCGGCCGAGGAAGTGCTGCAATCCGCTGACCAGCGCATGTACGTGGAAAAGCGGTCGCGGTCGAAGGCGAATCGGCGTGCGGGTTAGCAATCTGGGCAGGGGATGGCCGGGCGCGGCCCCGTGGACGGGCCGCGCGCGGCTTGCGGGGCGGGGTAGGCTGCGCCGGTCGGCACGGCTGCCGAGAATGAATCGATCGTGAACATTGGCCATCCGGACAGCGCACGGCTATTTCGGCCGCCCCGGCCCTGATAAGAGCTGTTCTGGCACGCGAGTGCCGCAGCGCGGATGACCATCAGGGACGAAGTGGGAGTGACCAGGGGATGACGGCCGGCAACAACGGCTCGGGGGTGCCGCAGGACGACGACCCGTTCGCCTACCTGTACCGCCAGGAGGGCGGCGACGGGGGCGCGGGCCAGGGCGCCCAGGGCTCGTCACGCGCGGGCGGTTACGGCTATCCCGGGCCGCAGCAGCCGGGCGTCCCCCGGACCTCGTACAACCACGTGCGCGCGGTCGGCGAGCGGCAGTACGGCGGTCAGCAGCAGTACGGCCAGCAGCAGCCGGCGCCGCAGCAGGGCGGCTACGGCTACCCGCAGCACAACGCGCACTACACCGCCCCCGAGGCGCTGCCCCAGCAGACCCGGCAGCGCGCGCACGGGGCCCCGCCGCCCGGTGGCGTGCCGCCCCGGCAGGCCGCGCACGGCCAGGGCGCGCCCGCGGGGTACGGCGGCGGGCACGGCGGGGGCGCGGGGCACGGCGGCGGGGGGCGCGGGCCCAACAGCAGGGGCCTGCTGATCGGCGCGATAGCCGTGGTGGCCGTCGTGATCATCGGCATCTCCGTCGCGATGATCTCCAACAACTCGGGCGACAAGGACGACAAGGCCGAGCCCACCCAGAACACCAGCCCCACCGCGGCCGAGACCGTCGAGCCCAGCCAGGACCCGAAGCCGACGAAGAAGCCGGAACCGCTGCCCACCGAGGACGCCTCGGCCATGCGGCTGGACGGCGGCACCACCCTGGCCTCCGACATACCGGGCGCCAAGGCCGAGGGCGGCAAGTACGTCGCCGGCCTCAACAAGCCCGGCGCCGGGGCCACGTGGACCGTGGACGTCGAGAAGGCCGGCCAGTACCGGCTGTATGTCGGCTACGGTGTACCCGGCGAGGACCAGAACCTGAGCCTCACGGTGAACAGCAAGCGAGACCCGCGCGCCGTCAGCATGAAGAACTTCGCACTCGCGAAGAAGGGTGACTGGGCGAAGGGCTGGACCCACACCTGGGCCATCGTCAACCTCAACAAGGGCACGAACACGGTGCGGCTGTCCTGCGAGGCCGGCAACAAGTGTGACGTCAACCTCGACCAGGTCTGGCTCGCCCGAGGCTGACCACGGCCCACCCGCCGGCCGGCCCAGCGGCCCCCGCCTCCGCCTCCGCGCGGACCAGCGGCTGCGCACCGCCTCCGCGCGAGCGGCCTCCGCCCCGGCCGGACCGGAAGCCCGCCCAGCGGGATCGGGGCCGCCCCGGCGCGGGGCCGGCCCGGGCCGGCCCCCCGCGCACCGGTCAGTCGGCGTGCACCACGGCGAGGAAGCGGGCCACCGTCTCGGCCATCGCGTCCCGCCCGGGTCCCACGTACTTGCGCGGGTCCACCAGCGCCGGCTGGGCCGCCAGCACCTCGCGCACCGCGCCGGTGAACGCCGTGTTCAGGGCCGTGCCGACGTTGATCTTGACCATGCCGGCCGTCACCGCCGCCCGGATCTCCTCGTCCGGCACGCCCGACGAGCCGTGCAGCACCAGCGGCACCGGCACCGCCTCCCGCAACCGGCCGATCAGCTCGTGGTCGAGCGCCGCGGTGCGCTCGGTCATCGCGTGCGAGCTGCCGACCGCCACGGCCAGCGCGTCCACGCCCGTGTCCGCGACGTACGCCGCGGCCTCCTCCGGGTCGGTGCGCACCCCCGGGGCGTGCGCGTCCAGCGGTGCCTCGCCCTCCTTGCCGCCGACCTTGCCCAGCTCGGCCTCCACCCAGATGCCCCGCTCGTGACCCCAGCGCACGGCGTCGGCGGTGGCCGCCACGTTCTGCTCGTACGACAGCTTCGACGCGTCGAACATCACCGAGCTGAACCCCTCCGGGTGCGCGGCGTGCAGCAGCTCCACGCTCACCACGTGGTCGAGGTGGAGCGCGAGCGACGCGCTCGACGCGCGGGCCACGGCGGCCGCCGCGGCGGCGATCGGGGCGAGCCGCCCGCCGTGGAAGCGCACCGCGTTCTCCGACACCTGGAGGATCGCGGGCGCGCCCGCCGCCTCGGCGCCGGCGGCTATCGCCTCCGCGTGCTCCAGCGAGATGACGTTGAACGCGGCGACCGCGCGGCCCGCGGACCGCGCCTGCCCGACGAGTTCACCAGTGCTGACCAGTGGCATGTCCGTCCTTCGTTCCGGGCCGGGCTCGGCCCCTCGTGCCCGCGCGGGCGGCGGCCGCGCGGCTGCACCCAGCCCGCGCGCCTGGCCCACCCGGGCGGTCGTTCGCGCGCCGGGCCACGGCCCGGCGACCTGTTCGCGCGGCGCGGCGTCCTTGCCGGTCGCGCCCGTGCCGGGCCCCGGTCCTGGTGGGCGGGGGCCCGGCACGAAGCGGGGGGTCTCACGCCGCTGCCGGATGGCTGGCGACGCGCACCTTGGGGAGGAGTTCGGCGTAGGTGGCCGCGTCGTACTCGCCGGCCACCGGCGCCCGTACCGTCGCCGCCGACAGCGCCACCGCCCGGGCCAGGCGCTCCGGCCAGGGCAGCCCTTCGGCGAGGCCGGAGAGCAGGCCGGCGACGGCCGAGTCGCCCGCGCCGGTCGGGTTGCCGGCGATCCGGCTCGGCGGGCTCGCGCGCCAGGCGCCGTCGCCGGTGACGGCGAGCAGCCCGTCGGGCCCGAGCGAGGCGGCGACCGCGTGCGCGCCCCGGCGCCTGGCGTCGCGCGCGGCCCGCACCGGTTCGGTGGACCCGGTGAGCGCGGCCAGCTCCTCCGCGTTCGGCTTGACGATGTCGGGCCGGGCGGCGATGCCCCGGCGCAGCGGTTCGCCGCTGGTGTCGAGCAGCACCGGCACGTCGGCGGTCCGCGCGGTACGTATCAACTGGGCGTACGCGCCGACCGGCAGCCCCGGGGGCAGGCTGCCGCACAGCGCGACCGCCGCGGCGCCGTCCAGCAGCTCCGCGTAGCGGTCCGCGAAGGCGGCCCACTCGGCGGGCGTGACCTGCGGGCCCGGCTCGTTGAGCTGCGTGGTGTCGCCCGACGAGGCGTCCACCAGGCCCACGGTGCGTCGGGTGGTACCCGCGATGGGCACGAACGCGTCCGTGACGCCCGGGTAGGCGTCGAGCTGGTCGCGCAGCGCGGCGCCGGTCGCGCCGCCGACCAGGCCGGTGGCGACCGCCTCGTGACCGAGCGTGGCCAGCACCCTGGCGACATTCAGGCCCTTGCCGCCGGGGCGCTCGATGACCTCGGAGACGCGGTGGCTGTGGTGGGGCCGCAGGCGTGGCACGCGGTAGGTGATGTCGAGGGCAGCGTTGAGCGTCACGGTCAGGATCACTGCGGGCTCCCCCTCCCGTTGGTGGTGGTCGTGACGGTGCCCCGGCGGCGCGGCGCGGGCCGGCCGGCGCGGTGTTCCCCCGGGCCGGGGTTCCGGTCCCGCGCGCCGGGTCCGTGCTGCGCGGTGCGGCGCTCGGAGCGGTTGGCTTACTGGCAGCGATCATGCCAAAGCCGGAGCGGTTGTCCCACCCCTGTAGGCCAACCGCGCGGCTTCGACGCGTTATGAGCCGTTGTCGACGCATTCCGCCTGCCTGTCGCGCGGATTCGTCCCGCTCCGCGGGGACGGGGAGCGGGGAGCGCGGGAGCGGGGCCGCGGCCGGCTGCGCCGTGGCCCCGCTCCGGTGTCGTCGCCCGTGGCGGGCGTGGTGCGCGTCCTCGGCCGGGGGGTGGTCGGCCGACGGCGCCGGTGTCAGCCGGTCGTCGGGCGGACCACCCAGGCGCCCCGGCGCATCACGCCGACCAGGGCGAAGTGCTCGTCGAGCACCACCAGGTCGGCGTCCTTGCCGGGTTCGATGGAGCCGACGCGGTCGCTGAGCCCGAGCACCCGGGCCGGGGTGGCGGACAGGGCGCGTACGGTCTGCTCGACGGAGAGCCCGTCGATGGTCACCGCGCGCCGGAAGACCTGGTCGAGGGTGAGCGTGGAACCCGCGATGGAACCGGCGGTCGGGCCGTCGCTGATGCGCGCCACGCCGTCCTTGACCTCGACCTTCATCGGGCCCAGCGGGAAGATGCCGTCCTCCATGCCGGCCGCGCCCATGGCGTCGGTGATGAACGCGACCCGGTCGGCGCCGGCGCGGTGGAAGGCCAGTTCCAGCGTGGCCGGGTGCAGGTGGGTGCCGTCGTTGATCAGCTCGACGGTGATTCGCTCGTCCTCCAGGAGGGCGGCCACCGGGCCCGGCGCGCGGTGCAGCAGCGAGGGCATCGCGTTGAACAGGTGGGTGGCCACGCTCGCGCCGGCCTCGATGGCCTCGCGCGTCGCGTCGTACGTGGAGTCCGTGTGACCCACGGCCGCGATGACGCCGGCTTCGACGAGCAGCCGTACCGAGTCCAGGCCGCCGGGCAGCTCGGGCGCCAGCGTCATCATCTTGGCCGTGCCACGGGCCGCGTCCACCAGCTTGCGCACGTCGGCCGGGTCCGGGTCGCGCAGCAGCGTCGGCTCGTGCGCGCCGCAGCGGTGCGGCGAGATGAACGGGCCCTCGAAGTGCACGCCCGCCAGTTCGCCCTGCTCGACCAGTTCGGACAGGGCGTGTGCCTGCCGGGCCACCTCGTCCAGGTCGCCGGTGACGGTGGAGGCGAGCATCGTGGTGGTGCCGTGCCGCCGGTGGGTGGCGATGGCCCGCAGGGACTCCTCGGCGGTGCCGGAGGAGAACGAGGCGCCGCCGCCGCCGTGCACGTGCAGGTCCACGAAGCCGGGGACCACCCAGTGGCCGGCGAGGTCGAGGCGGTCGCCGGCCCCGCCGCTCGCGGCGGGTGCCGCGTCCGGGCCGGCGCTGACGACGCGGCCGTCCGCGACCGTCACCACGCCGGATTCCACGATCCCGGTCGGCAGGACGACGCGGGCGCCCGCGAGAGCTGTTCGTTCGGCCATCAGGCGGATACCTCCGTAGCGAGAAGATCCCAGGCGAGCAGACCCGCGCCCAGGCAACCGGCGGTGTCCCCGAGGGCCGCCGGGACGATGTCGGGGAGCTGTTGGAACGTGACCCGCTCGGCCACCGCCGCGCGCAGCGGCACGAACAGCGTGTCCCTGGCCTCGGCGAGCCCGCCGCCGATGATCAGCCGGCGCGGGTCGAGCAGGGTGAGGGCGATGACCAGGCCGTCGGCGAGCGCGGCCACGGCGTCCCGCCAGACGGCCAGCGCGCGCGGGTCGCCCGAGGCGACGGCCTTCGCGCAGTCGGCGGCGTCCGCCTCCGGGTCGCCCACGGCGGCGGCCCAGGCCCGGCTGACGGCGGACGCCGACGCGAGCGTCTCCAGGCAGCCGCGCTGGCCGCAGCCGCACTCGGGGCCGGCCGGGCGCACCACGATGTGCCCGATCTCGCCGGCGTAGCCGTGCGCGCCGGCCTCGACGCGGCCGTCGATGCCGATGGCGCCGGCGATGCCGGTGCCGAGCGGTACGAACAGGAAGCGATCCGTCCCCTCGCCGGCGCCGATGCGCCCCTCGGCCAGGCCACCGGCCCGTACGTCGTGGCCGAGCGCGACGGGGACGCCGGCCAGCCGCTCGGAGAGCAGGGCGCGCAGCGGCGCGTCGCGCCAGCCCAGGTTGGCCGCGTACACCGCGACCCCGGCCGCCTCGTCGATGATGCCGGGCACGGCGACGCCGGCCGCCGCGGCGGGTGTGCCGAACCGCTGGGTGCCGATCGCGTGCAGCTCGGCCGCGAAATCGAGGATTCCGGCTATCACGGCGTCCGGCCCGCGCTCGCGTTCCGTCGGCCGCCGGGCCGTGTGCAGCAGCTCGCCATCCGCCCCGACCAGGGCGGCCTTCATTCCGGTGCCGCCCACATCGAGGGCGATGACGTGTTTCACGCGGGACAGTCTCGCGCGATTCCCCACTAGAGGTCTAGGCCACTTCGCCCTCGCGGAGTGTCGTGCCCTGTCGCCGCACGGGTTATCGGCCGCGCGGGGGCCGTCGGAGGCCGTGCCCGAATGGTGTCCGTTCGGGCCCGGGCGGGCACCGAACCGGGCAGCGGCGGGCGGCCCGAACACCCCACCGGACAACGGGTGCCGCGCGCCGCGCGCGGCGCCGACGGGCCACGGTTCGGCGCGGCTCGGCGTCGGTGGCGCGCGCGGGGCCGGCGACGCCGCCGTGAACGGCGACCGGCGTACGGGCTGAGCGGCGGCGACCGGTAAACGATCTGTGAGACCGCACACGGTCGCGCGACCGGGCGCCGGAATGGCCCGGAAATCACCCCGTATGAGGCGCGGGTGTGGCCGGCTTCGGGTGGGGATGGCCCTCCGCGCCGAAGGGGGTCGTGCTTAGTCTGAGCGGGTTCGGCGGCGCCGCGGTGGAGCGGCGCGTTCCGGGCCGGCCATAGCTGATGTGGGTGACGCGGAAGTGGCCACAGGTGATACCGAAGCGAGACCAGGTGTGGTGTAGACCTTAGGGGGGTTGCGGGGGGAGACTCGCAACTCGTGTCGGAGAGTGACACTCCGGCAGATTCCGGGAAACAGAGCAGAGCACGAGGGTGGGTACCGGTTGTGCAGCGGCGGCGGTTCTTGAGTCTGACGGCAGCGGGTGCCGCGACGGCGGCGGTGACTCCGACGCTCGCCGCCTGCGGTGCCGGCTCGGGCTCCAGTGACGTACGGCTCAAGCTCGTCGCGGCGGACTACGGAGACACCAGCACCAACAGCTCCCTGAACTACTGGGGCGACCTGGCCCGCGCGTTCGAGACCAAGCACGGCAACATCAAGATCGACGTCAACGTCTTCGGCTGGGCCGACATCGACAAGAAGGTCGCCCAGATGATCGAGAGCGGCGACACCCCGGACCTCGTCCAGTTCGGCACGTACGCGGACTTCGCCGCCAAGGGCATGCTCTACCGCGCCGACCAGATCCTCTCCATCCGCACCCAGGCGTCCTTCCCGTCCGCCATCACGCAGGCGGGCGAGGTCAAGCGGGTGCAGTACGCGATGCCGTTCGGCGCCAGCACCCGGCTGCTCTTCTACAACAAGAAGCTGTTCAGCGAGGCGGGCGTCCTCAAGCCGCCGACCGACTGGGACGAGCTCCAGGCCGCGGCCGAGAAGCTCAAGGCCATCGACGTGAAGTACCCGTACGCGCTGCCGCTCGGCCGCGAGGAGGCCCAGGCCGAGACGTTGATCTGGCTGCTCAGCGGCGGTGGCGGCTACACCGACGGGTACGGCAGCTACATGCTCGACTCGCCGGAGAACGTCGAGACGCTGGAGTGGCTGCGCGACGAACTCGTCGGCAAGGGCCTCACGGGCCCCACCGCGCCCGGCAAGCTCAACCGCCAGGACGCCTTCAACGCCTTCACCCGGGGCGAGGTCGGCATGCTCAACGGCCACCCGACGCTGATGCAGCAGGTGGTCGGGCACCGCATCGAGTACGACGTCGCCCCGCTGCCGGGGCGCGACGGCCCCTCGGCGACCACGATGGGCGTGGCCGACTGGATGATGGCGTTCAAGAAGAACGGCCACCGCAAGGAGATAGGCGAGTTCCTCGACTTCGTCTACAGCGAGCCGAACGTCGTGGCGTTCGCGTCGAAGTACCGGCTGCTGCCGGTCACCACCGAGGCGTCCGACACGATGCGCCGCAACGACGAGTACAAGAGCCTCTGGCAGTTCCTCGACGGCCTGGAGACCGCGCAGTTCTACCCGTTCGACAAGACGTCCTGGGCCAAGGTCAACCAGAAGCTGCGGGACTCGGTGGGCACCATGGTCGCCAAGGGCGGCGACCCGTCGACCGCGCTCGGCGAGATCCAGCGCGCGGCCGACGCCACGGAGAACGAGGAACGTTAGGTTGGCGGCGTGACACACCCCGCCGAGCCCGGCCCCCCACCCACCGGCGGCGACCCGACCAACGGCGACCCGGCCCACGGCGACCTGGCCGCCGGTGGCCCGACCCCCGGCGGTCCCGCTGAGGGAGCGCCCGCCGCCGAGCCCGAGCCCGAGCCGGTCTCCGACGCCGAGCCCGGGCCGGCCGCCGCCGACGATGACCCCGCCGAGCAGGGCGAACTCTCCGCGCGGGACGTGGCCGTGCTGGCGCTGGAGCGTCGCGGCTGGTCGGGGCCCGGCGCGAAGGAGCGGGCGATCCGCGAGCGCCTCGGCATGTCGCCGACCCGCTACTACCAGGTGCTCAACGCCCTCCTCGACGACCCGCGCGCCCTGCGGCACGACCCGGTGACCGTCCACCGGCTGCGGCGCCTGCGCGCCGCCCGCCGCTCCCGCCGCTGACGAAGGGGCGCCGGGCTCCACGCCGGCGCACCGGGTCAGCACCCGCGTACGGCCTCGGGTACGCCCCCGCGTACGACCAAGGCGAACGACCGCCCCGCCGCTGGCCGAAACCCGCCCCGGCGACGGCGCCGGGGCGCCCCGGTAAGGTCGGCCGCATGGCCATTCCCGTCCCCTCCACCGCCGCGGGCCGTGACGGCCTCGCCGCGCTGCTCGCACGGCCCGAACGCGCCGTGATCGCTCTCGACTTCGACGGCACCCTCGCCGAGATCGTGCCCGACCCGGAGCAGGCCCGGGCCCACCCCGCGGCCGTGCCGGCGCTGGCCGCGCTCGCCCCGCTGGTCGGCACGGTCCTCGTGCTCACCGGCCGGCCGGCCGAGGTCGCGGTGGGCTACGGCGGGTTCGCCGGCGTGCCCGGCCTCGAACACCTGGTCGTGCTCGGCCACTACGGCGCCGAGCGCTGGGACGCCGCCACCGGCCAACTGCGCGCCCCCGAGCCACACCCGGGCGTGGCCGCCGCGCAGGGCGAGCTGGCCGAGGTGTTCACCCGGGCCGGCGCGGCCGACGGCACCTGGGTCGAGGACAAGGGCCGCGCCATCGCCGTACACACCCGCCGGGCCGCCGACCCGCAGGCCGCGTTCGAGGCGCTACGCGCCCCGCTCGCCGCGCTCGCCGACCGGCACGGCCTGATCGTCGAGCCGGGCCGACTCGTCCTCGAACTGCGCCCGCCCGGCATGGACAAGGGCGTCGCGCTTGAGGAGTTCGTACGCGAGGTGGACGCGGAGGCCGTGCTGTACGCGGGGGACGACCTCGGCGACATCGCGGCCTTCGAGGCGGTGGAACGGCGCAGGTCCAAGGGGCTGCCGGGGTTGCTCGTCGGCAGCGGGAGCGTCGAGGTCACCGCGTTGGCCGAGCGGGCCGACCTGGTCGTGGACGGCCCGCGTGGCGTGGTCGACCTGCTCTCGTCCCTGGCGCACGAGCTGCGCTGAGCACGCTCCGAGCGCGCTGAGCCGCCCCCGGTGTCGGGGGCGGCTCAGCGAGGCCGGTCGCGGCCGGCGGGCCGGCTTGCCCGTGGTGGGGCGGTGCGGTTAGGTCGCGCCCAGCGCGCGCAGCTGGGCCAGGAACCACTGCTTGGGCGGCAGCGCCGTGGCCGCCGCGGCCAGCCGCTTGGTCCGCTCGGCGCGCTCACCCGGGTCCATCGTCAGCGCCTCGTGCAGCGCGTCGGCCGTCGCCCGCACGTCGTACGGGTTGACCGTCACCGCGTCGTCACCCAGCTCGGCGTAGGCCCCCGCCTCGCGCGAGAGCACCAGCGCGCAGCCCGCGTCCGAGACCACCGGGACCTCCTTGGCGACCAGGTTCATGCCGTCCCTGATCGGGTTCACCAGGGCCACGTCGGCGATCCGGTACGCGGCGAGCGAGCGCGCGAAGTCGTCCTTGACGTGCAGCACCACCGGCCGCCAACCCGGCGTCCCGAACTCCTCGTTGATCGCGTCCGCGACCCGCTGGACCTCCTGCGTGTACTCCCGGTACACCGCCAGGTCCTGCCGCGACGGGTAGGCGAAGGCGACGTGCACCACCCGCTCCCGCCACTCGGGACGGTCGGCGAGCAACCGCCGGTAGGCGAGCAGACCGCGCACGATGTTCTTGGACAACTCCGTGCGGTCCACCCGGACGATGACCTTCCGTCCGCCGCCCGCGTCCCGCGCCGACTCACCCGCCCCGCCGTCGGCCGCCCCGCCGTCGGCCGGTGTGCCCTCGGCCGGTGTGGCCGTGGCGTCGGCGTCGCGGCCCTCGACCTGCGCGCGCAGCGCGGTGCGGCGCTCCACCACGTCGGCCGCGCGCGAGCGCTCGCGCAGGAACTCCGCGTCCGCGCCCAGGCCGTGCACCCCGAGGTGGGTCGTGCGCCCGTCGAGTTCGACCGTCAGCTCGCCCGATGCCGCGTCCCGTCCGACGCGCGCGCCGAGCACCCGGGCGCAGCAGTCCGCGAACGCCTCGGCCCAGCGCTCGGTCAGGAACCCGGCCCGGTCGCCGCCGAGGATGCCGCGCAACACGGCGTCGGCGACGTCGTCCGGCAGCATCCGGAAGTAGTCCGGCGGCGCCCACGGCGTGTGCGAGAAGTGCCCGATGCGCAGGTCGGGGCGGCGCTCGCGGAGCAGCGCCGGGACCAGCGACAGGTGGTAGTCCTGCACCAGGACGGCCGCCCCCGGCGCGGCCTCGCGCGCGAGCGCGTCAGCGAAGGCGGCGTTGTACGTCTCGTACGCCTCCCACTCGCGTCGGAAGTCCGCGTCGAACGCCGGCTCCAGCGGGGTCTGGTACAGCAGGTGGTGGACGAACCAGAGGACCGAGTTGGCGATGCCGTTGTACGCCGCGGCGAAGACCTCGGGCGCGATGTCCAGCATCCGCACCCGCTGCCCGCCGGTGTCGTCCGTGTCGAGCAGCGCCCCGGCCGGGCCGCCCGCCTCCCGCTGGCCGTCGGCCCCGGCGCGGGCCGCGGCCTGGCGCACCGCCTCCCGGTCGCCTTCGCCGAGCGCGGCGCACACCCACACCGCCCGCGCGTCCGCGCCGATCGCGGAGAGGCCGGAGACCAGCCCGCCGCCGCCGCGCTTGGCGGTCAGCGCGGGCGGCTCGGCCGGTTCGGCGGCGCCCGCGTCGTCGGACGTCGGTGTTCGCGATGGCGAACGGGAGGGTGGCGGCGTCAGGGCGTACGAGACCGGCCCGCGGTTCGACGCGACCAGCACCTGGGCACCGGGCCCGGGGGCGGCGTCGCGCGCGGGTTCGGCGGCGTCCTGCTCGGAGTGCTCGGAGACCATGTGCCGAGCCTAGCCAGCACCGGAACCGCTCAAACGTACGGACCTGATCCGCCCCACCCGCCCGGCCGGTCGCCCGCCACCCACCCGGGCCCCGTCCGCCCCGTGCACGCCGTCCGTCTCGCCCGCCTCGTGTGCCTCCGTACGACGGCGCTCCGCCGGTCCCGCTACGCCGCCCAGCGCTCCGCGTACTCCCGGACCTCGATCATCGGCGGGCGTTCCTCGGTGTCCACCGGGTGCGTCCGCGGCTCGAACCCGCCGCCGGCGCCGCGCGTGAACTGGGTGAGCCGTGGGCGTACCAAGTGGCCCCGGGCGAGCCGTAGTTGGGCCGTGCGGTAGATCGCCGCCGCCATCCGGCCGAGGGCCTGGCCGTCCTGGTGGCGGTGGCGGCGTACGCCCACGTCCACCTGGCCGAGCGCGTCGAGCCCGACCGTGTGCAGCGCGTCGACGAGCAGGCCCAGCTCCACGCCGTAGCCGACCGGGAACGGCAGCCGCTCAAGCAGTGAACGGCGCGCCGCGTACTCGCCGCCGAGCGGCTGTACGAACCCCGCGAGCTGCGGCCAGTGCAGGTTCAGCAGCGGCCGGGCCACCAGCTCGGTCACCCGGCCGCCCTGCCCGACGGGCCCGGCGCCGGCCTCGGCCCCGCGCGCCGCCGGTTCGAGCGGCCGGTCGTACATGGCCTTCACGAACTGCGTCTCCGGGTCGGTGAGCAGCGGGCCGACGATCCCGGAGACGAAGGTGGCGGAGAAGTCGCGCAGGTCGGCGTCGACGAAGCAGACGATGTCGCCGCTGGTCGCGAGCAGCGAACGCCACAGCACCTCGCCCTTGCCCGGGACCGCCGGCACCCGGGGCAGCAGGCTGTCCCGGTGCACCACGCGCGCGCCGGCCGCGCGCGCGACCTCGGCGGTGGCGTCCGTCGAGCCGGAGTCGAGCACCACCAGCTCGTCCACCAACGGGACCGCCCGCATGAGGTCGCGCCGGATCGTGTCGACGATCGCCCCGACCGTCGCCTCCTCGTTCAGCGCGGGCAGCACCACGCTGACGCTGCTGCCACCGGCCCGTTTCGCCGCGAGGAGCAGGTCGAGCGGACGGTCGGCAGCGGACCAGGACCGGCGACTGAGCCAGCGCTCCACCTCTTCCAGCACCTGCGTGACTCCTTTGCGCGCCGAGCGGCGCTCGATGTTACGTTCATCTCGTGGTTTGGACGACCCTCACCCGGGTCCCAGCCTTCGGTTACAGTCTTGAACAACGCGGATGACCGTCGCATGCCGGGGTCATCACGCCAACAAACGCCTGGCTCCAAGGAGCCGGTGCCATACCGCTCATCCAGAGGGGCAGAGGGATACGGCCCGTTGAAGCCCCGGCAACCCTCCAGTCGGTTTCTCGCACAGCGAGGCTCCCGGCGGGGAAGGTGCCAATTCCGTCTCGTGGCGAGATGCGTCGCGAGGAAGATGAGGAGAAAGGGCCTCGCCTCCATGGCTGTGCAAGTCACCGAAAGCACCACCGCCCCCGCCACGTCGGACGCGTCCGCCGCGTCCGTGGACCTCGGCCCCGCTGCCGCGCTCTCCTGTCGCGAGTGCGGCGAGCGCTTCGATCTCGGCCCGATCTTCGCCTGTGCGCTGTGTTTCGGCCCCCTTGAGGTGGCGTACGACCTGCCGACCGGTGACCCGCAGGGGCTGCGGCAGCGCATCGAGGCCGGCCCGAACAGCATCTGGCGGTACGCGCCGCTGCTGCCGGTGCCCGCCGACGTCGCGTCCAAGCCCAACCTGAACCCGGGCCTGACGCCGCTGGTCAAGGCCGACCGGCTGGCCGGCGAGCTGGGCGTCACCGGCGGGCTGTACGTCAAGGACGACTCGGGCAACCCGACCCACTCCTTCAAGGACCGGGTCGTGGCCATCGCCGTCGAGGCCGCCCGCGCCTTCGGCTTCACCACCCTCTCCTGCTCCTCGACCGGCAACCTGGCCGGCGCGGTCGGCGCCGCCGCCGCCCGCGCGGGCTTCCGTTCCTGCGTGTTCATCCCGCACGACCTGGAGGCCGGCAAGGTCGTCATGGCCGCGGTCTACGGCGGCGAACTGGTCGCCATCGAGGGCACGTACGACGACGTCAACCGGTTCTGCAGCGAGTTGATCGGCGACTCGCTCGGCGAGGGCTGGGGCTTCGTCAACGTCAACCTGCGCCCGTACTACGGCGAGGGCTCCAAGACGCTGGCGTACGAGATCTGCGAGCAGCTCGGTTGGGAGATCCCGGACCAGATCGTCATCCCGATCGCCTCCGGATCGCAGCTCACGAAGATCGACAAGGGGCTCAAGGAGCTGATCAAGCTCGGCCTGGTCGAGGACAAGCCGTACAAGATCTTCGGCGCGCAGGCCGAGGGCTGCTCGCCGGTCTCCCGGGCCTTCAAGGACGGGCACGACGTGGTGCGCCCGGTGAAGCCGAACACCATCGCCAAGTCGCTGGCCATCGGGAACCCGGCCGACGGCCCGTACGTGCTCGACATCGCCCGGCGCACCGGGGGAGCGGTCGAGGACGTGACCGACGAGCAGGTGGTGGACGCCATCAAGCTGCTCGCGCGCACCGAGGGCATCTTCGCGGAGACCGCGGGCGGCGTGACCGTCGGCGTCACCAGGAAGCTCATCGAGACCGGCCAGCTGGACCCGACCCGCACCACCGTCGTCCTCAACACCGGCGACGGGCTCAAGACGCTGGACGCCGTCGCGCCCACCACCGGGCCCACCGCGACGATCAAGCCGAGCCTCGACGCGTTCCGCGCGGCGGGTCTGGCGGGCTGACGCCCGCGGCGCCGGCCACCCATCCGGCCGGCGCCCCGTCCGCCGCGATCAGCAAGCTTTCCGTTCTCCCACGAAGGTGGCCCCCTCATGAGCGTCAACGTTCGCATTCCGACCATCCTGCGCACCTACACCGGCGGCAAGGCCGAGGTGCCCGCCGAGGGCGCGACCCTCGGCGAGGTGCTGGCGGACCTGGAGAAGAACCACCAGGGCATCGCCGCCCGGGTGCTCGACGACCAGGGCAAGCTGCGCCGCTTCGTGAACGTGTACGTCAACGACGACGACGTCCGCTTCGACCAGGGTCTTGAGACGGCGACGCCGGACGGCGCGGGCATTTCCATCATTCCCGCCGTCGCCGGCGGCTGACCCACGCATTCCGCGCGCGAACTGCCCGAATTGCCCCGTCCACGAGAAAGTGGACGGGGCAATTCCGTGTTTGAAACCGCGATAAGGTTGAACTGATCTCCCTCCCTCTCTTACGGGCCCGTGCGCGGAACGCGGCAGTGGCTCGTCAAAATGTGCGTGAAGTGTGGACGTGATTTGCCGGGTTGCTCCCGCCATGTCCAGCCCGACTTGACCGGTAATCACCGGAGTTCGCCTCCTATGGCCGATGACGCGCGCCCAGAATTCTCGTCCGATTGACCTGTTGCTCTGGGCATCTGGACAGATACATTCAGCGGCGGTCGACGCGTTCCGGCGCACGCCCCAGGGGTCCCCTTTCCGCAAGTGAGGGGTTTCTCAGGGGTGAGGTCTGACCCGGGTCCGCGGAGTGCGGTCCCGCGCAAGGGCCAGCAATAGGGGAGTTAGGAATGGCTCAGGGCACCGTCAAGTGGTTCAACGCGGAGAAGGGGTACGGCTTCATCGCGGTCGACGGTGGTGCGGACGTGTTCGTCCACTACAGCGCGATCCAGATGGACGGGTACCGCACCCTTGAGGAAGGCCAGCGGGTCGAGTTCGAGATCTCGCAGGGCCAGAAGGGGCCGCAGGCGGACATGGTCCGCGTGGCCGGCTGAGCGCCGACCGACTGCAGCGCGAACAAGGGCCCGCACCCTCGGCAGGGGGGTGCGGGCCCTTCGCGCGCCCCCGCCCCGACGTGCCCCGCCGCACACCCCGATCGCGCCCCGGGCCACGCGCGGTGGTGGGCGACTGGCGCGCCACTCGGGCCCGCTCGCGTCCACGACCGCTGGCGTACGGGTGGGAGGACCGGCTCGCGTCGGGGGCGTGGCCGCCTCGTGCACGGCTCGCACACGGCGCACGCCGGCCCTGGCCCACCCCGTCCCACACCACCGCGCCGGACGCCCCCTGACGGCCCGTACGACCACCGGCCGCGCCTCGGCGACCCGCCCCCCGTTCCCGCGCGTTGCGACTGCGTACGGTGAACGTGAGTGAGCGGTCCCGCAGTCCCGCGCCCGTGGCCGGCGTCCCCGACCACCACCCCTCATCGACGCTCCTACGAAGCGCGCCTTGCGCCCACCGCGTCCCCGACCACCACCCCTCACCGACGCTCCTGCGGAGCGCGCCTTGCGCCCACCGCGTCCCCGACCACCGCCCCTCAACGACGCTCCTGCGGAGCGCGCCTTGCACTCTATGGTGCCGAGTGCTAATCATTGGCGTTAGCACTCTGATGTCGAGAGTGACAGCAGGACCGGGTCGGTGAGGCCCGCAGGTCGGGTGGGAAGGAACCTCCCGGCAGGCAGGCCGTCCGTCGCGGGCGCCGCGCGCGGTCCGGAGTATCCACCCTCCCCCAGCCACTGGCCGGGGGGACCCCCAGTCCTGGGAGGACCACTTCACATGGCCAAGATCATCGCGTTCGACGAGGAGGCACGGCGCGGTCTCGAGCGCGGGATGAACCAGCTCGCCGACGCCGTCCGGGTCACCCTCGGCCCCAAGGGCCGCAACGTCGTCCTTGAGAAGAAGTGGGGCGCGCCCACGATCACCAACGATGGTGTGTCCATCGCCAAGGAGATCGAGCTCGAGGACCCGTACGAGAAGATCGGCGCCGAGCTGGTCAAGGAGGTCGCGAAGAAGACGGACGACGTCGCCGGTGACGGCACGACGACCGCGACCGTCCTGGCCCAGGCGCTCGTCAAGGAGGGCCTGCGGAACGTCGCCGCCGGCGCCAACCCGATGGCCCTCAAGCGCGGCATCGAGCGTGCCGTCGAGGCCGTCTCGGCGCAGCTCCTCGAGCAGGCCAAGGACGTGGAGACCAAGGAGCAGATCGCCTCCACCGCCTCCATCTCCGCCGCTGACACCCAGATCGGCGAGCTGATCGCCGAGGCGATGGACAAGGTCGGCAAGGAAGGCGTCATCACCGTCGAGGAGTCGCAGACCTTCGGTCTTGAGCTGGAGCTCACCGAGGGCATGCGCTTCGACAAGGGCTACATCTCCGCGTACTTCGCGACGGACATGGAGCGTATGGAGGCGTCCCTGGACGACCCGTACATCCTGATCGTCAACTCCAAGATCTCCGCGGTGAAGGACCTGCTCCCGCTCCTGGAGAAGGTCATGCAGTCGGGCAAGCCGCTGCTGATCATCGCCGAGGACGTCGAGGGCGAGGCCCTGTCCACCCTCGTGGTCAACAAGATCCGCGGCACCTTCAAGTCCGTCGCCGTCAAGGCCCCGGGCTTCGGTGACCGTCGCAAGGCCATGCTCGGCGACATCGCCATCCTCACCGGTGGCACGGTCATCTCCGAGGAGGTCGGCCTCAAGCTGGAGAACGCCGGTCTCGACCTGCTGGGCCGCGCCCGCAAGGTCGTCATCACCAAGGACGAGACCACCATCGTCGACGGTGCCGGCGACAGCGAGCAGGTCCAGGGCCGGGTCAACCAGATCCGCGCCGAGATCGAGAACTCGGACTCGGACTACGACCGCGAGAAGCTCCAGGAGCGCCTGGCGAAGCTGGCCGGCGGCGTGGCCGTCATCAAGGCCGGTGCCGCCACCGAGGTCGAGCTGAAGGAGCGCAAGCACCGCATCGAGGACGCGGTGCGCAACGCCAAGGCCGCCGTCGAGGAGGGCATCGTCGCCGGTGGTGGCGTGGCCCTGCTGCAGGCTTCCGCCGTCTTCGAGAAGCTGGAGCTGGAGGGCGACGAGGCCACCGGTGCGCAGGCCGTGCGCCTGGCCCTGGAGGCCCCGCTCAAGCAGATCGCGGTCAACGCCGGCCTTGAGGGTGGCGTCGTCGTGGAGAAGGTGCGCAACCTGACCCCGGGTCACGGTCTGAACGCCGCGACCGGCGAGTACGTCGACCTGGTGGCCGAGGGCATCATCGACCCGGCCAAGGTGACGCGTTCCGCGCTGCAGAACGCCGCGTCGATCGCCGCGCTGTTCCTCACCACCGAGGCCGTCATCGCCGACAAGCCGGAGAAGGCCGCCCCCGCGGGCGCGCCGGGCGGCATGCCGGGTGGTGACATGGACTTCTGATCCGCCTCGCGGATCGGCTGTTCCTACGAACGAGGGCGGCACCCCCTGCGGGTGCCGCCCTCGGGCGCGTCCGGGCCCGGTTCGGCCGGTCTCAGGCCGCGCGGGCGGCGTCGATCGCCGCTCTGAGGTGGCCGTTCGCCTCCGCGAGCAGCCGCTCGGCCGCCGCGGCGTCCACGTCCGCGAGGAGGGTGAGGATGGCGTTCTTCACCTCGCCGCCGGTGGCCGCGAGGGCAGCCTCGATCTCCTGCTCCGGCGCGCCGGTGGCCAGCGCCACGATGCGGCGCGAGCGGGCGCGCAGCTTCTCGTTCGAGGCCCGCACGTCCACCATCAGGTTCCCGTACGTCTTGCCGAGCCGGATCATGGTCAGCGTCGAGACCATGTTGAGCACCAGCTTCTGGGCCGTGCCCGCCTTGAGCCGGGTGGAGCCGGTGAGCAGTTCCGGGCCGACCACGACCTCGATGCCGTGCTCGGCGGCGGCCGCGAGGGCCGAGCCCGCGTTGCAGGCCAGCCCCACGGTCAGGGCGCCGCGCTCGCGCGCGTACGTCACGGCCCCGACGGCGTACGGCGTGCGCCCCGACGCGGAGACGCCCACCACGCTGTCGCGGTCGGTCAGCTTCAGCGCGGCCAGGTCGGCGGCGGCCAGCTCGGCGCTGTCCTCGGCGCCCTCGATCGAGGTCACCAGCGCGTCCGGGCCGCCCGCGATGAGGCCGATGACCTGGTCGGGGGCCGCGTTGAAGGTGGGCGGGCACTCGCTGGCGTCGAGCACCCCGAGCCGGCCCGCGGTGCCCGCGCCCGCGTAGATCAGCCGGCCGCCGTCGGCCATCCGCGCGGCGATCGCGTCGATCGCCGCGGCCACCTCGGGAAGCCGCTCGGCGACGGCGGTGGGGACGGCGGCGTCCTCCGCGTTCATCAGGCGGGCGATGGCGAGCGTGTTGAGCCGGTCGACGTCGGCGAGTTCGGGGCGGAACGCCTCGGTCGTCAGCGTGTCGAGCTCGGCGCGGAGCCGGTCGGGCGCTTGGCCCTGGGTGCTGGAGTTCATGCGACGGGGGCTCTTTCTCGGTACGGATGAGGGAGGTTCGCAGGAGAGAGCTGGTGCGACTGGTCTGGCTGGTGCGACTGGTACGGCTGGTGTGGCTGGTACGCGTACGGGCTCGGGGGTCGCGGGCGCGGGTGCGGGCGCAGCGTGCGGGCGGGGCGGTGCGGTCGGCGTACGGGAGCGGGGCGGGCGGGGCTCAGCGGCCCGGGCGCGGGTCGTGGCGGTGCGCCAGCGCCTGGTAGGAGGCCGACAGGGCCGGGGCCGCGGTGGCGTAGGTGCGCTGCGCGACGCCGACGAACAGGCAGTCCACGACCAGGAGTTGGCTCGTGCGGCTGGACATCGCGGCCGGTCGCAGCTCGCTCTCGCGGGCGGTGGAGGTGGTCAGCACCAGGTCCGCGTACTGGGCGACCTCGGCCTCCGGGTGCCCGGTGATCGCCACCGTCGTCGCGCCCTGGTCGAAGGCCGTGCGCAGCGGTTCGATGACGTCGATGGTGCGGCCCGAGTGCGTGATCGCGATGGCCACGTCGCCCGGCCGGAGCTGCACGGCGTTGGTCACCGCCAGGTGCGGGTCGGTGTGGGCGTGCGCGATGAGCCCGATGCGCAGCAGCTTCTGCACCAGGTCCTGGCCGACCAGGCCGGAGGCGGCGATGCCGTACGCGTCCACGCGGCGGGCGGCCACCAGTGCCGCCACCGCCGCGTCGAGCTGGACCGGGTCGAGGGCGGCGGCGGTGTCCGCCAGGCACTGCTGTTCCTCCTGGGCCAGCTTGGCGACGACGTCGGCTATCGGGTCGTCCACCGCGATGTCGGCGGTGACGGCCGGCGCGCGGCCGGCGGCCTGTTGGGCGGCGAGCGCGGCGAGGGCCAGCCGCAGGTCCCGGTAGCCCGGGTAGCCCAGGACGCGGGCGGTGCGTACGACGGTGGCCTCGCTGGTGCCGGTGCGCTCGGCGAGGCCGGTGACGGTGAGCGCGGCGCAGCCGGCCGGGTCGGCGGCGACCGTCTCGGCGACGCGCTGCATGGAGCGGGTCATGGACGGGGCCAGGGCGCGGACCTTGGCCGTCAGGGCCGCCGGTGCCGGGGCCGGTGCCGACGTCGCGGCCTGGGTCGGGGCCAGCGGACCGGACGGCGCGGCGTCGCCGAGCGGGCCACCGCCGTCGGTGAAAGTTTCTTTCAGTCTGCTGCTCACTCTTTGAAAGGTATTTTCACTCGTGGCGGGCGTCAACCCTTGGTGCCCCCGACAATGGAGACATGGAGCTCGAACAGACACTGCACATGGCACGGGCGCTGGTGCTCGCCGACCTGTCGGCGGGGGACGTGGCGCGGGCGGACGTGGTCTCGCTCGTGGAGGACGCGGTGGCGCACCGCCGGTGGTGGGTCGAGCAGTGGCCGGAGGGCTCGGAGTTCGTGGCGGGCCTGGTGGCCCAGGACGTCCAGGACGCGCTGCTCGAGCGGTACGGGCGGTGGCCGCTGTGCCCGGTGTGCGTGGGCGGCGGCGACCCGCACGCCCTTGAGGTGGAGCCCGAGTTGGGCGCCGACCCGCACTGGGTGTGCGCCAAGACCACGGTCGCGGTCGCCCGGGTGGGCGCGCTTGGCTCCGTGGTGTCGGGCGGTGGGGACCACGGCCCGAGACGCGACCGCGAGGCCGAGGACGAGCACTGATGGCCGTGTACATCGACCCGCCCGTGTGGCCCGGACACGGCCGCATGTGGTCGCACCTGGTCAGCGACGTCTCGTACGCGGAGCTGCACGAGTTCGCCGAACGCATCGGCGTCCCGCGACGCGGCTTCGACCGCGACCACTACGACCTGCCGTCGGCCAGCTACGCGGCGGCGGTGGAGGCCGGCGCGATCGAGGTGAGCAGCAAGGAGTTGGTGCGGCGGCTCACCGGGGCCGGGCTGCGCCGGCCCCGGCAGGGGGCCGACGGCGCGGCGCCGCCGCGCGACGACAGCTTGGGCGACCCGGGTTCGGCGGGTGGGGCCGCCCCGTAGTCCGGCGGCCCGTGGTCGCGCGGCCCGCGTGACCGCGTGACCTCTCAGCCTCCGGCGGCTGGGCGGTGGTGTGTCGCCGGGGCGGGCGGGCCCGGGTGCGGACCCGCCCGCCGGCGGCGGGGGATCAGGCGGTGGAGCAGGACTCCGCCGCCGTGGTGGTTTCGGCCTTGGCCAGGGCGGCGGCCTTCGGCGTGGAGTCGGCCGAGCTGGCCACCACGCGGGTGCCGGGCTCGGCGGTGGCGCTCCGCCGGTGCAGGCGGGAGGCCACGGCCGTGGTGCCGACGGCGAGGGCGGCCAGCGCGGCGGCGGTCCAGGCGACGGCCGGGTAGCCCCAGCCGGCGCCGATGACCAGGCCGCCGAGCCAGGGTCCGACCGTGTTGCCGATGTTGAACGCCGAGGTCGTGGTGGCCCCGGCCAGGGTGGGCGCCGCGCTCGCGACGTTGAACATCCGGGCGTTGAGCGCGGGTGCCGTGGTGAAGGCGGTGACGCCGAGCAGCAGCGACAGGGTGACGGCGGCGACCGGCCACCGCGCGGTGAGCGCCAGCAGCGTGAGCACGGCCGTGGAGGCCGTGATGCCGCCGTAGATGGTGCCGAACAGGTGCGCGTCCGCGATGCGCCCACCGATCGCGGTGCCGATCAGGGCACCGACGCCGAACAGGCCGAGCACGGTCGGCACCCAGCTCTCCTTCAGGCCCGCGGTGTCGGTGAGCAGCGGCGCGAGGTAGGAGAACAGGGCGAAGACGGCGCCGCCGTTCAGGGCCGTGGTGATCAACGCGAGCCACACCTGCCGGTCCCGGTAGATGAGCAGCTCCCGGCGGAGCGAGGGCGCGTCGTCGCCGGTCGCGGGCGCCGTACGGGGCACGAGGGCGATGACGCCGACGAGCCCGAGCGCGGACAGCCCCGCCACCGCCCAGAAGGCGGCGCGCCAGCCGGCGTGCTGGCCGAGGAACGCGCCGGCGGGCACGCCGGCGATGTTGGCGATGCTCAGCCCGCCGACCATCACGGCCATCGCCCGGGCCCGCGCGGTCACCGGCACCAGCGAGACGGCCACCGACGCGCCCACGGCCCAGAACCCGGCGCAGGCGAGCGCGCTGATGACGCGGGAGACGAACAGCACGGCGTACGTGGGGGCGACCGCGCCGGCTATCTGGCCGAGCCCGAAGACGGCCAGCAGGGCGATCAGGGTCGTCCGGCGCGGCAGCCGCAGGGTGGCGGCGGCCAGCACCGGGGCGCCGACCACCATGCCGACCGCGAACGCGGAGACGAGCAGGCCCGCCTGGGGGATGGAGACGCCCATGTCGCGGGCGAGCGGCTGGAGCAGCCCGGAGAGCATGAACTCCGAGGTGCCGAGCGCGAAGACCGAGAGGCCGAGCACGTACACGGCGATGGGCATGCGGTGGGGCGCCGCGGGTGACTCGGGGGAAGCGGGAGGCGCGGGGGCAGGGTGGGGCGCTGTGGGTTCAGTGGGGACGGGCATGACAGGCAAGAACAGTCCGCCGCCGCCTGACATTCCCGGTACGCCGCTGCTACCTGGTGTCTTTCCGCAGGTCACACGCCCGTCAGCGGTCGGACGACACGGCCTGGGTCCGGTCTGGGCCCGGCTTGGATCCGGCCTGGGCCCGGCCTGGGCCTGGTCCGGCCAGCTCGCCCGCGCGCCCCCGCAACCGTGCCCCGGGCCGTCACCCGTCCCCGCGCCGCGCCTGCCCCGAACCGAGCCGGTGCTACGCGCTCAGCAGCTCCAGCTCGGTGGCGAGGTTGCGGCGCGCGACCCGCTCCCATCGGGTCTGCCCGGTCGGCGTCCTGAACAGGGGCTCCTGGCCGAGGAGTTGGCGCAGTACGTCGGCGCGCCCGGCGCGGAACGCGTCGTCGGGCACGAACGCGTACTCCGCGCGTACGGCCGCCGCGTACGCCGCGTACTCCTGCGGCCCGCCCGCCAGCACCGCCAGGTCCGCGTCGCACAGCACCTGGCCGTTGTGGTCCCGCTCGGCCGGGTCGTGCTCGATGGTCAGCCGCACCAGGCGGGCCACCTCGGCGGTGGTCTCCGGCGAGACTCCGGCCTCCGGCAGCGCGCGCTCGGCCAGCCTGGCGCTGCGCTCCTCGTTGGTGGAGCGGTCCGGCAGGTAGACCGCGTCGTGGAACCAGGCGGCGAGCCGCACCGCGTCGGGGTCGTCCGCGTGGTGGGCCAGCTCGTCCACGCGGTTGAGCACGGCGATGAGGTGGTCGGTGGTGTGGTAGCGGCGGTGCGGCTCGGCCCAGCGGGTGAGCAGGTTCTCGCCGTACGGGAGCGGGTCGGGCCCCGCGCCGCCCGCGCGCGCGTTGATCAGCGCCTGCGCCCAGCGCGAGAGCAGGGCGTCGGTCGCGGGGTGCGGGGAGCCGGGCACGGTGGGGGTTTCGGCCGAGTCCGTGGCCGACTCCGCGGGGTGGGGCTCAGGTCCCGACGCGCCCGGGCCCTGGCGTTGGCGCTGGCCGGCGTCGTGATCGCCGAAGGAGGCGTCGTCGGAAGGGGAATGGGGATGTGGCACGGGGGCTGGCATAGGCCAATTGTGAGGTACACCTTCCGGTCCCGGGCCGGGATGTGGCAGGCTGTGTTACATGTCTAGACCAATTCTTGAGGTGATCGCGCTCGGCGTGGACGACGCGGTCGCGGCCGAGGCCGGAGGGGCGGATCGCCTCGAACTGGTCACCGACATGGCGGCCGACGGGCTCACCCCCACACTCGACGGCTTCGCCGCGATCCGGGCCGCCGTCGACCTCCCGCTGCGGGTCATGCTGCGCTCCGCCGACGGCTTCGCCGCGGGCGGCGAGAGCGCGGTGGCGGCCCTGTGCGCGAGCGCGCGAGCACTCCGCGCCGAGGGCGCTGACCAGTTCGTCTTCGGCTTCCTGAACGAGGCGGGACAGCCCGACCTGGCGACCGTGCGCGCGCTGGCCGAGGCCATCGACGGCGCCCCGTGGACCTTCCACCGCGCCATCGACCGGGCCGCCGACCGCGACCTGGCCCGCAAGCGGCTTATCGAACTCCCCGGCCTCGACACGTACTTGACGGCCGGCGCGGCGACCGGCGTGGACGCCGGCCTGGCCACGCTGGTGGCCGAGGCGAAGCGCGGCCAGGCCGGCGAACCCGGTTACGAGCCGACCATCCTCGTCGGCGGCGGCCTGCGCCTGGACCACCTGCCCGCGCTGCGCGAGGCGGGCGTCGACGCCTTCCACATCGGCGGCGCCGCCCGGCCCCAGGGCTGGTCAGGCCCGGTGGACACCGAGTCCGTCGCCGCCTGGCGCGCGGCGCTGGACACGCCGGTGGGCGTGGGCTGAGGCGCCCCTCGACCCGGGACCGCCATGGGCCGGAGCGGCGCGGTAGGAACTGAGGCGCGCGTGGGCGCGGGCAGGGCGTCTCGCGCCCACGCGCGTGGCGTCATGCGACGGCAGGCGCGGCCGGGTCGCGTGCCTACCGGTGTGACTCAGCCGACCGCGTCCACGAACCCCATCCTCTGGTTCATCGCGATCGCGCTCACGTTGGCCGGGTGGTGGACTGTACGGACCGTGGGCAGCCCACGCTCCCGGACGAAGGCCATGCCGTACGTCTTCATGGCCAGCGAGACGCCCCGCCCCCCGGTAGGCGGCGCGCACCCCGGTCATCTCGTTCATCGCGAACGTGCTGTGCCGCGAGGTCGCGGCCATCCCCAACGCCGCCACGTCGAGTTCGAGCCGCACCCAGTGATCGGCCACGCTTACCCCTCCGCTCCCCGTCGCGAGCCCGGACGCCTGTGTGCTCGGTGGGGCCATCCTCGGGGATGGTGGTGGTGGGGACAAGATCACGCTCTAGAGATGGCGCTCTGTAGGCGAGCGACCCCCGGCCCGTCGCAAGCCAGAATGGTGCGGAACCGCGCCTGAGTGCTTCCGTCGACTCGTTCTACTTGTGACCACTCCTGCCCCGTCCGCAGCAGCATGGCGAGAAACTCGGGCACTGCTTCGGGCTCGTCGACCAACAACTCGTGGGCTTCTTCGATCACGAGCACGTAGTGTTCTGCGGGCAGCCAGGAAAGGTCACGCAAGCAGTCGTTGAGTGCGGGAAAATTCCAGCCGAAGTAATCCGGCAGTTTGAAATCGTCAAAGAATTGCATAAGGAGGCCGTCCGAGTCTCGCATGCGGCGCCCGCTCAGCCAAGCGGTAAAGGTGAGGCCGGGCGACGGGAGGAGCTGCCGAACTGACGCGCGGGCGTCCGAGCTGATAATGCGCAGCCAGGGCTCGACACCGAGCCAAGGGTCATGATCAGTCACCATTGAGGGCTTTCTACTACGATATACGTCTGATAATGCGTCGGAGTATAATATACGGAGCCGTCGCTGCCCCATACTGTTCTTTCCCCGCCCGGCTTCGGATTGTCACTTGCCGCGGGTGCGCCATATTCGCGATAAGTGATCGGATTTCCTGTCGGGTCGGTTCGTGGAAGTACGTGGGCTCCCCCCTTGCCGTCATTAGCGAAGGGCTTCATGGTGAGGTTGGGGCCGTGCCATTGGGCTCCCCAGCCTGTGGCTTCCCGCCCGTACTTTTTGACGTCTTGAATAGAGCTCATCGCCTCGTCGGGCACGCGGCTCGGTATCCACCCGCCGAGCCTGCTTGTATCTCCGAGTTGAGTACCTGGCGCAGGACTGGACGTGGGACAGGGGCCGAGCCCTAAGGGGTCCATCCAAGTGAGTGGATTGTGGACATACGACAGAGGGTTGGGTGCCGCCTCCAACCCCAGCGGATCAGGGCTCGCATACCGCCCGGTCTCCGGGTCGTAGTGGCGGAAGTAGTTGTAGTGCAGGCCCGTTTCCGGGTCGGCGTACTGGCCCGGGAAGCGGAGGGGGCAGTCGAGGTCCTGGGCGTGGGGCGGGGTGGGTAAGGGGGTGCCCCACAGGGTGGTGCGGGGGGTCCAGGCCAGGGTGCCGGTCGGGGTGACGAGTTCCTGTGGGGTGCCGACCAGGTCGGTGACGATGGCGTGGAAGCGGGTGTCGGTCTGGGTGAGGACCTGGCTGAGTGGCTCGGGTGGGGCGGGGGTGTGGTCGGTCTGGGTGAGCGGGCGGTGGGTGGCGGGGGCGTAGTCCCAGGTGGTGGCCGCTCCCGTGGTCGCGTCGCCGATCGCGACCTGCTCCGCCAGCCGGGTGCCGTCCCAGGAGAACCGGAGCTCCTCCGCGACCTGTTCGCCGTCACCCCCCAGGCGCTGCTTGGTGGCGCGGCGGCCCAGCGGGTCGTAGGTGTAGCGCCATCGGGTGCCCTCCGGGGTGACCGCGGCGGTGAGGTGGTCCTCCGAGTCCCAGGTGTAGGTCCAGGTGCGGCGTTGGCCGTTGAGGAGGCGGCGGGTGCGGCGGGTGAGCCGGCCCTGGGCGTCGTGTTCGTACGTGGTCCGGCCCGCGCGGTGGATCAGGGTTCCGGTGAACTCGCGCTCGCCGGTGGAGGGGTGGTCAGGTGCGGTCGCGTCGGTGATGTTGCCCGCGCTGTCGTACGCGTAGCGCTCCGTCCAACCGTGTGCGTGGACCGCTGTGGCGCGTCCTGCCCGGTCCAGGTCGAAGCGACGCGTGCCCGTGGTGAGGTCGCGGATCTCGGTGAGTTGGTCGTCGGCACGGTAGGCGTACTCGCGGTGTTGGAGGAGGACGTCCGCCGCGGCCCCCGACCGGTGAGTCAATCGTTGGCTGTTGAGCCGGTCGAGCTCGTCCCAGCGTTGGGTGAGGGTGACGTCCTCGCCGAGGGCGCGCGAGATCTCGCGTCCTGCCGCGTCGTGCGCGAAGCGCAGTTCGTGACCGGCCGTGGTGAGCGTGGCGGGACGTTGCGCCGCGTCGTACGTCCACCGCGAGACCAGCCCTGACGGGGTGGTACGCGAGGCGCGACGGCCCGCCGCGTCGTAGGCGTAGCGCGTCGTACGCTCGTTGACCGTCTCGGTCAGGAGTCGGCCTGCCGCGTCGTAGCTTCGACGCAGGTCCGTGTCCGCGTTCCGGGCGCGCAGGAGTCGGCCACTCGCGTCGTAGGTGTACGTGACGCCGGGGCGATCACCGTCCGGGTGCGCCGCGACGGTGCGGCCCAGTGCGTCCCGCACGTAGCGGATCGTCTCCCCGGCTCCGTTGGCGCGTGCCGTGAGTCGTCCCGCCGCGTCGTGTGTGTACGAGGTGCGACGGCCGTTGAAGTCCGTCTCCGTCGTCAGGCGGCCGGCCGCGTCGTAGGCGTAGGTCCACGTCCGACCTTGGGGGTTGGTGACGGACGTCAGGCGTAGCTCGGTGTCGTAGGCGAAGGCGTATCGCGCGCCGTCGGCGGTGGTGTGGGTAGCGGGCAGGTCGAAGTGGGTGTGGGTGTGTCGGGTGGTGTGGCCCGCGGTGTCGGTGTGCTCAGTGAGGTTGCCCTCGGCGTCCCAGGTCCAGGATTCGCGTGTCCCGTCGGGCCGTTCGCGCCAGGAGAGCTTGCCTTCGATGGTCCAGCCTTGGCGGGTGGTGTGCCCAAGGGGGTCGGTGATGGCGGTGACGCGGCCGTGGGTGGCGCGGCGCAGGGTGGTGGTGTGGCCCGGCGGGTCGGTGATCTCCACGGGGAGGCCGGCGGCGTTGGTTCTCAGACGGGTGGTGTGGCCGAGGGGGTCACTGACGCTGGCGAGGTGTCCGGTCTCCTCGTCGTACGTGTAGTGGGTCCGGGCCCCCGTCGGGTCCGTGGTCGTGAGGCGGTTGCCGTGGGCGTCGTACGTGTGCCGCCACAGCGCGCCGTCCGGCTCGCGCACCTCGACCGGTAACCCGAAAGCGTCGTACGTGGCGGTGGCGGTGCTGCCGTCCGGCCGCTCGACCTTGATGAGACGGTCGTCCTCGTCGTACGCGTACCGGGTGGTGTGGCCGAGCGCGTCGGTGACCGCCAAGGGCCGGTGCGGGCGGTCGGGGTGCCACTGGGTGCGGCGCGTGTGCCCGAGTGGGTCGGTCTCCGCCACCACCTTGTACGTCTCGTCGTAGACGTAGGTCGTCTCGTAGCCGAGCGAGTCCGTGTAGGTGGTGGTGCGCCGGGCGCTGTCGTAGTGCAGCCGACCGGTCATCATGTCGCCGCTGCCGATGGTGCGCAGCACGCGGCCCCGTCGGTCGTAGACATAACCGAATCGGGTCCCGTTGCGGTCGGTCCAGGAGGTGATGCGGTGGTCGGTGTCGTAGGTGAACCGCAGGGCCTCGCCGCTGGAGTTGATCACGTCGGTCAGGTTGCCGGCGGCGTCGTAGCCGTAGGAGACGAGTGTCGTGCCCGCCGTCGTCGCGCCCACGCCGAGGAGGCGGAGGGCGGTGATACGCGGTGGTCCCGAACCGGCTCCCGTCCCTGGTTCTTCTCCCGTCGGGAGAGCCCCCGTCTGCCGAGGGGCGCGGTCATGCCGGTCGGCTCCGACGCCGGAGCCGTCCTCATGGCCGACGGAGGCCGCGCCGGGGCTGGTGTCCACCGCTATCCGGTAGCCACCGGAGTGCGTGACCTCCGTGGGCGTGCCCTGCGCGTCGTACGTGAACGTGATCGTGTCGCCGTTGTGGTCGCAGACGCTGACCAGGGGCAGTTCCGTGGGCTCCAGGCCCGGCAACGGAGCGAAGTACAGGGTTCGGTCACGCTCTGGTTGGGCCAGCCGCATGGTGCCGCCCGCCGTGCCGTCCCAGTACAGGGGCCAGCGGCGCCCGCCCTCCGGGTAAGTGTCCTCGTCGGGCGTGGGAACCGGGTAGCGCAGCACCATCCCGTCGTCGGCCACGAAGACGACGCCGTCACCGTCCAACTCCAGTCGCTGGTCCAGCGTGGCGGCCCAGGTCCGACCGAACCACCCGCCGCAGGGGTGGCCGGAAACGAAGGCACGCTGAAGCACCAGTGGAAGCGCGCCCGGCAGGGACACGTCCACGGCCGACATGACCATCTCGCCCGTGGCCACGTCGATGGGCTCGCCGCACGTCGCCTTCTCGGGACCGCACTGGCGCTGGGTGCCCTCGCCGTCGGCGCGCTCCCGCGCCGCGCCGTCCCGACCCAGCTCCGCCTTGCGACGGTTGAGCCGCGTCGCCGCGTCCCGGCCCGACTTCATGGCGTCGCGCAACACACTGCCGCCGCCGGTGGCGATGGCCAACACCACGGAGGGTGCCAGGCTGCCCATCGCCCGGTAGGGATGGTCACTCCACTCGTCCCAGTTGGCCGCCGCCTTCAGGAAGCCCTGTGGGTCCTTGGCCGCGTAGACCGCCCCGTCGGTGATCTGCGCCAACTGCATGGCGATGGCCTTCTCATCACCGGTGACGAAGGGCACGGCCAACTCGGCCATGCCGTTGATGGCGTGGTGGGCGCTCCACAGCGCCTCCTTGAGGTTCTCCTTCGCCGACTGGAACCCGCTCGGCTTGTCCGGTGCCTTCTCCGCCGCGGTGTCGATCTTCTTCTTCACGGCGTCGACGACCGGCTGCAGCTCCGCCCTGAGCGCCTCCAGACGCCGTACGCACCCCTCCATCGCGGTGATACCCGGGTTGGTGTCGGGCGGGCGCTCCGGAAGCGTCTCGTCCTCGCGCTCGATCGCCGCGTTGTAGTCGGCGACCCGCCGGTCGTGCCGCTTGGCGTCCGCGCGCGCGGTGTCGGCCGCCTCGATGATGGGCAGGCACCGCTTCTGCACGGTACGGAGCTTGACCGCGTACGCGGCCAAGGCGCTGGCCGCGTCGGTGAACCGGTCCCGGGCCGACGTCAACTCCTTGGGGAGCCGGTCCACCGCCTTGCGGAAGGCTCCCGCGCCCTTGCCCTGCCAGTCGGCCAGGTGCAACGGACCCAGACGGTCGTGCCCGTCGCGAAACGCGCCCGCGTACGCGCGTAACTCCGCGACCAGCGAGTCGACGTCATCCGGCTCGCCCGGTATGAGGTCCTTGGCCGTGCAGCCCTCCGGGATGGCGGGCCGGGCCGGGTTCCACCGCTCTGGCTCAGCCATCAGTCCTCATCCACGAAGTCCTGAAACTTCTTCCAGTGGCCGCTCTCACCGGGCCGTGGGTCCATCTCCGGAACGCCGTACTTCTTCGCCGCCCAGGTGCTCGCGTCACCGATCGGCAACTTGGCGATGTTCGCGTCCGAGGGCCAGAAGTTCTCCACCTGAAGGATCTCGGCCAGCATGTACGCGGCGACCGCCTCGTACAGCCGATCCACCACCTCGTCCGCGTGCTCGGCGAGTTGCCGCATGCCAAAGCCCCATGACGAGACGAACTCCTGCCCCGCGTGCAGGATCTCCGGCGCGCCGGCATGCCGCAGGTACCCGGTCAGCCGCTCCTCGTCGCGGCCCATCGCACGAGCCGCCGCCACCGACTCTTCCAGCGGCAGGATGAGCCCCTTCACCTGGGCGATCTCCAGCCGGTAGCCGACATCGCCCTCCCCGTCGCCGAGGTCCCGGTCGTGATGGCCGTTCCACTCCTCGGGATCAGCCACCGACCCCCTCCCGGTGCTCCGCGTTCAACCCACCGACGGAAGGCAGGGAACGATCGCTTCGCGTGGTGGACGCCGGTACCGCCTCTTCAGCGGCGTCCACGACCAGCGCGCGCAGCACCTCCCTGTCCAGGACGAATGGTTGTTCACCCAGCGGGTCCACCAACGCCCGCACCCCGTCAGGAAGCAACCCCACCAGGTCCTCGACCGTGGTGGAGGCCCAGTCGCACGCCCCCGCGTACAGCGCCAGACCGGACACCGACGTGAACACCGCGACCAGCGGGCCCTCGTCCGTCCGCGCCACCAGGAAACCAGGGGGCGCGGGCGGTCGTGGACGCTCGAAGTACAACCGGGTCGCCAGCAGGGCCGTTCGCCGGGCCGTCCGAGAAGCTTCACCCGCCGCGCTGTCCGACGCCAGATCCGCCAGCCGTAACCGGCCGTCACCGCTCACGCGGACACCCCCGAAGCCCCGCACCCTGACACTTGGCACAACCGGCACATGGTCACACGCTGTTGAGCAGTGCGCAACGCTGGGCTCGCACGGCGCACGGGACCTGCGCCCCACCCGCCCCGACGTCGCCCTACACCCCCACCCCACCCTCCCCCCGCGCGAGTTCCGTCGGTAGCGGCTGCGCGTGGACGATGGTCAGGCCGGAGACGGCGCGGGTGAGGGCGACGTAGAGGCGGCGCAGGCCGGTGCGGTGGGCGGGAACGCGGGGGGCGTCCGTGGCACCGGCCTCGCCCGTGGCATCGGTGGTGGCCGGTCGCGTCGTCGGGCCGGTCAGCAGCGGCTCGCCGGCCACCACCGCGGCCGGTTCGTCGAGGACCACGTAGTCGTACTCCAGGCCCTTGGCGAGCGAGGCCGGGACCAGGGTGAGGCGGGCGTCGGCCGTGGTCTCCTCGCCGGGGGAGAGGTAGCTGAGGCCGGCCGACGTGAGGACATCGGCGAGGGCCGGGACGCGGGCGTCGGCGGCGATGAGACCAATCGACCCTTCCTGAGCCAGGGCGCGTTGGCAGGCCGCGACCACCTCCGCGTCGAGCGCCGCGCTCCCCTCGCCCGCGTCCTCCGTGGCCACCCGGTGGAACTCCAGCGAGCCCGGGGATTCCCGGACCGAGGTCGCCTCCGTCAGGTCAGGGGCGATCGAGGGCAGCAGCCGCGAGGCGTACGCGATCACCTCGCGCGGCACGCGGAAGCCGCGCGTCAACTCTTCGACCCTGGCCTCCGGTTTGCCCAGGTGGTGCAGCGCCTCGGCCCAACTGCCGGTGGCCCACGGCGTGGTGCCCTGCGCGATGTCGCCGAGGATGGTCGCCGAACCCGTCGTACAGCGCCGGCCCACCGCGCGGTACTGCATCGGCGACAGGTCCTGTGCCTCGTCCAGCACCACGTGCCCGAGCGAGGGCGTGCGCTCGATGAGGTCGGCCGCCTCGTCGATCAACACCGCGTCCGCCGCCGACCACTTCGCCGACTTCGGGCCACGGGCCGGCTTCTCCCACAGCAGCGTGCGCTGCTCCTCCTCGGTGAGGATGCCCGCCGCGTGCTCGGCCAGCGCGTCGGCGTCCGACAGCAGCCGCAACACCAGCTTGGCCGGGTCGACCGCCGGCCAGATCTCCTTGACCGCCGCCTTCACCGCCGCGTTGCGGGCCACCGCGTCCTGCACCCGGTCGTCCGGGGCCTCGCCGGACTGCTCCATGCGCACCAGTACGGCGTGCGCGATGCGCTGCGGCAGCGCCGCGCGGGCCGCCCCGTACCGGATGTCGCGGGCCAGCAACTCCCTTACGATCTCCTCCACCTCGTACGCCGGCACCCGCCACCGGCGCGAGCCGCGCACCACGACCACCGACTCGCGCGGCATCCGCACCCCGGAGCGCAGCGCGCGGCGCAGCACCTCGGCCATGCGCGCGTCGCCCTTGATCCGGGCCCGCTCCGCGCTGTCCGTGCCGCGCACCTCCACGTGCGCCACCAGGTCGGCCACCGTCGCCTGCTTGACCTGGAGTTCGCCGAGCGCCGGCAGCACCTGCTCGATGTAGTGCAGGAAGGACTGGTTGGGGCCGATGACCAGGGTGCCGGTGCGGGCCAGCCGCTCGCGGTGCGCGTACAGCAGGTACGCCACCCGGTGCAGGCCGACGGCGGTCTTTCCGGTGCCGGGCGCGCCCTGCACGCAGACCGTGCCGCCGATGCCGGCGCGGACGATCTCGTCCTGTTCCGGCTGGATGGTGGCGACGATGTCGCGCATCGGGCCGACGCGCGGACGCTCGATCTCGGACTGGAGGAGCCTGCTGGTGCGCTCGTCGCCGTCGGCGTCGGGGCCGCTGAGCGGCTCGTCCTCGTACGCGGTCAACTCTCCGCCGGTGTAGCCGAAGCGCCGGCGCAGTACGACGTCCATCGGCTTCTTCGGGGACGCCTGGTAGAAGGGTTGGGAGATGGGCGCGCGCCAGTCGATGACCATGGGCTCGCCGTCGGCGTCGTGCACGTGCCGGCGCCCGATGTAGAACCGGTCGCCGACCTCGTCCACCGTGCTCCCCGGGGCCGGCCGGTCGGCCGGGGCGGGCGCGGCGGGCGTCTCGGTGGTGTGGTGGTCGTGCCCGTAGTCGAGGCGGCCGAAGAACAGCGGGGTGTCGGACAGGTCGGCGAGCGCCTTGATCCGCTCGTCGATGGTGTGCCGCAGCGACTCGGCGCTCACCCAGTTCCCGGCCGTGTCCCGGGTGTCGAGCGCCTCCGCGTCCTGACGCATGGCCCGCAGCGCGGCCCGCGAGGCGGCCAGGTGCGCGCGCTCCCTGGCGAGCGGCCCACCGCCGGCGGCGTCGGCCTCGTCGGCTCCACCCGTGGCGCTGGTGCCGCCCGAGGTCGGTTCGGGTGGTTCGTCGGCGCTGGTGGGCAGGGGTGCGGCGGGTTGCTGGGCGTGCGACGGCACGGTGTGGCCTCCGGCTGTTGTACGAGGGCGTACCAAGCGCGCGTGGACGCCCGCGTGCGCCGACGGGCGCGCGAGGGCGCACGTCGGCGTACGGCGCCTACGCGCGGATGTGAGCGAGGACCGCCCGGTTTCCGTCCGGACGGCGGCGCTCCCTGGCGGTGAGGGAGGCGGGGAACCCGGCATGGCCGGGGAAGAGCGAGAGTTTAACCACGAGGACAGGCGGACGCGACTGGTTTTTCACGGGGCCGGCCGCGGTTCCCCCGCTCCGGCTCGGGTGCGGGCGGGACGGGAATCTCAGGGTCGGTCTCCACCTCCCGTAGGGGATGCCATAGGACCGCAGGGGGAGGGGCGCCCACCGACGTTTACATCGGCAGGCCGATGCCCGAGCCGCTCGCGGAATCGATGATGGAGTACATGAGCATCGCGACCATCACCTCAGCGCCCCTCGCCCCGACGACCAGTGGCTACGGCTCCGCCCCGGTGAACCCCGGGTCGACGGCCGCCTGTGCCACCGCCTCCACGCCGCGCACCGGCGAACTCCCGCGCTCCCGCCGCCCGCTGGGCACCGCGCTGCACGCGGTGCGGGCCTTCGCGGGCGCCGCGTTCAGCGTGGCCGTGCTCGGCGACTACAAGGACGCGGGCGTGAAGAAGAAGTAGCCCCAGCCGACCCTTCCGTACCCGAGCCTCCCGTACCCGACCGACCTGTACCCGACCGCCCCGTACCGACCGGCCTGCCCCTACTCCCGCCGCGACCGCGACCACCGGCCCACGAACCTTCCGCACAACACACCCTCCTACGGTCCGCCGCGCACAGCCCACCTCACACCACCCGCCCCCACGGCGGCCTCATGACGACCCTACGGTGACCTCATGAGGGACCCACGACGACCTCACGCGTCCTCGTCCGCGAGGAGTTCGCTCGCGTCGACGATCCGGTACGCGTAGCCCTGCTCGGCCAGGAACCGCTGGCGGTGGGCGGCGAAGTCCTGGTCGATCGTGTCGCGGGCGACCACCGAGTAGAACCTGGCCTCGTGCCCGTCCGCCTTCGGCCGCAGCACCCGCCCGAGCCGCTGGGCCTCCTCCTGCCGCGACCCGAACGTGCCCGAGACCTGGATGGCCACCGTCGCCTCGGGCAGGTCGATGGAGAAGTTGGCCACCTTGGAGACGACGAGGACGGACAGCTCGCCGGCCCGGAAGGCGTCGAACAGCCGCTCCCGCTGCGCGTTGGTCGTCTCACCCTTGATCACCGGAGCGCCCAGGTGCTCGCCGAGTTCGTCGAGCTGGTCGATGTACTGCCCGATGACCAGCGTCTGCTCGCCGTGGTGCCGTTTGACCAGCGCCTCGGTGATCCGCCGCTTGGAGTCGGTGGTCGCGCAGTAGCGGTACTTCTCCTCGGCCTCGGCGGTCGCGTACGTCAGGCGCTCGCTGTCGGTCAGGTTGACCCGCACCTCGACGCAGTCGGCGGGCGCGATGTAGCCCTGCGCCTCGATCTCCTTCCACGGCGCGTCGAAGCGCTTGGGGCCGATGAGCGAGAAGACGTCCGACTCGCGGCCGTCCTCCCGTACGAGCGTCGCGGTCAGGCCGAGGCGGCGGCGCGCCTGGAGGTCGGCGGTGAACTTGAAGACCGGCGCCGGCAGCAGGTGCACCTCGTCGTAGACGATCAGCCCCCAGTCGCGGGAGTCGAACAGCTCCAGGTGCGGGTAGAGGCCCTTCCGCTTCGTCGTCAGCACCTGGTACGTGGCGATGGTGACCGGCCGGATCTCCTTCCTCGTGCCGCTGTACTCGCCGATCTCGTCCTCGGTGAGCGAGGTGCGCCGCACCAGCTCGTGCTTCCACTGCCGGGCCGAGACGGTGTTGGTGACCAGGATCAGTGTGGTCGCCTTGGCCTCGGCCATCGCGCCAGCGCCGACCAGCGTCTTGCCCGCGCCACAGGGCAACACGACCACGCCGGAGCCGCCGTGCCAGAAACCCTCGACGGCCTGCTTCTGGTACGGGCGCAGCGACCACTCGCTCTCGTCCAGCTCGATCGGGTGCGCCTCGCCGTCCACGTACCCGGCGAGGTCCTCGGCCGGCCAGCCCAGCTTGAGCAGGGTCTGCTTGATCTGCCCGCGCTCGGAGGGGTGCACCACGACGGTGTCCTCGTCGACGCGCGCCCCGACCAGGGGCTGCACCTTCTTCGAGCGCAGCACCTCCTCCAGGACCGGCCGGTCGCTGCTCTCCAGGACCAGCCCGTGCGTGGGGTGCTTGAGCAGGCGCAGCCGCCCGTAGCGGGCCATCGTCTCGGCGACGTCCACGAGCAGGGCGTGCGGCACCGGGTACCGGGAGAACTCCACGAGCGCGTCCACCACCTGCTCGGCGTCGTGCCCGGCTGCCCTGGCGTTCCACAGGCCGAGCGGGGTGACCCGGTAGGTGTGCATGTGCTCCGGCGCGCGCTCCAGTTCCGCGAACGGGGCGATGGCCCGACGGCAGGCGTCGGCCTGATCGTGGTCCACCTCCAGGAGGAGTGTCTTGTCGCTCTGGACGATGAGGGGTCCGTTCACGTTGCCTCGCCCTTTCCGCTGGTGACCGGTTCCACTGGTGACCGGCTGGCATCGGCGACCACCCGGGCCGCCCTGGACCGCGCGAGCGCACCGCGTGGGCGGCGGCAGGTACGGCGTCCGGGGGCCGCCGCGCGATGGGCGGCCAAACAGCCAGTGTCGCTCATCGGGGCGGGGTGCCGGGGTGGCATCGGTCACGCGGGAGTGGGGGGCCGCTGGGGCGGGCCGCTCGGGTGGGCCGTCAGCGGGGTTCCACGGTGGCGGTGGCCCGCCGCGCGGAGGTGGGGCGTCGGGCGGGGCCAGCGGGGGTCCCGCCGGCTCACAACGCGTCGTCGGCCAGTTCGGCGACGCCCGTGATGCGGTGCAGTGGGTAGGTGCGGACCTCGTCGGCGGTGTGGTCGTACCCCGTGACGAACCCGCCCTCGACCCGCACCGGGGCGATCACCCGCTGGCTGGCGGCGCCGTCCGCGTTGACGTAGCCGATCCACACGGCGGAGCCGGTGAGCGCCGCCGCCTGCATGGTGGCCAGGGTCTCGGCGGACGTGGTGCGCGGGAGCCGGCCCGCGCCGGTGGCCGCCGGGGCGGGCCGGTCGGCGGCCGTGCCCGGGGCGGCGTCGGGGGTGGCGTCAGGGGTGGCCTCGTCGCCGCTCGGCGCGGCCGGCTTGTGCGCGGCCGTCGCCGCCAGGTCGCCGGCGCGGATCGCCCGTACCGCCGCGTGCAGCAGCGTCTCGTCCGGCACCGGCGGACCGTCGGGCACGGGGGTCGGCGCGGAGCGCGGCGGGGTGCGGTACGCGTCGGCCCGCGTCACCAGCACGTCGCCCTCCACCGACTCGGCCGCGGGCGCGTACCCCATCTCGCGCAGCCGCTCCAGGAGCACCGAGGGGTCCGCCTGGGCGGCCAGCACGGTCGGCGCGAGCCGGCGCAACCGCAGCCCCGACGAGCGCCGGTCGGCCAGGATCTCGGTGAGCAGCGCGTCGTCGTCGCAGCGCACGTACGCGGAGGCCGCGCCCACCCGCAACTGGCCGTGCCGGCGCGCGACGTCGTCGATCAGGTACGCCAGCGGCTGCGGCACCGGCGTACGGGAGTGCTCGGCGAGGAAGGCGTGCAGGTCAGCGGCGGTGCGGCCGGTGTCGAGCGCGCGGCGTACGGAGGTGGGCGTGAAGCGGTAGACCGTCGCGCCGCCCTTGGACTCGACGTCGGCGAGGACGCCGAGCACGTCGGCGAGGTGGCGTTCGAGCGGCCCCGGCGCGACGGCGGTCAGGTCGGCCTGGAGGAGTACGTGGTCCAGCGGCTGGGGGAGCAGCGGGGCCAGCAGTCGCGCGGCGGCGGCGCCGGAGGCCGCCAGTTCGGCGGGGGTCGGGGTGGCCTGTTCGCTGGGGCTGGTGTGCTCGGTGGGACCGGGCTGTTCGGCGGAGTCGGGCTGTTCGGCGGGTGCTTCGGCCGTCGGGGTCGGCTCGGGCGTCGGGGTCGGCTCGGGCGTCGGGGTCGGCTGGGGCGGCGCGCTCGGGCCGATGAGCGCGCGGCCGTGCGCCGCGAGCGCCCCGCGACCGGTCACGCCGAGTTCCTCCGCCTCGGCGAGCGCCCAGCGGGCGAGCCGGGAACGCGGGTCGTCGCCCGGGGGCGCGTCGGCCCCGGCCGCGCCCCGCAACGGCCGCTCCCACGCCAACCTGGCCAGCAACGCGTCGGCCGGCACCGCGCCCCCGGCCGGCAGCGATGCCAGCAGCCCGAGCACGCGCCGGCGCACCTCCGGCGCGGCACCCCGGTCCAGATCGGGCCCGAGCGCCGCCAGCGTGCGCCCCTTGGCGTCCCGGCCACCGACGAGCCCCGGCGTACGGGTGGCCACCAGCCAGGCGGTGGCGAGCCGGGCCCACCGCTGCTCGGCGGGCAGCCGCAGCCACTCGTCGTACGCCGGCGTCGGCGCGAACCGCTCGTCCGCCTCGCCGTCCGACGCCAGCAGCCCGGCCGCGTAGGCCAGCTCGATCCAGAACGCGGCCATCGACTCCGGTACGTCGAGTGCGCCGGCGGTCCGCTTGAGGTCGCGCACGCTCAACCCGCCGGCGCGCAACACGGCGGGCCCGCCGCTCTGCCACTCGGTGAGCAACTCCTCCACCGTCGCGAGCGCCGTGTACGCCTGCCCGGCCGCCGCGCTGTCCACAACCTGTGTACGCCGCTCGGCCAGCGGCGTGAGCGGTGGCGGCACCGGTTCGACGGTGCGGTGCGCGCGCCCGCCGCGCAGGTGCAGCGCGACCTCGCGCGGCAGGACGACGTTGCGGGGGCCCGCGGGCAACAGGAGGCCACGGGCCAGCAACCAGCGCAGGTGCGGAGCGGGGCCGGAGGCGGCGTGCGCGGGCTCACCCTGTGCGGTGGCGTGCGCCTGCGGCGCGCCGGCTGGCCCGAGGTCGGGGTGTGGGGCCTGGCCCAGGCCGTTCTCCGCCGCGGCCGTCTCGGCGGTGGCGGCGGACACGGAGCCGTACGGCGGCCCCCACATCAGCTTCCGCAACACGGCGCGCGCCTGCGGCGGCGCCTGGTCGAGCAGCGCCGCCATCCGCGTACGGTCGCTGAACAGGCTGGTCAGGGCCGCGACAGCGGTCACGGGATCATGCGTGGCCGGCAACCCCGCCGCGGCGATGACCTCCTGCAACCGCCCGGGCGACATCCCCGCCGTGGCCTCCGCGACGGTCGGCCCGAGCCCGGTGGGCGATGGCCTGGCGGCGGCGGGCGCGAGCAGTTCGCGGGCGGTACGGATGAGGCGCAGCCGGTCGTCCCCACCCCACACCAACGCCTGCCGCCGCAACGTCGCCACCGCGTGGGGCAGGGCGGCGTGGATGTCGTCGGGGGACGCGGTGGTGGGGGCGGTGCCTGGCTTTTCGCTGGTGCTGATGCCGGACCGTGAGGGCGAGTCCGGGCGCTCGCCGGCGCCCGGGCTCAGCGCCGGGGGCGCGTGCGGGTCGGCGTTCGCGCCGGGGCTCGGCTCCGGGAGCGTGCCCGGGTCGCCGGTCAGCAGGTCGCGCAACGTCTCGTACGGGCACGGGTCGGGCGCCACGGCCAGCGCCTCGGCGACCTGGAGCGCGAACCGGTCCAGCCGCTCGACGGCCCGTACGACCGACGCCCGGGTACCCGCCCTGGTGGCGAGCTGGGTGAGGTCGTTCGGCACCGGATTGAGCAGGTCAGGCCGGGCGCGCAGCAACAGTTCGAGCGCGCTGTCGGGGCGTCCCCGCAACTCTTCCGCCAACGTGCGCGGCGCCCCACGGGCGCCGTCGCGCTGCCCGGCTCCCCGGGTCCTGCGTGCCGCTCGATCCCGCGAGGTGGTCATTCGGACCACGGTACCGGGTGGGCGGCTGCCGCCCTATGAGTCACGCAACGCGGGGCGGGTGGCACGAGCGGGGCTTGATTGAGCCTCGGGTGGGGGTGGGGTGGGTTCGTCGTCCCTGTGCGCGGGGACCAGTCGGCGACGACCTTGTCGGCGGCCACGACCCGGGGACCATCCCCGCGCGCGGGGACCAGCAACGGCGCCAGGAGCCCACCCGTCGCGACTTGGGACCATCCCCGCGCGCGGGGGGACCAGGAGCGCGACGCCTTGGCCGCCAAGGAGCGCGAGGGACCATCCCCGCGCGCGCGGGGACCAGGTCGAGCCGAACCGGGTCACCGCCAAGCTGGCGGGACCATCCCCGCGCGCGGGGACCAGCACCCCCGGGCGGGTTGATGTAGTTCACGAGGGGGACCATCCCCGCGCGCGCGGGGACCAGGCGACCAGCGCGCACGCGCTGAACGCCGGCGAGGGACCACCCCCGCGCGCGCGGGGACCAGAGCGTCGAGGGCAGGCTCGTCAGGGTGGTGCTGGGACCATCCCCGCGCGCGCGGGGACCAGACCGAGTGCCGCGCGGGCAAGGTCAGCGTGCTGGGGACCATCCCCGCGCGCGCGGGGACCAGCGCCACCATGACGCGGGACCAGGACCAGGACCATCCCCGCGCGCGCGGGGACCAGCACCCCGGCGACCGCAGACGGCCCCCGCCAGCGCTTCACGGGACCATCCCCGCGCGCGCGGGGACCAGGTGCACTCGGCGTACCTCTGGAGGGCGGCCCGGGGACCATCCCCGCGCGCGCGGGGACCAGCCCGACACGGCCAAGCTCGTGACGATCCACGTGGGACCATCCCCGCGCGCGCGGGGACCAGAGGGCAAGCGGTGAACTTCGCGTTCGTATGCGGGGACCATCCCCGCGCGCGCGGGGACCAGGCGGCCAGCCACGCGGCGCTCTTGTCGTACCGGGGACCATCCCCGCGCGCGCGGGGACCAGCCGCCGATGCCCGCGCACCCGCCGGCCACCGCGGGACCATCCCCGCGCGCGCGGGGACCAGCCCGCAGACGCCTCCCCGGCCACGCCCGAAGCGGGACCATCCCCGCGCGCGCGGGGACCAGAGCAATTGACCTGCGGGTTTATCGCGCGACACCCCAGTTTTTTGCAACTTCCGCGAACTCCGACCTATCGCTCAAACTCGGCAGATCGCCCACAGCGCCCCCTTGCTGGCCAGGCTTCACAGACTAGCTGCGCTCGCACACGCGACGCTGACGTACAGGAATGCTGGACCGCCAACTCACCAGCCACGCCAGCCACGCCGCCCCCGTTCGCAAGGCGGCACAGCCAGCGTCACCCCCGGCCCCCCGCCCACCCGCCAACCGCACTCCCCACCCGCAGGTGCCAGCACCCAACACCACAGCACCCGACGCGACAGTCCGGACCGTCTCTCCACCCCGCCTACGGTCCAGCACTCGGCCCGATGTCCTCGGCGGGCGTGACCAGCCACCGCAAGGTCACATGAGCGGTGTAGCGGAAATGGCGGCCGTCGGGATGATCGCGGGCCGCGTGGCTCGTACACCAGCGCTGAGCCTGCTGGTGCTGGCCGGTGATGGACTCCGACGGTTCGGGTTCCGGGGACTGGTCGGCGCAGGTGAGGCATGTGGCGCGGACGGTGTACGGATCGGCCGCCGGATCAGGAGCCAGGCTCATCTCCACGTAGCGGTAACGGCGTCGGTGGGTCATGGCGGTTACCGGTTGTTGCGGGGGCCGTGGGCGGCGTGGACAGCGGGGGTGAGGGCGGCGGCGAGGTAGGCGGGTTCGGTGAGGTAGCGGCCGGACCAGTTGTGCGGCACGTACCAGTGCAACCCCGGGCCCGTACGGCGGTGCGCGGGCGGGATGCCGACGTAGTGCGTACCGGACCTGGCCGGGAGCACGGCCACGTGGGGGTGCAGGCGCTGCCAGTGGATGAAGTCGTGTGCCTCACCCGGTGGTAGGAGCCAGTACGTGGAGCAGGTGTACGGGTCCACGATGGCCGCGCTCTCATACGGGCCGCTGAGGATGGGGAAGGCCCAGCGGGCGGTGGCGGCGTCGGTGCGTACGGCGTCCCAGTCCCGGCCGGCGGGCAGCAACGAGACGGTGTCACTGCGCGGCGGGCACCAGTCGAGTCTCGTGTCCGTCATGACGCTGGCCGCCCGGGGCGCGAGTTGTTCTGAACGGCTTCGAGTGCGGCGAGCAGACGGACGCAGTCGGTCAACAGCCGCTGGGCGTCCGGCTTGACGCGCCAGTACGTGGTGCGCGTCCGCGCCATGCCCGGAACGAAGATCTTTCCCTCGTCGCCCGTCGTGTCCGCCTCGGGCGGCAGGGCACACTCCTCGGCCGAGCCGAGCGGAACGAGCCAGGTCATGGTGTGTACAAGGTCGTCCTGGATGACGGCGCCACTTTCCTCGCCGAGTTCGGCCAGTACACGGTTGCCCAACCAGGTCGGCAGGCTGATGACGTCCCAACCGTGCTGACCGATGGAGGACCAGTTGACGCCCTCACCGGGCGGAATCCAGGCTCGCGGCCCGGAGGTGAGCTGCGACGAGTCCACGACCATCACGCACCCCATTTCCCTTACTCAGAAGACCAGTTCCGCTGATACAACTGGAGGGAGGAGTCGCGAGACAGGGCAGCGGTGGGGGCCAGGTAGGGGCCAGCATGGAGCGCACGACCATTGGCGAGCGGATGCGACAACGTCGGTCCGAACTCGGCTTAGGGCAGGGCAAGCTTGCGGCCAAGGCCAACCAGTTGGCTGGGTTGACGTCCGGGGGCCTGACCCGGAACGAGATCAGTCGGTACGAGCGAGGGCTGCGCACCCCACACGACTGGCTCCCGTTCCTCGCGCGGGCGCTCGGCGTGTCGCCCCACTGGCTGACGGGCGCACCCGTTCCTGCCTCGTTGGCCCTCACGGATGCTCTGACGCGGTTCGAGCAGCACGTCGGACTCGGGCTAGACAGGCGCACGTTTCTCGCCGATAGCAGCGGCCTCGCACTCACCGTGATTCCCACCGGTTCACCTCCGTCGCGCGCGGTGCCACCGGAGTGCGTCGGGTATTTCAGGAACCAACTCCGCGAACTGTGGGCAGCCGACGCATCGCATAGCTCCCATCGAATCGTGCCCTCTGCCCTTGCACACTTCCGAATCGTCGCGCATGTGGCATCTCTCAGCCACGGAGGTACCCGAAAGGGGCTCTGGGCGGTGGCTGCGGGATTCGCTGGTTTGATCACGTGGCTTCACCAGGACGTTGGAAAACTCGATCAGTCGACGGTCTGGGGAATACGAACCCTGGACCTGGCGCATCGATCTCACGACAGGCAACTCGTAGCCCATGCATTGGCCAACCGCGCCATGGTGGCCATGGATGACGGTGACGGACCGACGACGATCGAGATGGCTTCGGCGGCTCTGGCTGACGAGAGCCACCTCTGTGCCAAGGTGAGAGTGCAAGCGCTCCAGCAAGCCGCTCACGGGTATGCGTTGGTTGGTGATCGCACTTCCGTCGATCGGCTGCTCGACAGAGCCGGCGAACTCGTCGGGCACATCGATGACGACTACGCGTGGGGCAACGCGACAAGGACACCGCTCTACCTGGAAACCCAGCGAGCCACCTGCTACAGCCGCATGCGGCTTGGGTCGGAAGCCGTGCGGTTGTGGGACCAGGTCGTTCCTGGCGCGCAGTGGCGGAATTCCGGTGCCTTCACCGCACGACGGGCGGCTGCACTAGCTGACAGCAGACAACCGGAGGAATCGGTGGAGGGCCTGGCAGCGGCCATTCGAGTAGCGGTACAGGTCGATTCGGCCCGCCTATGGCAGGAATTGCAGCTGACCTGGGAACGGCTGGCACCTTGGCACGATGCCCCCGTGACCGATGAGGTGCGCGCACTACTCGCTCATTCAAGCCTGCGCATTAACCATCGAGATTAGGAGAGGCATATGGCCGAGCGTGACCCCCTGACGGCGGAAGAGGTCAAGGAGAACCTGGCGGACTGGGCGGGATGGTCCGGCGATACGAGCCGCATCTCGAAGACCTACCAACTGGACTACTACACAAGTATCGAGGTCATCAACGAGGTAGCGGAAGCCGCCCAGCGGCTCCAGCACCATCCGGACATCGACATTCGGTGGGAGCGGCTGCATTTCAGCATGACCACGTACACCGCTGGCGGTGTGGTGACGCCGTTGGACTTCAAGCTTGTCGCGGATATCGAGCGGATCGCCGCAGCACACGGCGCGACCACGGCGGCGTAACGCGCCATAGTCGCCGTCATCATCGACCATCGATCAGTGGCGTGAGGACTCGTACCTACCCGTCGACGCCCAGCCGGGCGGCCAGCCCGACAACCGGAGCGTCACGGCGCGTGGAGCGCTCGCGGAGTTCGCCGGTGAGCCGGCGCGTTGTCGCGTGGTAGCGCATCCATTCCGGGGCGGCCTGCTCTGCCGTGAGTAGCGCCCTGGCCGACGAGGCGTCCTGGTGGAGTTCCGCGTGTGCGAGGGCGAGATCAACGTAGAACCTGGCCCGCCAGGTAGGGGGTAGGGAATCAATATCGGGAACGGTACGGGCGGCCTGGATGGCCTCGGGGGCCTTTTCCATTTCCACCAGGAAATTGACCTTGGCCACCCCGGCGTTCGTCGGACCGAACGGCGTCGCGTAGACCAGTTGGTCCGTTCCGATGCGGGCGGCGGCGGCCGAGGCCATGTTGAGCAGGTCCGTTACGTCGTCGCGACGTTCCTGCCGTACGACGGCGGTTGCCGCGCGGAGGATGAGTACGCCCCACAGAGCGAGTTCCTTCGGCGCGGACCGGAAATTCGGCTCGATGGCGGCGGCCCGCTTCAAGGCCACCGCCTCGGCGTCCGCGAGGCGCCCCTGCTTGGTGAAGACCCAGGACAGCGTGGACAACGCGAGGGTTTCGAGATGCGGATCGTCGCTCTGCCGAACCGACTGCATCGACCGCTCTATGGCCGTGAAGGCCGCGTCTTCCTTGCCCAGCGCGGCCAGCGTTGTCGCCGCCACCTGATAGGCGACGGCCAGTACGGAATGCGCTGCCGCCGCATCGGCTCCGGAGGAAGCGTGGGCCGCCGCCCGGGCGTCGTGGATCAACTGGGGGAGTAGCGCCCCGATTTCCCCGAGACGCCCCTCCCGTCGAATGCCGTCAGTGGAATGGAGGGAGGCGCGCAACGCGGCGATGCTGGGCGGATCTTCCGGGTCGTTCTCGCCGTCGAACAGGTCGTACACCGGCGAAATGGCTCGCCGGAGGGCCAACACGGAGGGTAGTTCCGCGTGGGGGTCCGGATTCTCGAAGGTGGAAGGCTGGCCCACGAGGTAGCTCGGCTCGGTATCCAGTGCCCGGGCGAGGGAATTGATCGTGGCCAACCGGGCCGTCCGACGTCGCCCCTGTTCCAGTTTGCGAATCACGTCAACGGAGGCCCCAGCCCGTTCGGCCAGGCGCTCCTGCGTAAGACTGCGCCGAATCCGCAACCGGGCCAGCCGGTCGCCCATCCCCAACTCGAATGAAGTGCTCATACGTTGCTCCCGTCGCAGGGCCCGGAATCCACGGTACGCCGACGCGCGCTCACGTCATCCGTGATGGAGTGTGCCGCTGCCCTCATCTCGTACGGTGACAATCGCCCCCGCCGGCAGGTTGGGCTGGTGGACTGCCGTCGCGTAGCCCGCCGCCATCGAAGTAAGGAAGCGCCACATGGTCACGCTGGCTGTCACCGGACACATCGACCTGACCGACGCCACCACCGCCCTCGTCCGCGAGGCCCTGCGACACGTCATCACCCAGCATCGTGACGACAAGCTGACGGGCGTGTCCTGCATCGCTGCTGGGGCGGACTCGTTGTTCGCCGAGGCCGTGTTGGAGGCGGGCGGGCGCCTGATCGTCGTCATCCCGTCGCGGGACTACCGCGAAGCGAAGGTCAAGCCCGCCCACGCGGGCACCTTCGACCGGTTGAGCCAGGCCGCTCACGAGACCCGCGTCATGCCACATGAAACGGCGAACCGGGCTGCCTACGAGGCCGCCAACGCGGTGCTGCTGGAGCGGGCTGACCGGCTGGTCGCGGTGTGGGACGGCGCACCCCCGAGCGGCAAGGGCGGGGGAACGGCCGATGTGGTGGTGGCGGCACGTGAGATGGGGATTCCCGTGGATGTCGTCTGGCCCGAGGGGGCGCGGCGGGGGAGGTGATGGGGTGGGTGTGACTGGGTGTTGGTGGCACAGCCCCGCGCGCAGGGAGCCAGTCGAACCCGTCATAAGCCACCGTGGGGTTAACGGGACCACCCCCGCGCGCGGGGACCAGCGCACTTCGGGGAGTTGAGGACATGTCAGACCGGGACCACCCCCGCGCGCGGGGACCAGATGCGCCCGCGCTGGAACAGGTGGGGACCACCCCCGCGCGCGCGGGGACCAGGTGGTGAGCTTGGCGCCGCTGGCGGACAGCTTGGGACCACCCCCGCGCGCGCGGGGACCAGCCCTACGCCGATGCCTACCGGGCCCGCCACCCAGGACCACCCCCGCGCGCGCGGGGACCAGAGCAATTGACCTGCGGCTTTATCGCGCGGTACCCCGGTTTTTTGCAACTTCCGCGAACTCCGACCTACCGCTCAAGCTCGGCATATGACTCATAAAGCCCCCTGTTGGTCAGGTTTTCCAGGCTATCGCCCTGCTCGCGGTCCAGCGCTCGGCCCGGCGCCCTCGGCGAGGCTAGCCAGCCACAGCACGGCCACCATCGCGCTCGTCGGCCGGGCCTCTCAGAGCGGTCCGCGCTTTCGATGAGCGGCTCAGGGACATGTATTCCTAGTCTCACGGGAAGAGGTCCTTCATGCGTCTCGGGATCACCGGACATCGCGGACTCCCCGCGCAGGTTGAGGAAAAGGTCAGGGCGCTACTCGCTGACGAGATCCGTCAGTTCGCCCCGGCTGAGCTGTGCGGGGTCTCGTGTCTGGCTGACGGTCCCGACGCGTGGTTCGTCGAGATGGTCATCGAGCACGGCGGGCGGTGCGAGGCGGTCGTGCCGGCCGAGGAGTACCGGGCCGGCTTGCCCGCCTGGCACCACGCGACGTACGACGCCCTGCTGGCGCGGGCGACCAGGGTCCACTCCACGGGCCTGCGTCGCTCTGACGCGCAGGCCCACATGGCGGGCAGTGAGATTCTGGTGGGCCTTGTCGATCGACTCATCGCCGTCTGGGACGGGCTCCCGGCTCGTGGTTACGGAGGGACGGCGGACGTCGTCGCGTACGCCGAACGCACGGGAGTGCCAGTGACCGTCGTGTGGCCCGAGGGCGCGACGCGTGACTGAGGGGCCGGGCCCGACCGGGTAAGAACACCACCGGCATCGCCGGGCTGGCGTCACCAGCCCCCCACCCCCCGCCTAACAGCCCCCCGTCACAGCCCCGCACACCTCCCGCATGCGGCCCACCCCCGCCCGAAACAACCCACCCGTGGCGCTAGCGCCCCCCAGCGCGGCTGGAACGGTAACGTCGGAACAGTTCAGGGCGCCAACGTTCCGGATTCGCAGGGGTTTTGGTGGGGATCGAGAGCGATCAGCTCGTTTATGACTATCTGGGCAAGGTCGGCGACCTCGCCCAGCAGCAAGGGCTGCTCTCGGGCGATCGGGTGCGGCTGGTCTCCGAGTTGCGGGCCGACATCGATCGGCGGCGGGCCGCCATGGCGGGTGGGGACAACCCCGCCGCCGTGAAGAAGTTGCTCGCGAAGATCGGGACGCCGGCCGAGGTGGTGGTCGCGGCGGGGGGTCGGCCTCCCGGGACGCCCGCGCCGATCGAGCCGACGCACATCGAGCCGGGGCCGAGTTCCGCCGCGCGTCAGCAGGACGTCGGCGCGGGGCGGCCGGCCGGCGGGGGAGCCGCGGCGGGTGACGGCGGGGCCGACCGTACGGGGATCTTCTCGGCCGCCGACCAGGCCACCCGCGCGGCCCGCGAGAAGCTGTCCCAACTGACCGACCTCAGCGCCTTCACGTCCAACCTGACCAGCGGGTTCACCGGCAAGGCCCCGTCCCAGCGGCGGGGCGACGACCGGTCGGCCCGCCGCACCGCACGCCCCGCCACCCCGGACGTACCGGCACAACCGCAGTCACAGCCACACCCGCAGTCACAGCCGGCGACCGAGCGGCCGGCTGGGCCGCGGCTGCGGAAAGAGGCGGCGGGGGAAGCGGAGACGGCAGAGGCGACGGAGGTTGGGGAGGGTGCGGAGGAGTTCGGCGCGCCGGCCCCCGCGTACCCGCCCCGGCCACGGTTCCGGCCGCCGGGCGCGGCCTCGCCGCCGCACCTGGCCGGCGAGGACGAGCTCGGGCCGCGCGAGTCGAACCCCGACTGGTGGCTCAACGAGCCGGGGCCGTTGGAGGTCAGCCCGTTCGACGGCGGTGTCTTCGCGCCGCAGGGCCAGGGGCCCGGCTACGTGGACGGGTTCGTCGGCGGCATCGACCTGCCTGACCTGCTCAAGCCGCCGGGGGAAACGGGCCCCGGGGGCAAACCGGTCGAGAAGCTGCCGGACGGCTCGGTCCCCGACATCACCTCGGGGACGCTCGTGGGCGGCACGGCGGGTGGCGGCGGCGCGGCCGACGAGGGGGGTGGGAAGCGCCGAGGGTTGCTGCGGCGGGTGTTGCGGCGGCGTGGCGGCAAGAGCGGCGGTGACGGTGGTGGCGGCGGTGGCGGTGGGTCCATCGCCTGGCTGGCGGTGGCGGCCGCGCTGCTGCTGATCGTGGGCGGCGCGTTCGGCAGTTGGATCGCGCTGGGCTTCGGCTGGGTCCTCGCGTACAACACGCGCGGCCTCACCCGTGGCGAGACCACCACCGCCACCATCGGCGTGCCGAGCCTCGCGGTGTTCGGGGGCATGGTGTGGCTGTGGGGGCGGTTCGAGGGGCGTTGGGGCACGGCCATCCCGGAGGACGGCATGGGTGACGCCCTTGCCGACACGGCCCCCGCGGTCATCCGGGTCGCCGCGTTCGGCTCGGCGCTCTACCTGGTGTGGCGCGTGCAGCGCAAGCGCAACGGCTGAGCCCCACCCCGCGCGTAGCACCACGGTCGTAGCACCACGGTCATAGTGCCACGGTCATAGTGCCTCGGTGTCGCGTACCACCGCGCGTAGCGCCACCGTAGGAGCACGGGCGTACGAGCCGGCTCGTACGAGCTGAGTCGTACGAGCCGAGTCGTACGGGAACGAGCCGCGCCCCGAGCGGTGCTCCGCACCCCGAGCGGCGCCCCGCGCCGCCCCGGGCCCCGCGCCGCCCGGCGCACGCGCGCCGGGCGGTACCCCTACGTGCGGGGCGGGGCGAGCAGGCCGGACTCGGGTCACTTCTTCGTCAGGTGACCCTGCATCTCGTCGAGGATCTTGTTGGCGGCGGTGTAGCCGATGCCCTGGATCCAGAGCTGGTCGTCCACCGTGTAGACCTTGCCGTTCTTGACGGCGCCCATGTTCTTCCACAGGCCGCTGGCGGTCGTCTTCGTCTCGCCGGACTTCTTCGGGTCGCCGTAGGTGGAGGTGAAGACGACGTCCGCGTCCGCCTTGTCGATCTGCTCGGGGCTCACGTCGTACGAGAAGCCGTCCTTGGCCTTGTCGGCGACGGCGGGGCGGCCGAGGCCGGCGTCGGCGAGGATGGTCGCGATGTAGTTCTTCTTGCCGTAGATCCGGATGTCGGCGCCCTCGATGAAGCGGACGACGTTGACCTCGGTCTGCTTGACCTTGGCCGGGCCGCCGACGGCGTCGGTGACGCGGCCGGCGTGGGCGGTGTAGTCCGCCGCGACCTTCTTGGCCTCGGCGGTCTTGCCGAGCGCGGCGGCGTGCACCTGGAAGTTCTCCTTCCAGGGGTAGCCGGTGGTCTCCGTCATCACCGTGGGCGCGATGGCGCTGAGTTCCTTGTAACGCGTCGCGTCGCGGTCCTTGTTGGTGAGGATCAGGTCCGGGTCGAGGCTGGCGATGGTCTCCAGGTTCGGCGCGGCGATGGTGCCGACGTCCTTGATGCCCTGGACCTTCTCCTTCGGCAGGTAGTTGAGGAAGCCCGAGGCCACGTCGGCGCGCGTGGCGCCGACCGGCTTGACGCCCAGGGTGATCGCGGAGTCCAGCTCGGCGGTGTCGAGGACCACGACGCGCTTCGGGGACTCCGGCACCTTCACGTCACCCATGGCCGTCTTCACCGTGCGCTTCTTGCCGTCCGACGAGTCGTCGGAGTCCGCACTGCACGCGGTCAGACCCACGGTGGTGACCAGGGCGAGCGAGACGACGCCGAGCGTGCGGCGGTACGGGAGGTGGGTCATGGTCTGGCCTTTCTGCCGCCCGTACGGAGGGGCCGTACGGGGAGCGGAGGAGAGGGAGCGGGAGGGGAGGGAGGGTGGGGACGCGGGGCGAGTGCCGTACGACTTCGGCTTCGGGGACGTCGGTTACGGCGACCACCAACACGGCGACTACGGCTACGGGACTGCGGTTACGGCGACGGGACTACGACGGTGGGGCTACGGCTGTGGGTCACGGGACCGTGGTCGTACGGGCAGAGGGGCCCAGGGGACTACGGGGCGGTGGCCCGGGTCGTACGGGGCCGGTCATGCCGGGTCGGGGGCGTCCCGCGCCGGGTCGGTGGGCCGCCAGGGGGTGCCGGGGACGACGAGCGGGCTGCCGGTGACCGGGTCCGGGACGACGACCGAGTCGAGCCCGAAGACCTCGCGCACCAGGTCGGCGGTGACCGTCTCGGCGGGGCTGCCCTGCGCGACGATCCTGCCGGCCTTCATCGCCACCAGGTGGTCCGCGTACCGCGCGGCCTGGTTGAGGTCGTGCAGCACCGCCACGACCGTGCGGCCCCGCTCGTGGTTGAGCTGCCGGACCAGGTCCAACACCTCGACCTGGTGCGCGATGTCGAGGTAGGTCGTCGGCTCGTCGAGCAGCAGCAGGTCCGTCTCCTGGGCCAGTGCCATGGCGATCCACACCCGCTGCCGCTGGCCGCCGGACAGCTCGTCCACCGGCCGGTCGGCGAGGGCCGAGACGTCCGTGCGGGCCATCGCGTCCGTCACGGCCCGCTCGTCCGTCTCCGACCACTGGCGCCACCAGCTCTGGTGCGGCTGGCGGCCCCGCGAGACCAGGTCCGCGACGGTGATCGCCTCGGGCGCCACCGGCGTCTGCGGCAGCAGGCCGACGGACTGGGCGATCTTCTTCGTCGGGATGCGGTCGAGTTCGGTGCCGTCGAGCAGGACGGCGCCGTGCCGCGGCTTCAGCAGCCGGCCGAGCGCGCGCAGCAGCGTGGACTTGCCGCAGGCGTTGGGCCCGACGATGACGGTGACCGCGCCCTGCGGGACGGCCAGGTCGAGGCCCTCCACGACCACCCGGTCGTCGTAGGCGAGGGTCAGCCCGCGCGCGGCGAGCCGGCTCTCCGGCCGCCCGGCCTCCGCCCGGGCCGAGGCGGCGGCCGGGGTGTCCCCGGTGTCCCCGGCTTTCCCGGTGGCTCCAGCGTCCCCGGCCGGGGCGGCGGCGTTCGCGGATGCGGGTTTCGTCATGCCTTGCCTCCGGTGCGGCTGCGGATGATCAGCCAGATCAGGTACGGGGCGCCGATGGCCGCGGTCAGCACGCCGACCGGCAGCTCCGTCGGCGCGAACAGCTTCCGGGCCAGCAGGTCGGCCGTGACCACGATGAACGCGCCCATCAGGGCCGAGCACAGCAGCGGGATCTGCGCGGTGCGGGTCATCCGGCGGGCGATCTGCGGGGCCAGCAGCGCGACGAAGTCCACCGGGCCCGCGGCCCCGGTCGCCAGCGCCGCGAGCACCACGCCGAGCAGCACGAGCCCGAGCCGTACCCGGCCGAGCCGTACGCCGAGCGCGGTGGCCGTGTCGTCGTCCAACGCCACCGAACGCTGCGCCCGCGCGGCCCACATCATGCACGGCAGCAGCACGAGCAGGGCCAGCGTCAGCGGGTTGGCCTCGTCCCATCCGCGCCCGTTGAGCGAGCCGGTCATCCAGACCTGGGCCTGCTGGGCGACCAGGTAGTCGCCCTTGGTCAGAAAGAGCTGCGTGATCGATCGCAGCGCGATCGCGAAGCCGATGCCGATGAGCACGAAGCGCGCCGCGTGCAGCCCGCCGCGCCAGGCGAAGACGTAGACGAGCGCGGCGGCGGCGATGCCGCCGGCGATGGAGAGATAGGGGAGGACGGCGTACGAGGTGACGCCGTACGTCATCGCGCCCACCGTCAGCGCGCTCGCGCCCTGTGTGACGCCGATGATGTCGGGGCTGGCCAGCGGGTTGCGGGCGACGGTCTGGATCAGCGCGCCGGCCACCCCGAAGGCCGCGCCGACCAGCAGGCCGAGCGTCATCCGAGGCAGCCGCAGGGTCTCCACGACGAGCCGGTCGGGCGAGGGCTGGCCCGCGAGCACCCGCACCACCTCGCCGGGCGGCACGAAGCTCTCACCGACCGAGAGGTACAGCACGCAGACGGCGGCCAGCAGCACGGCCAGCACGCCGGCGACGACGGTGGCCCGCCGGTGCAGCAGGAAGGCCCCGCGACCGGCGCGCACCAGCGCGTACCCGGCCGGCCGCACGCCCGGGCGCGCGCCCGCGGGCACCGTACGGCCGCCGCCCGCCGGGCCGGTCTCGACGGCGCTCATCGGAGTGCCCCGCGAGGGCCGGCGCCGCGCGGGCCGCTCGTCACCGGCGCGCTCCGGTTCGTGGTGCGCGACGGGTGGAGGAAGGGCGCGGTGTGGGCCGCGCTCGGGGAGCCGGTCACGCGGCCACCGCCTTTCGACGTACGAGCGCCACCAGGAACGGCACGCCGATCAGGGAGGTCATCACGCCGGCCGGCACCTCGCTCGGCGGGAAGATGATCCGGCCCACGGTGTCCGAGACCAGCAGCATGACCGGGCCGATGAGGGCGGCCATCGGCAGCACCCAGCGGTGGTCGGTGCCGACGACGGCGCGGGCGATGTGCGGCACGGCCAGGCCCACGAACGCGATCGGCCCCGCCGCCGCGACGCCCACCCCGGTGAGCACCGCAGCGCCGAGACCGCCGACGATCCGTACGGTGGCGACGTTCTGGCCGAGCCCCCTGGCGACGTCCTCGCCGAGCGCCAGGGCGTCGAGCCCGCGCGCGACCGAGGCCACCAGCACCACGCCCACCAGCAGAAACGGCCATATCTGGGCGGCCACTTCGGCGTCCCGGCCGGAGAGCGAGCCGACCTGCCAGAAGCGGAACTCGTCCAGCGCCGCGGCCTTGGTGGTGAGCACCGCCATGGTCACCGAGACCAGCAGCGCGTTGATGGCGGCGCCCGCGAGCGCCAGCTTCACCGGGGTCGCGCCGCCGCGCCCGCGCGCGGCGATGGCGTACACGAGCACGGCCGCGACCCCCGCGCCGGCGAAGGCGAACCACACGTATCCGGTCAGCGTGTGCACCGAGGCGTACGCGATGGCGAGCACCACCGCCACCGACGCGCCCTGGCTGATGCCGAGGATGCCGGGGTCGGCGATGGGGTTGCGGGTGATGCCCTGCATCACCGTGCCCGCCATGGCCAGCGCGGCCCCCACCATCACCCCCACCACCGTGCGGGGCAGGCGCATGGAGCGGACCACCTCGGCCGCGTCGCTGCCGCCGCCGTGCAGCAGCGCGTCGAAGACCGCGGACGGCGCGATCTGGCGGCTGCCGATCGCGAGGCTGAGCAGCATGGCGAGCAGCAGGGCCAACACGGCGATCGCCGTCCAGCCGATGCGGCGGCTGACCAGGGAGGTCCTGGCGCTGCTGGTCGGGACGGCTGACATCGTGCCCTTCACATCGCGCGCGGTCGGATAAGTGGATCTTGAACGGTGGTTAGGTCAGGCTAAGTGTAAGGGGCGGGACGCGGCAGAATATCGACCATGTCTTCGCATCCGCACCAGCCCCCGCAGCCGTCGCAGCACCCCCAGCCGGCCCCGCACCGGGCCGACCCGCGGCCGGGCACCGCCGACGCGCCGCCCTTCCTGACGGTCGGCTTCGACCTCGACATGACCCTGATCGACTCGCGACCTGGCATCAAGGCCGCGTACCAGGCACTCGCGGAGGAGACCGGCACCTTCATCGACGCGGACCTCGCCATCACCCGACTCGGCCCGCCGCTCGAACAGGAGCTGGCGCACTGGTTCCCCGACGACCAGATCCAGCCAGTCGGTGATCGCTATCGCGCGCTGTACCCCACCCACGCCATCGCCCCCACCCCGGCGCTGCCGGGCGCCCGCGAGGCCATCGCCGCGGTACGGGAGTACGGGGCGGGCGGCGCGGGGCCGGAGGCCGACGGGGCGGGCGTCGGCGAGGCGGGCGCGGGCGGCGGCGCCGGGCGGGCGGGCGCGGCCCGTGGCCGGGCGATCGTCGTCACGGCCAAGCACGAGCCCAACGCCAAGCTGCACCTGGCCCACCTCGGGATCGAGCCCGACGCCGTCATCGGCTGGCTGTGGGCCGAGGCCAAGGCGGAGGCGCTGCGCGAGTACGGGGCCAGCGTGTACGTCGGCGACCACGTCGGGGACGTGCGCGGCGCCCGCACCGCGGGGGCGCTCGCGGTGGCGGTGGCGACCGGTCCGTGCGACGCGGACGAGCTGCGCGCGGCCGGGGCCGACGTCGTCCTCGCCGACCTCACGGAGTTCCCCGCCTGGTGGCGCTCGTACGTGAACGAGCTGGCCTGACCCACGGACCCCTCCGGCGCGCCCGCCACGTCGGCGGGCCCACCCCGCGCCCGTACGCCGGGGCGGGCGCGCTGGCGCACGGGCGTGCGGGGAGCCGAAGGCGGCGCGTCGGGGAACGGGCTCTCAGGGGCTGGACCCGGCGGACTGGGTTCGGCGGGCCGGGTCCGGTGAGGCAGCGCCCGCAGGGTTACGCGGCGGACCTGGCCTGGCGGCGCTGCGCGGCGATCGACGTCAGCAGGCCGGCCCCCGCGATCACGAAGCCGACGCCCATCAGCATCGACACGAAGTACGCGGGCGTGGGCAGCCGGTCGAGCCCGAGCAGCAGCGGGGCCACCGTGACCAGCGTCCCCACCGCGCCGACCAGGAAGACGATCGCGCCGATGCGGACCAGGAGATCCCCAGTACGGGAAGTTTCATTACTCACGTGACCAGGGTAGGTCCCCTACCTGCAACAGTGAGACTCCTGTCGGTCATTACCGAGCAGGAACGACCCGGGTACGTCTTGTCACCAGGCTCCGGACCATTAGCCTTGGTGCCGGCGGGTCTTGCGACCCGCTGTAGTGCTATCCAGAGCTGTTTTCCGTTGTTTCCCGACGAGTTACGAGGACGAGGACAGACGTGCCTACCGGCAAGGTCAAATGGTTCAACAGTGAGAAGGGCTTCGGCTTTCTCTCCCGCGACGACGGCGATGACGTCTTCGTCCACTCGTCGGTGCTCCCCGAAGGCGTCGAAGCGCTCAAGCCAGGCCAGCGCGTGGAGTTCGGGGTCGTCGCGGGGAACCGCGGTGACCAGGCGCTTTCGGTGACTCTGCTCGACCCGACCCCGTCGGTCGCGGCGGCCCAGCGGCGCAAGCCCGACGAGCTGGCCTCGATCGTGCAGGACCTGACCACGCTCCTGGAGAACGTGACCCAGCAGCTCGAACGGGGCCGCTACCCCGACAAGGCCCACGGCGCCAAGATCGCGGGCATGCTGCGCGCGGTGGCGGACCAGCTCGACGTGTAACGCGGCGGCGGACAGCGCATCCGGGGGCCGGCGGGCGCCGACCCCCTCCCGGGCCCGGCGGCCTCCATCGACCCGCCGGGCCCGCGCCGTGTGGTCCCGGGCCCGCGACCCGCCGGACCCACACGGTGACGCGCCGGGCCCGGCCGTAGGGGTTGGCGGTGCCCGGCCGCAGGGAGTGGCGGCGCGCGCCGTACGCGTACGCCACCGCGCACGACCCGGCGCGCCGTGCCCCGCGCCCGCCCCGGGAGGACCGCCCCGCCCTCATTCCCTCGCAGGCCGTCGCACGCCGTCGTACGCCGTCGCGCACCGGGGCGTGGTGCGGGCGGTGCCGGGTGGACTCGCGTACGCCGGTGCGTGGACCGGGTGGGGTCGCCGCGGTGGTGGCGTGCGCCGGCTGGTGCGCCGGGGCGGCCACGCTATGGGGACATCCCTTCTCGTTTCCGCCTTTCCGTGTCATCGCCAGGCAGCCCCCGCTTCGGTTAGATGGGTGGATGAACGCTCAGCCAGCGGAGCCCACGCGAGCCACCCCGGCCCGCCCGACGCCCGACCCCGTGGTCTCCCCGAGCGCGCTGCGCCGCGAGCCCCGGCAGCGGCGCAGCCGCGAGAAGGTGGACCGCATCATGGACGCCGCCGTGGGACTGGTGGTGCGCGAGGGGTACGCGGCGGCCACCACCACCCGCATCGCCGAGGCCGCCGGCGTCGGTCTGGCCACGCTGTACGGCTTCTTCACCGACCGCAGGGCGGTCTTCCGGGCCGCGTCCGCCCGCAACCTGGACGCCTTCCTGGGCCGGCTCGACCAACTGCTCGCGCGGGCCGGTTTCACGCACTGGTCGGAGGCGGCGACGGCCGGTTTCGACGAGTACGTCCGGATGTCGCGGGCCGACGTGGGCTTTCGGATGGTGCTCTTCGGGGACGTGGCCGACGACCGGCTGCTGGCCGAGGGGCGGCGCAACGACGAGGTGGTGGCCGACCGGCTGGCCGAGCTGATCGGCACGCGGTTCGGCGTCGTGGTGGACGACCGGCTGCGGACCGCGCTGCTGACGGCCGTCGCCGCCGGGGACGCGCTGGTCAAGCTCGCCTTCGAGTGCGACCCGGAGCAGGGCGACCCGGCCGTGCTGGCCGAGGCGCGACGCGTCGTACAGGGGATCTTCGAGCGCGGCGGGCCACGGGAGTACGGCGGGTCACCGGAGAGCGGCGGGTCGGTCGCGCTGCCGGCGCCTCCGGTCGACCGGGGGTCCTCGACCGCCGCCGCGCTGCCGGGCGCCCGGGAAGGCGAAACGGGCTCGGAAAGCGCGGGTTCCGCTGCCGCCGAATGCCGTACGGGCGAGGGCCCAGCGGTGGCGTAAAAGCTGAGTACCTTTTCGGTTTACGTGGTCAGCGTATTGACCCGGGAGTAAGTACGGTCCCATTCTGAGCCGCAAGCGCCGGCCCGGGCGGTTTCTCCCGGAGGCCGTACCGGGGCCGCCCCACCCCTCACAGTCAGGCACCGCGTATGTCGTTACGCACGTTGTGTCCGTCGCGCGGTCTCGGTGATCGCGCCCCCCTGACCATCCGTACGCCCCGCCGTAGCCGCGGGCTCCGGCGCCGGGCCCGGCCCGCCGCCGCGCGGGCGGCGCTCGGCGCGCTGCTCGCCGCGGTGTTGGCCGCCGGCCTCGCCGCGCCGGGGCCCGCGGCGGCCGACCCGGCCCCCGACTCCCCCGGCGGGGCCTCCACCGAGGGCGGCGGCTACCGGGTCGGGGTGGGCATCGCCGACGTCACCGGGGAGGCCGCCGAGGTCGGCATGATGGGGTACGCCCGGCTCGACCAGCGGACCTCCGGCATCCACACCCGGCAGTGGGCGCGCGCCTTCGTGCTGGAGCAACCGGAAGGCGGGCGCACGGCGTTCGTCAGCACCGACGTCGGAATGATCATGCAGGGCGTGCACCAGGAGGTGTTGCGCCGGCTCGCCGAGCGCCTCGGTCAGCGCTACACCGAGAGCAACGTCGTCCTCTCCGCCACCCACACCCACGCCGGCCCCGGCGGCCACGGGCACGACGTGCTCTACAACCTCACCACGCTCGGGCACCAGAAGAAGACGTACGAGGCGATCGTCTCCGGCATCGTGGCGGCCGTCGTCGCCGCCGACGCGGACCGCGCCCCCGGCACCGTGAAGATCGCCACCGGCGAGTTGAAGGGCGCGAACGTCAACCGGTCGTCGGCGGCCTTCCGCCGCAACCCGGCCGCCGAGCGGGCCCGCTTCCCGGGCGAGGTGGACACCCGGATGACCGTGCTCCGCTTCGAGCGGGCGGGCCGGCCGGTGGGCATGCTGAGCTGGTTCCCCACCCACGCCACCTCCATGACCCCGAAGAACACGCTGATCAGCGCCGACAACAAGGGGTACGCCAGCTACCGGGTCGAGCACGACGCCTTCGGCGTGGACGCGGCAGACCGTGGCCGGTTCGTCGCCGCGTTCGCGCAGACCAACGCCGGCGACATGTCACCCAACCTGCGCGACGGCGGCGCCCACGGCCCCACCGACGACGAGTTCGAGAACACCAGGATCATCGGGGAGCGACAGGCCGCCAAGGCGCTCGAACTCTTCAACGGCGCCACGGAGGAGCTGCGCGGCCCCATCGACCACCGGCAGCGCTACGTCGACTTCTCCACCGTGGACGTGGCCGGCCGCTACACCCCCGACGGCCAGCCGCACCGCACCTGCCAGGCCGCCCTCGGGCAGGCGTTCACCGCCGGCGCCGAGGACGGCCCCGGACCCGACCTGGTGGACGAGGGAGAGTTGCGGGCCAACCCGCTGGTGGTCGGCCTCGGCGCGGTGCTCAACCCGGCGCCGCCCGGACTGCGCCGCTGCCAGGCCCCGAAGCCGGTCTTCCTGGCCACCGGCGCGCAGCGGCCGGCCTGGACCCCGCAGGTCCTGCCGGTGCAGATCGTGCGCGTCGGGCAGCTCACCCTGACCGCGGCCCCGGCCGAGTTCACCATCGCGGCCGGCCACCGGGTCACCGACACGGTCGCGGCCGAACTCGGCGACTCTTCGCGGCACACCGTGTTCGCCGGCTACTCCAACGCGTACAGCCAGTACGTCACCACGTCGCAGGAGTACGACGCCCAGCACTACGAGGGGGCCTCGACCCACTTCGGCCGCTACACCCTCCCCGCCTACCAGCAGGAGTTCGCGCGCCTCGCCCAGGCGCTGCGCACCGGCGAGCCGACGCCGAGCCAGACCCGGCCGGCCTGGCGCGGCGACCACCAACTGAGCCTGAACCCCGGGCCCGTCCTCGACGCGCCCCCCGCGGGCCGGGAGTTCGGGGACGTACGCGACCAGCCGGCGGCGGACGGCTACCGGCGCGGCGAGCGCGCCAGCGCCACCTTCTTCACCGGCCACCCCGCCAACAACCTACGCACCGGCTCCACCTTCCTGGAGGTGCAGCGCCGCGACCCCGACGCGCCGGGCGGCTGGCGCACGGTGGCCACGGACGACGACTGGTCCACCACCTACCGCTGGCAGCGCGCCTATCTGGCGGTCTCCACGGCCACGCTGACCTGGGACATCCCACGCGAGGCCGAGCCGGGCACGTACCGCCTCGTCCACCACGGCGACGCCCGCGCGCTGTCCGGCGGGATCAGCCCCTTCACCGGCGCGAGCCGCCCCTTCACCGTCCACTGACGCCCACGCCCACGGCCCGGGCTCACGCCAACGGCCCCGCCCCTCGCGCGTTCGGGAGGGCGGGGCCGAGGCGTACGGAAGGAGACGGCGCGGCTCGGCCGCGAGCGGGGTGCGCGGCCAGAGCCGAGGACCCGGCCGCGAGCCGAGCGCTCAGACGAAGTCGAGCGCGCCCGGGGGCAGGGCGGGTACCAGGCCCTCGGCCGCGGCGCGGGTGAGCAGGCCGCGCACGGCGGCGTAGCCGTCCTCGCCGAGGTCGGCCGTGAACTCGTTGACGTACAGGCCGATGTGCTGGTCGGCCACGGCCGGGTCCATCTCCTGCGCGTGCTCAAGGACGTACGGGCGCGAGGCCAGCGGGTCGTCCCAGGCCATGCGCACCGAGGCGCGCGCCGCGTCCGCCAGCTCGCGCAGCCGCTCAGCGCCCAGCGCGCGCCGGGCGATGATCGCGCCGAGCGGGATGGGCAGCCCGGTGGTCGCCTCCCAGTGCTCGCCCATGTCGGCCAGGCAATGCAGCCCGTGGTCCTGGTAGGTGAAGCGCGCCTCGTGGATGACCAGGCCCGCGTCCACCGTGCCGGCCCGCACGGCCGGCATGATCTCGTGGAAGGGCAGCACCTTCACCTCGCCGACGCCGCCCGGCACCTCGGTCGCGGCCCACAGCCGGAACAGCAGGTACGCCGTCGACCGCTCGCTGGGCACCGCGACCGTGCGGCCCGCCAGGTCGGCGGCGTCCGCCGGGCCCGAGGTGAGCACCAGCGGCCCGCAGCCCCGGCCGAGCGCCCCGCCGCAGGGCAGCAGCGCGTACTCGTCGAGGACCCAGGGCAGCACGGCGTACGACACCTTCAGCACGTCCAACTCGCCGCGCTCGGCCATGCCGTTGGTGACGTCGATGTCGGCGAAGGTCACGTCGAGCGCGGGCGCCCCCGGGACGCGGCCGTGGGCCCAGGCGTCGAAGACGAACGTGTCGTTCGGACACGGCGAATAGGCGATGCGCAGCGGGCGGTCGTCGCTTCCGCCGGCGCCGGGTGCCGGGTCGGAGAGTTCGGCGCTTTCGGTCATCACGGGGTCCTCCTCGCGCGGGGGGTAGTCTGCGGTGGCTCCTTCGGCGGGGGAGCGGGGCGTCTTCGCGGGTACGGGGCCGGCCTGGGTCTCAGGTCGGCCCGCCGCCGGCCGCCGTGTCGGAGGCCGCCTCGTGCAGCGCCGCCGCGCCCCGGACTGTTCCCGCCGGGGCGGTCGGCGCGCTGTTTTCCGCCATGGCCCGCGGCAGCGCCCGCGCGAGCGCCTCGAATGCGCCGGTGAGGGCGGCCAGCGCGGCGTCGATCCGCCAGGCGGCCCGGTCACGCGGGCCCACCGCGTTGGAGACGGTACGGATCTCCAGCACCGGCACCCCGTACGCGGTGGCCGCCTCCGCCACGCCGAAACCCTCCATCGCCTCGGCCACGGCCCCCGGGTGGCGGGCCATCAGCTCGGCGGCGCGTTCGGCGCTGCCGGTGACCGTCGACACGGTGAGCACGCTCCCGCGCACGCCCCCGGTGGCCTCGGCCGCCGCCCGCACCAGGTGCGCGGGCGGCAGGTGCCGGATGGTGCCGAAGCCGAGGTCGGTGACGGCGGCGAAGCCGTCGGGCGTCTCGGCCCCCAGGTCGGCGGCGACGATCGCGTCGGCCACCACCACGGCCGCGAGCGCCAGCCCGGCCGGCCGGGCCGCCGCCTGACCCGTGCCGGCCGATTCCGTACCGGCCGTACCGCCGACCGACCCCGTGCCGGTCGGCGGTACGGCCGGGGCCACGCCGAAGCCGCCGCCGATGCCGGCGGAGATGACCAGGTCGTACGGGAGGCCGTCGGCCGTCGCGGTGGCCAGGGCGCTGCCGGTGGCGGCGGCCGACGCGGCCGGCCCGACGCCGGCCGCCAGCACGTCGGCGTCCAGCGCGTCCAGCGTCAGGGCGTCGCTGGCCCCGGTGACCGGCAGCGCCAGCCGGTGTCGCGCGTACCCCGGGGCGCCGGGCAGGGCGCGCTCCACCCCCTCGAAGGCGCCGGCATCCCGGATGCCCCGCACCACCGCGTCGCGTTCGGCCGGGACCGCGGTAACGATCAGCGCGCGCATGGACTCACGCCCCTTCGTCGTGCACCGCGCTCCGTGCGCCCCGCGCGCCCGCGCGGCGGGCGGCGGTGCGGCCCGCCGGCGAGCTGGGCCGGCACTCGGTGCAGTGCGGTGTGTGTGGCTGAGGTGGTGCAGGTGGATCGGGTGGTGCGGGGCGGATCGGGCGGTACGAGGGTGGTGCGGGTGGTGCGTCCGGCGCCCGGGCCGGTGGGCGTCGCGGGGACGGTCACCGGCCCGGGCGGGCGGGGACGGCTGGCCCGTGGGGCGGCTCGGCCCGTGGGGCGGGCGGCGCCCGACGGGGCTGCCTAGTCCTCGCGCTCCAGGTTGAAGTGCCACATGGCCTTCGGGCCGTCGTTGCCCTTCAGCTCCACGATGGCGATGGTGACCTTGTCACGCATGCCCATCGTCTGACCCGTCTGCGGGTCCTTCTGCTCGAAGAGGGTGTCACCGTCGAAGCTGCGGTAGTTGTCCTTGCTCGGTTCCTTCATGAGCGGGTTGCTCGAAACCATCACCCAGCCGGACTCACCGATCTCCGGGTCCACGCCGATGCGCACCTTCTCGCCGGGGGCGACCTTGATCGTCTTGCCGCCCTTCTTGGAGAGGCAGTCCTTGGTCTTCTTCTCGTTCAGCACCTTGCCGTCGCCGTAGCAGCCCTCGGTGGCCTCGGAGTTCACCGAGCTGGTGCCGACGGTCACGGTCGCGAGGGGGGTCGGCTTGTCACAGGCGGCCAGGGTGATCAGCCCGATGGACACGGCACCAACGGCGGCGGCGACGCGGCGGCCCTTGCGCCAGGACGACATCGAAGTGCGGCTCCGCCGCGTGGCAGTGGTCATGCTGGCAGGCTATCGGGCCGCGCGGATCAAGCCACGCGCGGGTGCGGCGTGCCGCGCCTGGCCGAAGCGAGCAGCCCACGCACGGTGCCGAGCCAGCCGAGGGCGAGGAAGCAGACGGCCGTCGACATGCCGAGGACGCCGTTGAGCGGCAGCGCGATACCGATCGCGCCGCCGACCACCCAGGACATCTGGAGCGCGGTCTCGGAGCGGGCGAACGCGGAGGTACGGACGTTCTCCGGCACGTCGCGCTGGATCAGGGCGTCCAGCGACAGCTTGCCCAGCGCCTGCGAGAGGCCCGCGACGGCGGCCAGGGCGGCGACGGCCACCTGGCTGTAGAGGACGGCCGCGGTGATGGCCGTGGCCAGCGAGGTGGTCAGCACGGCCACGATGATCAGCTCCGGGCCACGGGCGCGCAGCCCGGCCCCGATCGCGGTGCCGAGCGCGTTGCCCGCACCCGCCGAGACGGCCACGATGCCCAGCGACAGTTCGGGGCTGAGCCCGCTCAACGGGTGCTCGCGCAGCATGAAGGCGAGGAAGAGGGTCAGGAAGCCGGAGAGCGTACGCATGGTGGCGTTGGCCGGCCACGCGTGCAGCACCGACGAGCCCACGTTGCGCAGCCCGGGTCGCTTGATCGGCTCCTCGTCCCAGCCCGGGTACGCCGCGTCGCCGGCATACGGCACGACCTCGTGCGCCCCGGCCGTCTCATGGGCCCCGGCCTCCCGTGCCTCGGCCGTCACCTGCGCCCCGGCCGTCACCTGCGCCGCGTCCTCTCGCGCCCCGGCCTCCCGGGCGTCGGGCGGGCCCTGCTCGGCGGTGGCGCCACCGTCGGCGGTGGCCGTGCTCGTGCCCGTCGTGCTCGTGCTCGCGCCCGTCGTCGCGCTCGCACCCGACGTCGTGCTCGCGGCGGCCGCGACCGCCGGCCCGGCCCCGGCCCCGGTCTGGGTCGCGCCCGCGCCCGCCGTCTCGGTGGCGGAACCGGCCTCGGTGTCAGTGTCGGTCTCGGGGTCGGTGTCAGGACTGGTATCGGAACCGGTATCGGGGTCGGCGTCGGCAGCGCGGTGCGAGGCGTGGGCTGGACCGTGGTCGTGGCCGTGACCGTGGTCGTGGGAGCGCAGGTGCGGGGGGTGCGCGATGACGTGGGCCCGCGCCTCGCCCTTGGCCGAGTCCACCTTGTGCGGCAGCGTGAAGCACAGGATCGTGCCCATCGTGAAGACCGCGCACGCCCCGTAGAGCGGCCACGCCGGCCCGAGCTGGTGCAGCCCCGCGCCGATGGGCGCCGCGAGACCGGTGGCGAGCAGCCCGCCGAGCGTCACCCGCGAGTTCGCCTTGACCAGCGAGAAGCGTGGCGGCAGCAGCCGGGGCACGACCGCCGAGCGCACCACGCCGTACGCCTTGGAGGCCACTAGGACGCCCAGCGCCGCCGGGTACAGCTCAAGCCCCCCGCCGCTGACCACGTCGGCCATCGTCAGCGCGAGCAGCGCGCGGGTCAGCATCGCGCTGGCCATCGCCGCGCGCCGGCCGTGCGGCACGCGGTCGAGCAGCGGGCCGATCACGGGGGCCAGGAGCGCGAACGGCGCCAGCGTGATGGCGAGGTAGAGGGCGACCCGGCCGCGCGCCTCGTCGGTCGGTACGGAGAAGAACACGGTCGAGGCGAGCGCGACGGTGATCATCATGTCGCCCGCGGAGTTCACCGCGTGCAGCTCGATCAGCTTCCCGAGGCCGGACTCGCCCGCGCCGTGCGCATGGGTCGCCCGCCGCACGCCGCGAGCCGTGCTCGCGAACGGGCGCCGTAGCGTCTGGCCGAACGAGCGTCGCGACCTTCCGATCGCACCGCCCGCGGCGAACCTCGTGCCTCTCACCACGACATCGTCTACCCCATGAGGACGCCGTACGCGACTTTCCGCCGCTTCTCCGCCGTGTTTCCCTCACATCCGTGTCGCCGCACCCCCACCTCCCGGGCCCCGTCGCGGGCGAGTTCCGCGATCTTCGTCGGCGGCCGGATGGCGGCCGGGTGACCGGGTACGTGACATCGGTTGGGCCACCTCGCGCCGGGCGTCGGGGCGGCGCGCGGGGGCGGCCGGCGGGGTCCCGGGGCGGCGCGCGCACCCCGTGGGGACGAGGCGGGGTGGGGATGGCGCGGTCCGACAAGGTAGCGTGCCTTACGCGCCACTGGCGGTCGTTCTTGGCCACGCACCGGGTCAGCATCCCGCAGAATGGGACGTAACCGGCGCGTCCGAGGCCGTTCGGGCGCGGACGTCGACGCGGTCCACAGGTCCGCTCCGTCCGCTGTCCCGGCTGCTTGGCCGGCGCGCTCGTGAGACGGCGTAGGAGAGAATCGATTCTTGTGAGTGCTGCGATGCGAAGCCGTACCCCGGACCGCTTGTGCGCCGAGGCGGTCGATCTTGCCCGTGCGGCGGCCGAGGAGGCGGCGTTCCCGGGCCCCGTCGGCGAACACGTCGCCCTCGCGGCCGACGGGGACCGTGTGGTCACCCACTTCTTCGAGTGCGCGGAACCCGGTTACCGGGGCTGGCGCTGGGCGGTGACCGTCGCCCGCGCCTCCCGCGCCAAGGTCGTCACGCTCGACGAGACGGTGCTGCTGCCCGGCCCCGAGGCGCTGCTGGCGCCGGAGTGGGTGCCCTGGAGCGAGCGACTGCGCCCGGGCGACATGGGCCCCGGCGACCTGCTCCCCACCGAGGCGGACGACCTGCGCCTGGAGCCGGGCTTCACCGGCGAGGACGCCCCGCCGCCCAACTCCGTCCTGGCGGACGAGGGCTCGCCCGTGCGCGCGGTCGCCGACGGCCCCGACGGTGCGGGGCGGCGCGCTCCGCTCTCCGGCGAGCTGGCCCAGCTCGCGGACACCGAGGACGCCGACGTCACGCCCGGCTCCCCGGCCACCCAGCCGGCGCCCGTGGCCGGCGCCCCGGCCACCGCCGCCGACGGCTCCGAGCTGCCCGTGGTCGGCACGATCGCGGGCGTGGCCCAGGAGCTGGGCCTCGGGCGCGCCCGGGTGCTCTCGCGGTACGGGCTGCACGTGGCGGCCGACCGCTGGGACGAGGCGTACGGGGCGAAGACCCCGATGGCGCAGGCGGCCCCGGCCTCCTGCATGACCTGCGGGTTCCTGGTGCCGCTGACGGGATCGCTGCGGCAGGCGTTCGGGGTGTGCGCTAACGAGTTCAGCCCCGCCGACGGCCGCGTGGTCTCCCTCAGCTACGGCTGTGGTGGCCACTCCGAGGCCGCCGTCATGCCCAAGCCGCCGCGCCCGGCCCCGCCCGTCATCGACGAGACGGTGGTCGACCCGCTGACCCTGCGCCCCGACCGTACGGGCGGCTCCGTGGAGCCCGACGGCCCGGCCGAGGAACTCGGCCACTCCTGACGGGTCACTCCTGACCCCTCCGCCCCACCACAAAACCGTGCCCGCGCACGCCTGAGCCGCCCCGCCCCGCGGCGGCGACCCCAGGCGCGCGCCGGCCCCGGCCCAGGCCCCGGCGTGCGCCGGGCCCGGCCCAGGCGTCGGACCACGCCCCCGCGCCGGGCCTTCCCCCGGCCTGGGCCGCCCCTCCCCAGCCAGGCCGCCGTTGCCCGTCGCCACTCCGTCGCCACCTGCGGGGTTCGCCCGGCGGACGGGGGGAGTCGGGGAGTGCGGCGGGATGGCGGTACGTTCACCGCAGACGTTCACCGCCGGCATGCCGTACGCACCGCGCGTGCGGAGGGCCGACGGACCGGCACAGGGGAGACGACAGGTGAGCAGCAGCACGGCGATGGTGCGCGGCGCGACGGGGGACGCGGACCCGTTCGGTACCGGGCGGCTGCGGCGCGGCGTCCTGGACGCGTGGGCCGCCTCGCCCGCCCGCTTCCGCGAGGACGCCAACGCCGAGGAGGACCTCGCGCTCGGCGGCTACCGCGACCGCCTCATCATCGAACTCGCCCAGAACGCCGCCGACGCCGCGGCCCGCGCCAAGGTGCCCGGGCGGCTGCGGCTGACCCTGCACGAGAGCGGTCAGCCCGACCAGACGGCCGGGGCGCGCGCGGACGGCGACGGCACGGGCCAGGCGGTGCTGGCCGCCGCCAACAACGGTGTCCCGCTCGACGCCGCCGGCGCCGAGTCGCTGTCCACGCTCCGCGCCTCCGCCAAGCGCGACGAAGCCCCGACCGGCGACGCCGGCGGCCCGGAGGCCGGGTTGGCCGTCGGCCGGTTCGGCGTCGGCTTCGCCGCGGTCCTCGCGGTCAGCGACGAGCCCGCCATCGTGAGCCGTACGGGCGGTGTCCGCTGGTCGCTGGCCGAGGCACGCGAGCTGGCCCAGCGGGCGGCCGAGGAGAGCCCGGGCCTGGCGGACGAGCTGCGCCGGCGCGAGGGCCACGTGCCGCTGCTGCGGCTGCCGCTGCCCGCCGAGGGCAGCGCGCCCGACGGCTACGACACGGTCGTGGTGCTGCCGCTGCGCGACGGCGCCGCCGAGGACCTGGCCCGCCGCCTGCTCGACGCGGTCGACGCGTCGCTGCTGCTCACCCTCCCCGGCCTCGCCGAGGTCGTCGTGGAGACCCCGGAGGGCGTCCGCACGCTGCGCCGCCGCCAGGACGGCCCGTACGTGGTCATCGAGGACAGCGCGCACGAGAGCGGCGCCACTCGCTGGCGCGTCGCCCGCGACGGCGGCCCGCTCACCCCCGACCTGCTCGCCGACCGCCCGGTCGAGGAGCGGCTGCGCCCCGTGTGGTCGGTGACCTGGGCGGTGCCGGTGGACGCCGAGGGCGCGCCGGTGCGCGTCGGCGGCGGGCCCGCCCTGCCCGACCTCGGGGTGGTCCCCGGGGACGGCGGCGGCCAGGGCGCCGGGCGGGCCGCGCGTGGCGGCGCCGCGCCGGTCGTGCACGCGCCGACCCCCACCGACGAACCGCTTGGGCTGCCCGCGCTGCTCATCGCCTCCTTCCCGCTGGAGCCCACCCGCCGCCGGGTCGCGCCCGGGCCGCTCACCGACTTCCTGCTGGCCCGCGCCGCCGACGCGTACGCCACGTTGCTCGGCGACTGGCACCCGGTGACGGTCGGCACGCTCGACCTGGTGCCCGAGCCGCTCGGCAAGGGCGAGTTGGACGGCACGCTGCGCCGCCTGGTCCTCGACCGGCTGCCCCGGGTCGCGTTCCTGCCGAGCGCGGCCACCGCGTACGGGCCGGCCGAGGGCGCCGGGGCGGACGCCGAGGCCGTGACCGCGCCCGACCCCGCCGACCCGTACGCCGAACCAGCCGTCGCCGACGCGCCGGGCGTGCTGCGGCCGGTGGAGGCGGAGGTGCTGGAGGGGGCCGGCGCCGAGACCGTGCGGGTGCTCGCCGAACTCTTCCCGCACCTGCTGCCGGCCGGCCTTGAGCGGCGGGCCGAGCTGCGCGCGCTCGACGTGGGTCGGGTGCGGCTCGGCGAGATGATCGAGCGCCTCGCGGGCGCCGAGCGCCGGCCCGCCTGGTGGCGGCGGCTCTACGACGCGCTGACCGGCACCGACCCGGAGCTGCTCAGCGGCCTGCCGGTGCCGCTGGCCGGCGCGCCGCTGGGCGGCGGGGCCGGCTGGCGGGGCGAGGCGAGCGGCGCGGTCCGTACGACGATCGGCCCCCGCCAGGTGCTGCTGCCGCTGCCCGACGGCGCCGACCAGGGCCCCGCACCGGACGCCGACACGAATACCGATGCCGAGAGCGCCGCCGCGCGGCAGCACCGCACGCTGGCCAGGCTCGGCCTCAAGGTCGCCCACCCCGACGCCGTCCACCCGCTCCTGGAGAAGCTGGGCGCCACCCCGGCCACGCCGCGCGCCGTGCTGACCACGCCGCAGGTGCGGGCCGCGGTCGCCGGTTCGCTGGACGCGGCCGACGACGACTTCGACCCCTTCCTGGACGAGGACGCGCCGGGCGGCCCGCTGGACGGCGAGGCGCTGGCCGACACGGTGCTCGCGCTGGTGCGCGACGCCCGGCTGGCCCCCGGTGACGAGCCGTGGCTGGCCGCCCTCGCGCTGCCCGACGAGGACGGCGAACCGGCGCTCGCCGGCGACCTGGTGGTGCCCGGCAGCGACTTCGAACGCGTCATCCGGCCGGGCGAACTGGCCACCTGTGACCCGGAGTTGGTCGAGCGGTGGGGCGAGGAGACGCTCGCGGCCGTGGGCGTGCTCGCCGGCTTCACGCTGGTGCGCGCCACCGACGTGGTGCTCGACCCGGACGAGCTGGAACCACGGGACGGCGACTACCCCGAGCCCGACGACGTGGGCGTGCTCGACGCCGTGGACGTGTGGTGCGAGGACCTGCTCGACGGCCTGGAGCCCACGCCGGTACCCCCGGTGGCCACCGAGATCGTGGCCGTGCGCGACCTGGACCTGGTGGACGACGACGCATGGCCGCTCGCGCTGGCCATGCTCTCCCAGCCGCCGCTGCGCGACGCGCTCACCACCCCGGTGCGGGTGCTGCTGCCCGGCGGCACCACCGAGACGGTGCGCCCGTACACGGCGTGGTGGCTGCGCGGCCACCCGGTGCTCGACGGCCGGCGCCCGGCCGGGCTGCGGGCCGCCGGCGGCGACCCGCTGCTCGCGGGCCTGTACGAGGCGGCCGACACCGCCGACGTCGACACCCAGGTGCTGCGCGCGCTCGGGGTGCGCACCACGGTGCGGGCCCTGCTCGACGAGCCGGGCGGAGCCGCCGAACTGCTGGCCCGGCTCGCCGACGAGGACAGCGAGGTCGGCCCGGCCCAACTCCGCGGCCTGTACGGGGCGCTGGCCCAGCTCGCCCCGGAGGAGGTCACCCTCCCGGATGAACTGCGCGCGGTGACGTACGGGCACGGCGAGGACGGGGACGAGGACGCGGAGGAGTACGCGGACGAGTACGCCGTGGAGGTGGTGGACGCGGCGGACGCGCTGGTCGCCGACGCGCCGGACCTGATGGTGCTCGCCATGGCCGAGGCGCGACCCCTGCTGCCGGTCCCGCCGGCCCGCGCCGCCGAGCTGGCCGAACTGCTCCAGGTGCGCCGGCTGAGCGAGGCGTACCCGGCCCCGGTGCTCTCGCACGGCGAGCCGCACGAGGTCGCCGACGCGGTCCGCGAACTGCTGCCGGGCGCCCCGCTGTCCTACGTGGAGCACGAGGAGTTGCTGGTCGAGCTGCGGGCCGCGGACGGCTCGGGCGCGCGCCAGGTGGAGCTGGACTGGCGGTACGTGGACGGCACGCTGCACGCGGCCACGGTCGAGGGCGTGGCGGCTGGCCTGTGCTGGGCCGCCGGCCAGTGGGAGCGCCGCTTCGAGGTCGCCGCCCTCATCGAAGACCCGACCCGCACCGAGGAGTTGGCCCGCTCCCGCTGGTTCGACGGCGCGCCGGGCACCGCCTGACGGGCGGGGGCAGGGGCGGGAGCGGGAGGTCGGCGGGCTGCTCAGGGGGCGTCGTCGTAGCGGCTGGCGAGCGCGGCGGCGCGCCGGTGTAGCGAGGCGCGCAACGACCGGGGGCCGACGGCCTCCCCGTCCGCGCCCAGCTCCCACAGCGCCCACTCGGCGTGCCGCGCGTCCTGGAAGGTGACCTCAAGGCGCGCCCAGCCGTCCGCGTCGGGCTCCAGGGCGCGCACGGCCAGCGCGGTGTGCACCAACTCCTCCCGCCGCGCGGGGCGCACCCGTATCAGCGCGGTGACGTGGTGCTCGCCGTCGAAGCGGAACCGCGCGGAGCGCTCCCGCCAGATCCGGTCCAGGTCGACCGTCTCCGGCCGCTCCGCCGGTTCGGCGAGCTCCTCGGCCGCCGCGATCCGGGAGAGCCGGTACGTACGGTCGGCGCCGGCCCGGGTGGCCAGCAGGTAGCCCCGGTCGCGCACGGTGACCAGGCCGATCGGGTCCACCGTGCGCCACCGGGGCGGCTGGTCCGTGGCCGCGTAGTGGATGCGCAGCTTGCGCCCGGCCAGCACCGCGCGCCGGACCTCGGCCAGCGCGGCGGCGGGCACCTGGTCGGTGGCCGACCGCCGGGCGAGCAGGTCGGTCTCCGGGTCGACGAGCAGCCGCCGGGCGGCGTCGCTCGCGCCCGCCCGGTGGTCGGCGGGCAGCGCGTCGACCACCTTCCGCATGGCCGAGGCGAGCGCCGCGCCGAGGCCGAACGCCCGCTCCCCACGGGCCGATCCGGCGGTCAGCAGGGCCAGCGCCTCGTCGTGGTTGAGCCCGGTCAGCTCGGTCCGGAAGCCGGGCAGCAGCGCGAACCCGCCGTGCCGGCCGCGCTCGGCGTAGACCGGCACGCCGGCGGCGGACAGCGCCTCGATGTCGCGCAGCACGGTACGGGTGGACACCTCAAGCTCGCGGGCGAGCGTGTCCGCGGTCAGCCGACCGCGCTGGCGCAGCAGGAGGACGAGAGAGACCAGCCGGTCAGCACGCATGCGCAGCACTGTAAGCCGATACGTGACAGAGGGTGTCGTGATATGCCGCGAGGCTCTTCCCGCGACGCCAGGACACCACCAGGTCGGAACGGCGGCTGCCGAGCCGACGGGCGCGCGGACCCACCCACCATCAACGAACGGAGCTGACATGGCAGTGGAGCGAACGGCGATCAACCCGGTGACGTGGTCGAAGGAGCTGGGGTTCAACCAGGGCGAGCTCGTCTCCGGGCACACCCGGACCCTGTACGTCTCGGGCCAGACCGCGATGAGCAGGGAGGGGAAGCCCCAGCACGAGGGGGACATGGCGGCGCAGTTGGCGCTGAGCGTGGACAACCTGGAGGCCGTGCTCGGCGAGGCCGACATGACGCTCGCCCACCTCGTGCGGCTCAACGTCCACACGACCGACGTCGACCTGCTCTTCCAGCACTACGGCGTGCTGGCGGCCCGGCTGGCCGCGGCCAAGGTGGCGCCGACCACCACCATGCTGGGGGTGGTGCGACTGGCTGTGCCCGGCCAGTTGGTCGAGCTCGAGGGGACGGCCGTCGCCTGACGCCGGCCGCCGGTGGACGGCGTGATGCTCCGGGGCCGGCGCGGCCGATGGGGCTGGGCTGACGGGCTGGACTGACGGGTCTGGCGGGCCTGACGGGGCGTATGTGACGTGGCCCAACTCGTGGGGCTCCGGAAACAGTTGTGAATGACGGGTGAAATACGTACAGTCGCTCCCGTCGGACTCCGTCATCTCATCAGAGGGGATGGAGCCCTTTTCATCGTATGGGGGGATTTATGCGCAAGAGCGCATCTCTGGCCGTGCTCGCCGTCACCAGCGCCACCGTGCTGAGTGGTCTGACCGCCACGGCGGCACACGCGGACGGCTACGGCGACACCAAGATCACCAAGGTGGTCGTCAACGGCGGCAAGAACGTCGTCGTCGGCACGAGTGGCGCCAAGACCTTCACGGTCGCTGTCACGGCGCAGGACAACTCGGGCATCCAGGGTGCCAAGATCGACATTCTGGGCCCGTCGTCCGGCTTCTTCCAGCCGACCAAGGCCGTCAAGTGCGTCGCCGCCACCAACAAGAAGGTCAGCACCTGCACCGCGACCTTCAAGATCGACCCGCGCGTGGACCTGTACACCAACGCGCTGGCCGGCACCTGGTACGTGGACGCCTGGGTGGACGCCAAGGACGACGACTTCTTCACCTCGGACAAGGCCGGCTCCTTCCGGCTCCAGCGGGAGGGGAAGCTGACGGTCAACGCCTCGCCCGAGCCCGTCAAGAAGGGCAAGACGCTCACGGTCACGGGCAAGCTGACCCGCGCTCACTGGGACGTCTTCGGCGACAACAAGTGGGTCAACCACGGCAACCAGTCGGCCAAGCTGGAGTTCCGCAAGAAGGGCGCCAAGACCTTCTCGACGGTCAAGACCGTCAAGGGCAACAAGAACGGCGACTACAAGACCACGGTCAAGGCGTCGGTGGACGGTGACTGGCGCTGGAACTTCGCCGGCTACAGCACCCACGCGGCCGTCGCCTCCGGTGTGGACTTCGTCGACGTGAAGTGATGTGACGTGACGCTGTCGTGAGGCAGCGGCACCCGGCGCGCGTCGCCGGAAACGGGTCGGGCCCGCGCCACCATCTGGCGCGGGCCCGCTCGCGTTCCACGTCCGCCGTCGTCGGCGCCCGAGCGCCCGGGCGCGCTGGCTCGCGCTAGGCCGGGAAGCGCCGGCCCACCCAGCGCCAGGCCACCTCAAGCAGGAGCGAGGCGGCCACCGCGATGCCCACCGCCGCCCACGGCATCGACGTGCCGACCAGCTTGAGCGCGAAGAAGTCCTGCAACCACGGTGTGACGATCACGATCACGAAGCCGAGCGCCATCGTCAGCACGAGCCCGATCCGCCACCAGGTGTACGGCCGCGCGATGATCGCCAGCACCCACATCGAGATCAGGAACAGCGTCAGCGTCGCCGCGCTGGTCTCCGCGTCCCGCGCGCCCTCGCCCGTGTAGTGGCTCCGGGCGATCAGGTACGTGGCGAAGGTGGCGACGGCCGCGATGACGCCCGCGGGGATCGCGTACCGCATCACCCGGCGCACGAAGTTCGGCCGCGCCCGCTCCTTGTTGGGGGCCAGCGCCAGGAAGAACGCCGGTACGCCGATCGTCAGCGTGGACAGCAGCGTCAGGTGCCGGGGCAGGAACGGGTACGAGACCTGCGAGCAGACCACGAGCAGCGCCAGCAGCACCGAGTACACGGTCTTGACCAGGAACAGGTTGGCGACCCGCTCGATGTTGCCGATCACCCGCCGGCCCTCGGCGACCACCGAGGGCAGCGTCGAGAAGCTGTTGTTGAGCAGCACGATCTGGGCGACGGCGCGGGTGGCCTCGGAGCCGGAGCCCATCGAGACGCCGATGTCCGCGTCCTTGAGCGCCAGCACGTCGTTGACGCCGTCACCGGTCATCGCCACGGTGTGACCGCGCGACTGGAGCGCGCCCACCATGTCCCGCTTCTGCTGCGGGGTGACCCGCCCGAAGACCGCGCCGTCCTCAAGCGCGGTGGCCATCGCCTCGCGGTCGGCGGGCAACTGGCGGGCGTCCACCGTGTGCTCGGCGCCCGGCAGCCCGAGCTTGCCGGCCACGGCGCCGACCGAGACGGCGTTGTCGCCCGAGATGACCTTGGCCGCGACGTTCTGCTCCGCGAAGTACCGCAGCGTGTCCGCCGCGTCCGGGCGCAGCCGCTGTTCGAGGACGACCAGCGCGACCGGGCGCACGCCCTCGGCCACCCGCTCGTCGTCCAGCTCGCGGTCCGTACGGGCCAGCAGCAGCACCCGCAGGCCCTGCGTGTTCAGGTCCTCGATCTCGCCGAGCACCGGGTCGCCGGCCGGCAGCAGCACGTCCGGGGCGCCAAGCAACCAGCCGCTGGCCTGCCCGGGCGGCTCGGTCAGGGCCGCGCCGCTGTACTTGCGGGCGGAGGAGAAGGGCAGCGCGGCCGTGCACTCCCAGTCGGCCGGCTCCGGGTACGCGTCGATGATCGCCTGGAGGCTGGCGTTGGGCCGTGGGTCTGAGGCGCCGAGCGCGCCGAGCACCTGCCCCACGTAAGCCTCGTCCGGCGCGGCGCCCTCGCCCCCGCCGGCCGGTTCGCCCGCGCCCAGCAGCCGCACCTCGGTGACGTCCATGCCGCCCTCGGTGAGGGTGCCGGTCTTGTCCAGGCACACCACGTCCACCCGGGCCAGGCCCTCGATCGCGGGCAGCTCCTGCACCAGGCACTGCTTGCGGCCCAGCCGGATGACGCCGATCGCGAAGGCGACCGAGGTCAGCAGCACCAGGCCCTCGGGCACCATCGGCACGATCCCGCCGACCATCCGGCGCACGGCCTCGCGCCAGTCGTTGTTCTCCACCACGCTCTGGCTGATGACCAGGCCGATCGCGGTGGGAACCATCATCCAGGTCACGTACTTGAGGATCTGGCTGATGCCGCTGCGCAGTTCGGAGTGGACCAGCGTGAACCGCGACGCCTCCTCGGCGAGCTGCGCCGCGTACGCCTCCCGGCCGACCTTGGTGGCCGTGAACGCGCCGCCACCGGCCACCACGAAGGACCCGGACATCACCTGGTCGCCCGGCCGCTTGAGCACCGGGTCGGCCTCGCCGGTCAGCAGCGACTCGTCGATCTCCAGGCCGTCGGCCTCCACGACCTCGCCGTCGACCACGCACTTGTCGCCGGGCCCCAGCTCCACCAGGTCGCCGAGGACGATCTCGCCGACCGGGATCTCGGCGGCGACCCCGTCGCGCCGCACGGTCGGCTTGGCCTCGCCGATGACGGCCAGACTGTCCAGCGTCTTCTTGGCGCGCAGCTCCTGGATGATGCCGATCGCGGTGTTGGCGACGATCACGAAGCCGAACAGCGCGTCCTGGATCGGCGCCACGACCAGCATGATGGCGAAGAGGATGCCGATGATGGCGTTGAAGCGCGTGAAGACGTTGGCGCGGATGATGTCCGGCGTGGAGCGCGAGGAGCGCACGGGGACGTCGTTGACCTCGCCCCGGCTCACCCGCTCCGCCGCCTCGGCCGTGCTCAGCCCGGGGTGGCCGGGCCGACGTGCTGCCGCGTCGGTGAGTGCGGAGGCCGCGCCGCCGTCCGGGTCAGGTTCGTCGACTGCGGTCTCAGCCCGATACGTCATGACACGAAGGTACGGGGGGAAGACAACGGCCACCCCTTGAATACGCACCAAAGCGGCGTGGGAGTTCTCTCAACTCCGCCGGCAACCTCCGGGGCCGCTGTTGCGTCGCCCCCACCCGCGCTCCACGGCGTCCCGGCACCGCTGGCCACCCCGCCCCGCGTGCCCCCGCCGCTCGACCGCCGACCCGCGCCAGCCGGCGTGCCGCTACGCCGTGGCGCCGGCCTCACCCGAGGGCCGCGCCACGGCGGTGGCCTCGGCGTCCCCCGGCGTACCGCCGGCCGCCGCGTCGTCCGCGCCCGCCCCGCCGGCCGCCGCGTCGCGCGCCGGCGTAGTGGCAGCGGCTTCGGCCTCGGCCGCGTGGCGTCGGATGGCCTCGTCGCGCTTGCGCACGTACCAGATGCCGATCAGGCCGAGCCCGGCGCCGGCCAGGCAGGTCCACAGCCACCACAGGTGGTCGTGGTCGTCGAACCAGTTGTAGAAGGGGAGCTGGGCGAGGAAGAGGACGAACCACACGATCGTGCCACCGGTGATCGTGGCGACGACGTTGCCCTCCAGGGGCTCGGGCGCCTCGTGCAGGGGGGTCCACTTCTTCATGGTCCAAGCGTAGTCCGTCCGCGCGGTCGACCAGCGGGGTGGGCGCCGCTCGACAGGCCGGGAGCTATATCGGTCTACGCGCGGAGATAGCAATCTTTCTCTTGTTTGTTCATACTGCAACGGTCCAGTTCCGTCTGGACTTATTCGTAGGAACATCCCAATGCGGGCGCGAACGTGCCGGCGGCGCACGCCGCCGACCCGCGTCGACCGACGGACGGCCCGCCCGTCCCCGCCGCCCGCCCCGTCCCCGGCTCCACCCCGTCCCACCCCCCATCCCCGCCTTCCCTCAAGGCCCGTACGACTGAGGTCCCGCATGTCCCCCTCGGCCAGCGCAGCGGTCAACGACCCGCAGCCGCCCCCGCCCCCACCCGAGTCGCGGAACGCCGTCGACCGGTTCTTCAAGATCACGCAGCGGGGTTCGTCCGTCGGCCGCGAGGTACGCGGCGGCCTGGCGACCTTCTTCGCGATGGCGTACATCATCGTGCTCAACCCGATCATTCTCGGAGCGGGCCACGACAAGTACGAGAACTACCTCGACAACGGGCAGCTCGTCACGGCCACCGCGCTGATGGCCGGGCTCACCACGCTGCTGATGGGCGTCATCGGCAACGTGCCCATCGCCATCGCCGCGGGCCTGGGCATCAACGCCGTCGTCTCGCTCCAGCTCGCGCCGAAGATGAGCTGGCCGGACGCGATGGGCATGGTCGTGCTGGCCGGCCTGGTGCTGATGCTCCTGGTCGCCTCCGGACTGCGGCAGCGCGTCATGGACGCCATCCCCGGCGGGCTGCGGCGCGCCATCGCGATCGGCATCGGCCTGTTCATCTCGCTGATCGGCCTGGTCGACTCCGGCTTCGTCACCCGCAACCCGGACAAGGCCCACACCAGCGTCCCGCTCGGCCTCGGCACCGGGGGACAGCTCCAGGGCTGGCCGGTGCTGGTCTTCGTGATCGGCCTCGCGCTCACGTTCATCCTGGTCGTGCGCAAGACGCGCGGCGCGATCCTCATCGGCATCACCGTGATGGCCTTCGTCGCCATCATCATCAACGCGCTCGTGACCATCCCGGACGAGAGCTGGGGCCTGGCCGTCCCCGAGGTGCCGGACAAGGTGGTGGACGCCCCCGACTTCGGGCTCATCGGCGAGATCAGCCTCTTCGGCGGCTTCCAGGAGGTGGGCGTCCTCACCGGCTGCCTGTTCGTCTTCACCGTGCTGCTGTCGGGCTTCTTCGACGCGATGGGCACCATCATCGGCGTCGGCGAGGAGGCCGGGCTCACCGACGAGAAGGGCCAGCTGCCCGGGATGGGCCGCATCCTGATGGTGGACGGCATCGCGGTGGCGGGCGGCGGCTTCGGCTCCGCGTCGGCCAACACCTGCTTCGTGGAGTCCACCGCCGGCGTGGGCGAGGGCGCGCGCACCGGCCTGGCCAACATCGTGACCGGCGGCCTCTTCCTGCTCGCCCTGGTCTTCACGCCGCTGGCCAAGGTCGTCCCGTCCCAGGCGGCGACGCCCGCGCTGCTCGTCGTCGGCTTCCTGATCATGGCGGCCAACATCAAGGAGATCGACTGGAGCGACGTTACGATCGCCATCCCGGCGTTCCTGACGATGATCGCCATGCCGTTCACGTACAGCATCACCAACGGCATCGGCATCGGCGTGCTGGCGTTCATCCTGCTCCGTGTCGCGACCCAGCGGTTCCGTGAGATCCCCTGGCTGCTCAACGTCGTCGGTGCATGCTTCCTCGTCTACTTCCTGCTCGACCCCATCGAGCAGGCCCTCGGCGTCAAGTAACCCCCGCACCCCCGCACCCCGCCCCGGGCCCCGCCGGCACCACGCCGGCCGGGGCCCGGCGTCGTCTCGTGCGCCCGGGGGCCGACGGTGTGGCGTACGGCCAGGGGGCCGGCGGCGTCGGGTACGCCTGCGGTACGTCAGCGGGCGCGGGCGTCGGACGGGGTGCCGGGCTCGGCGTAGAAGGCCGCCGTCTCGTCCAGGGAGGCGTGGAAGCGTTCGTCGAAGTCCTCCCGGATCAGCGTCCGGACCACGTACTCCTGGACGCTCATGCCTCGTTTGGCGGCATGCTGTCGCATCCGGTCCAGCAACGCCCCGTCGATCCGCAGGCTGAGCACCTTTGATCCCATGCGGGACAGCGTTGCCGGCAGGGCGGTGCCGTTCGTTCACTTTATGGCGCGAGATCACTCGTATGGGTGATTCGTACGGGAAACGCTTTCGGGTTTTGTTAGGCAGCGTAATGAGTTACGCTAACTACATGCCTGACTTGACCGGCGACGACGCTGCCGCCGTGAACTCACTGCGATCCGCCGTGATGCGCCTCTCCCGACGTCTCAAGCACCAGCCGCTCGTCTCCGAGGGCGGGCGCGGTGGGCGGGTGGACGAGTCGCTCAGCCCGACCGAGATGTCGGTGCTCGGGACCCTCGCGCGCTGCGGCTCGGCCACGCCGGGCGAGCTGGCCCGCAAGGAACACGTACAGCCACCGTCGATGACCCGCATCGTGGCCCTGCTCGAAGCCAAGAGTCTGGTCAGGCTGGAGCCACACCCGGAAGACCGCCGGCAGAAGGTCGTCACGCAGACGGAGCGGGCCGAGGCGATGCTTGAGGAGAGCCGCCGCAGGCGCAACGCCTGGCTGGCCGACCTGGCCGGGCAGCTCGACGAGGACGAGTGGGCCACGCTGCGCGCCGCCGCGCCCGTCCTGGAGAAGCTCGCCCACCTGTGACGCCGCCCCGGCGTGCGGCCCACCCGCGCGCCGGGCACCCGCCACCGGCCCACCCTCGGGCCACCCCGACCCTCAGGACCCCACGACGACCGAACCACCCGAGCCGACCCGGGAGGCCGCCCCAGCGGCGGCCTTCCCGCACCGAAAGGAGGCGAAGCCGCTTTGAGTACGGGATCCGGAGCAGACTCCGCACCCGCACCAAAACCGTCTACACCAACCGACTCTCCGCCGACCCGTGGCACGATGTTCAGCTCGCTGAAGATCCGCAACTACCGGCTCTTCGCCAGCGGCGCCGTCATATCCAACACCGGCACCTGGATGTCCCGCATCACGCAGGACTGGCTCGTGCTCGGCCTCACCGGCTCCGCCACCGCCGTCGGCATCACCACAGCCCTCCAGTTCCTCCCGATGCTGCTGTTCGGCCTGTACGGCGGCGTCATCGCCGACCGCTACTCCAAGCGCGGCATCCTGATGTTCACGCAGACCGCGCTCGGCCTGTGCGGGCTCGCGCTCGCCGCGCTCACCCTGAGCGGCCACGTCCAGGTCTGGCACGTCTACCTGATCGCCTTCCTGCTCGGCATGGTCACCGTGGTGGACACCCCGGCCCGGCAGGCGTTCGTCATGGAGATGGTCGGCCCGAACGACCTGCGCAACGCCGTCAGCCTCAACTCCGCCAACTTCCAGTCCGCCCGCCTCGTCGGCCCCGCCGTGGCCGGCGTCCTGATCACCGCCGTGGGCAGCGGCTGGGCATTCCTGCTCAACGGGCTCTCCTTCACCGCCCCGCTGATCGGCCTGCTGATGATGCGCACCGCCGAACTGCACTCCGTGGACCGCGCGCCACGCGGCAAGGGCCAGTTGCGCGAGGGCCTGCGGTACGTCGCCGGCCGGCCCGAACTGATCTGGCCCATCGTGCTCGTCGGCTTCATCGGCACCTTCGGCTTCAACTTCCCCATCTGGCTCACCGCCTTCGCCGACGACGTCTTCCACGCCGGCCCCGGCACGTACGGCCTGCTGAACACGTTGATGGCCACGGGCTCGCTGACCGGCGCCCTGCTCGCCGCCCGGCGCGGTACGTCGCGGCTGCGCATGATGGTCGGCGCGGCGCTGCTGTTCGGCCTGCTGGAGATCGTCGCCGCGCTCACGCCCTCGTTCTGGGCCTTCGCCGCGCTGATGGTGCCGATCGGCGTCTTCGGCCTGACGTTCAACGTCACCGCCAACTCCAGCGTCCAGCTCGCGACCGACCCGTCGATGCGGGGCCGTGTCATGAGCCTGTACATGATGGTCTTCGTCGGCGGCACGCCGATCGGCGGCCCGCTCGTCGGCTGGGCCACCGACACCTACGGCGCCCGCGCCGGCTTCATCGCCGGCGGCGTGATCTCCGCCCTCGCGGCCGTCACGGTCGGCCTGGTCCTCATGCGCGTCGGCGGCTTCCGCCTCCGCCTCGACCTGCGCCACGGCCAACGCGCGGTGCGGCTGGTGCCGCGCGCCGGAGCGGTGGCTCCGGCGGAGGCGGGCGCGGGGCGTGTGGGGACGGGTACGGGTACGAGTTCGGGTACGGGCGCCGCGCTCGCGGCGGAGCCCGGGCCGGTGGGGCCGGGGCCGGCGGGGTCCGCGGACGCCGCGGGGCCTGGTGCGCCCTCCGCCACGGAGGACGGCGCCTCGCCGGGCGATGGTGCCGGGCTGGGCGATGGCGCCGGGCCGGGCGACGGTACTCGCCCCGGCGCTGGTGCTCGCCCCGGCGATGGTGCCTCGCGCGGTCGCCGTACGAGGCAGCCGCTGGCGAAGACGGTGTAGCCGGCGCCCGACGTGGTCGGCCGGCCGACCGACCGGGCCCGAGTGAGGAGAAGCCGGTCGGCCCGAGTGAGGAGAAGCCGGCCGGCCTGTGCGGGAGGAAGCTGGCCGGCCTGTGCGGAAGGAAGCCGGCCGGCCTGAGTGGGGAGAAGCCGGTCGGCCCGGGAGCTGGCCGGCCCCGGGAGGCCGGGCGTCGGGGGAGGGGGCGTCCGGTGACCGGTCCGAGGGCCGGGTGGCGGGGGCCGTGGGTGACACTGAGCGGATGAGACTCTTCGCAGCCGTGCTGCCACCCGAGGCGGCCACCGCGGAACTGGCCTCGGCCGTCGCCCCGTTGCACGACCTGCCCGGCGCGGACCGGCTGACCTGGACCGCCCGCGCGAACTGGCACTTCACCCTCGCCTTCTACGGCGACGTGGACCCCGACACCCTGCCCGAGCTGTACACCCGCCTAGGCCGCGCCGCGCACCGCAACGGCGACTTCCAGCTCCGCTTCCAGGGCGCCGGCACCTTCGGCGGCCGGGCCCTGTGGGCCGGCGCGTCCAGCGGCCTGCCCCCGATGCGCCGGCTGGCCGACTCGGCGTCGGCGGCGGCCCGCCGCGCCGGGATCGAGATGGCCGAGCACCGCGCCTACACCCCGCACCTCACCCTGGCCCGCGACCGCACCGGCGCCGCCGACCTACCCCGCTACGCCGCCGCCCTCGCCGACTTCGAGGGCCACCCATGGCGCGCCGCCCACCTCAGCCTGGTCCGCAGCAACCTCCCCGACCAGGGCATCCCCGGCGCCCAGCCCCGCTACGAGACGCTGACGTCCTGGCCACTGGGCGCGTGAGCGAGGCCCCGGCGCGCGGCGACCGCGACCCGACCCCGGGTCGGTCACCGCACCGCCGGACGCTCGGGCTAACCTCGGAGGGTGGACCCGAAAATGAGAAGCTTGATCGTGAGCGGCACGTTCATCCTGCTGCTTGTGGTGGTGGCGGTGGCGGCGTTCGTGGGCTGATGCCCACTGGTGACGACGCCCTTGCCCGCCCTCCTGGGCTGATTCCGGCGTGGGCCGCTAAGGCCAGTGGATCTTGACGGGGCCTTCGGGGAGCTTGTCGGCGTTGGGGCAGTTGAGTGGGCCCCGGGCCAGCCCGCGAGCCACGGCCCCTGTGAATAGGGTTAGCTCTTTGTCACCCTTGACGGGCTTAGCGCGCTCGTATTCTTCCGCGTCGTCCTGCGTAGACATCGACGTGTCCGTACGAACGAGTATGCGGTCGGTAGAGCGCTGAATGGTGCACGGCACGTACAGCGAGACAACGTGGTTGGGTGCCATGTAGCCATAAGCCCCTCCTAGGGAGACCGGAACGCCTTTCTTCTGGACCCGGTCACGAGGGTAAACATTTCCGGGATTGTTGATGTATGAAAAGGTTGCTCGCTCGCCTCCCGCCGTCACTCTGCAGTCTCCGTAATAGGTGCCGAGGTGGGAGCTTTCCTCTCTGAATCTCTCACCCTTTTTTGGGAGAGCCTCCCTAAGGGCGTCGCTAGAGATCGCTTCGTCGCAGACTTTCTGTGGTATCGCGATGGTGTCTTCGGCAGGTGAGAACGCCCACCAAGCTCCGGCGCCAACGAGGAGTGTAAAGGTGACTGATAACACCAGGCCGACTGGGGACTTGAGAGCCTTGGGTAGGCTAGGTTTGTTAGGCATTACGGGAATTTCCGTCCCTGAAGCTGGCGTAAGCCGCCGAGTACACGTCCCCTGCTACTGCGAACCCCGGTGCCCCCGGAGCCGTTGAGACGCCTTCTTGCCGGGCGGCGTTGACGAAAGCTCGCTTGGCTGCTTCTGCGGTTTCCTTGGCTTCTTCTTCCAGGTAATTTTCACTGTTCCTCTCAATTTCTGCGACCGCGTCAGCGCCATCCTTCGTGTAGTGCTTGACTACCGCTTCGCGGATATCTTCAGTGATCCATGATGCCGCGTCGCCTGCTACGGGAATGTGGTTCGCCGCCATGTCCGTGATGCGGCCAATCCACTTGTCGCCGAGTTCCACATTTTTGTTGTACTCATCGATCTTTTTGACACTGTCGTCGGCCGCCGCGATAGCCTCGGCTCTTCCCTCAGCCATGCAGCCTGCGACGATTCCGCCAGGCCGCGTGGCGCGCTGGGAGACTTCCGAGAGTGATTGGGCTCCCGGGTCGGCCACGCCCACTCGGATCGCTTCAGTAGTGACCGCTTGTTGTGCGTTGGCCATAGCCCCGTACGCTTTGGGATCTTCTGCGGTGGCTCGTAGGAACTGCTTGAGCGCGTTGTCCTGCACATTGGAGAGGTCTGCCACGGCTCCCGCATGCTTGAAGTACACCTCGGCTCCGCCCTCTCCCGAAAAGTCCCGCTGGATGTCATACATGTACTCCGCCGACATGTTTCCCAGATTGGGGGCGATCACCGCGAGGTTCCCGTCGTGCTTGATCAAGTCAGGGTTACTCCCGAACTCCTGGACCACCTTCTCGAAGACATCCGCTTGACCCGTTGTATGTGGCCGCGACGGCCCGTCGTCCCCGTACGGCCGCCCCGAGGTGGCGGATTCCAGGGCGTGGCCCAGGGCCTGCTTGGACGGGAGAGTGCTGTCGTCGTCGGGGTGGGTGGTGCCACTGAGTTTGTCGGAGGGCCATACGCGGCCGTCGTCCTCGCTGGTGAAGAATTCCAGGTTGCTGAGCTTTTTCAGGTCGCTGTCGCCGCCGCCGGTGGAGCCGTTGAAGAAGGCGGTGGATGCGTCGGGGCTGTTCGCGAGTCCCTCCAGGAGGCCGGTCATCGGGTCCCAGCCGGGGCTCTTCTTGTCGGAGAGGCTGAGGGCCAGATCCAGGTCGCCGTGGTAGGAGTCGGGCGTCGGCCAGCCCGCGTTCTTACGCTCGTAGACGACCATGTCCTCGGCGATGGGCTTGAGGAAGCTCTTGTCGTAGTTGCCGTTCCGCAGCAGGGACGCCAGGGCCTGGTAGCCGAGGGGTTCGGCGTGGTGGACGCCGAGATCCAGCGGCTTCGTACCCACCTTCTTCAGCTCATTGACCCACGCCCTGCCCAGATACGTGCGGTCCTCGCGGAAGGACGTATGGGGATTGTCCTTGCCGGTGGGTGGATCGGTTGCCGTGGCCAGGGCCAGGCCCATGTCTTCCTGGATGCTCTTCGCCAGCTCCAGGCGCGCACTGTCGTCGCCCGTTGACGCGTCTACCGCCAACTGCGCCTGGAAACGCAGGGCTTCTTTGGGGCCCATCTCGCGGTAGAACTCAACCGCGAATTCCGCGTCCTTGGAGTTGCTCTGCATGAGCCGTTGGAACTCGGCCAGTTCCGTGTTGCTCAGTTCCTTGCCGTCCATGTGCAGGTCCAGGCTCTTCTTGGCGAGTTGGACGGTGCGCTCGCGTTGGGCGTCGTCCAGGGTGTCGTACTTCGCGTGGCCGAAGTCGTGGCTGTCACCGCCGTGAATCCTGCCCAGGGCGCGGCTCACCGAGTCGTCGATCTCGTTGGCCTGTACGAGGAGGTGGTTGATCTGCTCTTCCAGCGCCTTGAGGTATTCCACCTGGTCCGGCTTGAGCTTGGTCTTCTCGCCGGACCTGTCCACGTACGTGCAGGTGACGGTCGAGCCGGGGCCGCCCGACACCAGGATGCTGTGCTTCTTGGCATCCACGTCCACGGCCTTCTTCAGGGCCTTCTGGACCGCCGTCAGGTCCTGGTGGGCGTCACGCAGCATGCTCCAGATGCTTTTGGCCTGGGCGTGCGCGTCGCGGAACTCGGCGGCGGTGGTGCGGACGAAGGGGCGGGTGACGCCAGCGTTCACCCCCTCCCAACGGGCCGCGTCGGACTGGCGCACCATGCCGTCCGAGGCGTCGGTGGCCAGTGTGGCGAGTTGGTCCACCATTTCCTTCCAGTCCTCGGCCGCCGAACCGAGGCTGGATAAGGAGACCTGGTAGAGGTCGTCGTACGTCAGCCCTGCCATGCCACGGTCACCTCACGCGTTTCCGTTGTCGTCACTGTCCTCGTGTCCATGCCCGTACGCCGTTCCGCCCGGCTCAGCGGTAGTACTGGGCTATTTCCGAGGCCGTCATCGCGCTGCCGTCGCGGTGCGACATGGTGGCGGCGATCTCCTTGTCCTCGCGCGTGTGGGACTTCTTCGAGAAGTCGAGGTGGTTCGAGATGTGCGCGCACGACTGGAGCAGCGTCTTGACCTGGTCGTCCCAGATCGCCGACATCGTGGTGAGGGCCTCGCCCAGCGTGAAGTTGTGCGAGGTCAGGGTGGCGGCCGCCTTGGCGGTCGAACCCTCGCCCGCCGCCCCGCGGGCGATGTCGCCGGCCTTCTTGAGCCGGCCGTGCAGCAGGAACGCCTCGTGGCCGACCCTGCCCAGGTCCTCCTGGTGGACGACCAGTCGGTCGGCGTCGCCGCCACCCGCGCTGTTGAGCCGCGTTCGGGTGGCCGCCTCGCTGCGGATCTGGCCCCATTCCTCCTGGAACGACATGCTTCCCCCACTTCCCCCGGGTCCCGTAACTCTCGTACGTAGCAGCGTAGTTACCGTCAGGGACGGTAGCAGGGTGAGGGTGACGAACGGTGTACTCGGGGTCACGGTGCGGGAGGGTGTGTCACGGCGTGAAGCGGGGCGGGCCTGAGCGGTCGAACGCTCGGACCCGCCCCGTCACGCGGTGCGGCCGATCACCAGGCGAAGGACTCCGGCGCCGGGCCCGGGCCCGGGAAGATCTCGTCGAGGCCGGTCAGCACCTCGTCGCTCAGGTCGAGCTCGACCGCCCGCAGCGCCGAAGCGAGCTGCTCCGCCGTGCGCGGGCCGACGATCGGGCCGGTGACGCCGGGCCGGGTGAGCAGCCAGGCCAGGGCCGCCTCGCCGGGCTCGATGCCGTGCTGGGCCAACAGGTCCTCGTACGCCTGCACGCGCTGGCGCACCGCCGGGTCGGCGAGGGTCGTGGCGGCCCGGCCGGAGGCGGTGCGGCCGACGGTGCCCTCCCGCTCCTTGCGGATCGCGCCGCCGAGCAGCCCGCCGTGCAGCGGCGACCACGGGATGACGCCGAGGCCGTAGTCCCGCGCGGCCGGGATGACCTCCATCTCGGCGGTGCGCTCGGCCAGGTTGTACAGGCACTGCTCGCTGACCAGGCCGAGCGCACCGCGCCGCCGCGCCGCCTCGTTGGCCTTGGCGATGTGCCAGCCCGCGTGGTTGGACGAACCGGCGTAGAGGATCTTGCCCTGCTGGATGAGGACGTCGACGGCCTGCCAGATCTCCTCCCACGGCGTCGCGCGGTCGACGTGGTGGAACTGGTACAGGTCGATGTAGTCGGTGCGCAGCCGCCGCAGGCTGGCTTCTACCGACCTGCGGATGTTCAGGGCCGACAGCTTGTCGTGGTTGGGCCAGGGCTCGCCGTCGTCGAGGGCCATGTTGGCGTACGCCTTGGTGGCGAGGACGACCTTGTCGCGGCGCTCGCCACCCTGGGCGAACCAGGACCCGATGATCTCCTCCGTACGCCCCTTGTTGGCGCCCCAGCCGTAGGCGTTGGCGGTGTCGAAGAAGTTGATGCCCGCGTCGAGCGAGGCGTCCATGATCGCGTGGCTGTCCGCCTCGTCGGTCTGCGGACCGAAGTTCATGGTGCCGAGCACCAGGCGGCTGACCTTGAGACCGGTGTGTCCGAGCTGCGTGTACTTCATGGAGCCCAAGCCAACGCCTTGGAGCGGACTCCAAGCAAGAGCACCACTCGCCCCACCCGCCCCTCACGCGGCCCGGGCTACTCGGCGTCCGGCGCGGCCCCCGCGCCGCCGCGCTGGCGCGGGTCGATCGCGGTCAGGTCGATCTCGACCGGGAAGGGCACGGCGACCTTGAGCTGTTCGCGGTAGATGCCGGTCACCGCGTACGTACGCCGGGCGGGTTCGAGTTCGAAGACGTAGACGACGGGCAGTCCGCGGGCCTCCTCCACCCGCCAGAAGTGCGGGATGCCGGCCGCGGCGTACTTCAGCGGCTTGGACTCGCGGTCCCGGGCCTCGGAGTCGGCGGAGACGACCTCGATGGCCAGGACCACGTCGGCGGGCTGGAAGGCCGTCTGGGCCAGGCCGGTGAAGGCGTCGCCGCGGACCACCATCACGTCCGGTTCCGGGCGGTTGCGCGCGTCGATGGCGATGGTCATTTCCCGGAAGGTCATGAGGTCGGGCGGCGCGCTGCGTGCGAGCCGGTTCTCCAGCAGTCGCATGGTCAGCGTGTGGAAGGCCGTCTGCGGACTCACGAAAACAAGGCTCCCGTCAATCAGCTCCGTGTGCGGAGGCAGGTTGGGAAGCCGGTCCAGATCGTCGGCGGTGTACCCGCCCACGGGCGGGCGGGGCCACTCGGGCTGTGGCGTGACGGGCATGATCGGTGCTCCCATGATCGGGATTCTTGCCGACCCTTTCAGCGTACCCAGGACGCTCGTCGCGCCTTCCGTCGTACGGGTGGTTTGGTCACCCAGGGTTGACCAAAGGGTGGGTCCGGCCGCCCCGGGCTGGACCGGCGGCGCCCGACCCGTACGGGGACTTCGCACGCGCGCCGCGGGCCCGCGCGCGGGGATGGCAGGCTTACGCCCATGGGTTCGCTTGCTCGCGTCGTCACCTGCGCCTTCGCCGCCGTCTTGGTGGCGCTCCCCGCCGCCCCGTTGGGGTCGGCCCCCGCCGCGTCCGCGTCCGCCGCGAGCGGCGGCGACCGGCCGTCGTCGTTCACGATCCAGGACGAGCGGATCACCGAGTCCAGCGGCCTCGCCGCGAGCCGGGCGCACCCCGGCGTGTACTGGACGCACAACGACAGCGACGACGGCCCGTACGTGTACGCCGTGGACGGCGAGACGGGCCGTACGGTCGCCACCGTGACGCTGCGTGGCGTCGGTGACCCGCGCGACGTGGAGGCGATCTCGGTCGGGCCCGACGGCCAGGTCTACGTGGCGGACATCGGCGACAACATGGGCGGCACCTGGCCCAAGGTGTGGATCTACGCGTTCCCCGAGCCGAAGCGGCTCGCGGACACCACGGTGACGGCCAAGCAGTACACGGTGCAGTACGCGGACGGCCCACGGGACGCCGAGGCGATGATGGTGCACCCGAAGACGGGCCGGGTCTACATCGTCAGCAAGCGCGAGGAGGGCGGCGGGCTCTACGCCGGGCCCGCCAGGCTCTCGACCACCGGCGTCAACCGCTTCGAGCGGGTGGGCGACGTGGACGTGTGGGCGACCGACGGCGCGTTCTCGCCCGACGGCGCGCACCTGGTGCTGCGCGGTTACTTCGAGTCGACCCTGTTCGACTGGCGCGACGGCAAGCCGAAGAAGATCGCCGAGCCACAGATGCCGATCCAGCGGCAGGGCGAGTCGGTGACGTACACCCTGGACGGCGGCACGCTGATGTACGGCACCGAGGGCGAGCACAGCCGGGTCTCGGCGGTGCACCTCGATGACGATCAGGTCTCGCCGAAGGTGCGCCGCGAGCGGGGGAAGGACGGCGGGGCCGACGGCGGGAAGGGTTCGCTGGCGGACGGCGACGCGGACGGTGACGGCGACTCCGGCAACTACTACCTCGTCGCCGTCCTCCTCGTGGTCTGCGCCGCCCTCGGCATGGCCGTCCGCCGGCTGTTCGGCCGTAGGTGACCCGTCCGGTTCCGACCGACCGGCCGCAGACGTGGTGCCGCTCGGCCGGCCGCAGTCACAGGGTCGCTATCGCTGTCGCCGTCGGCCTTACGGCCGCCGTCAGGCCGGGTCGCCGTGGGGCGCCCCGTCGGGGCCCGTGTGTTCGGCGCCGCCGTCCGTCGGCTGCCGCAGCCGCAGTTCGTAGTGGAGCGTGCGGACCCGCTTCGCCCGGTGCAGCAGCGGCACCAGGACGCCGTGGGTGAGCGGGTACTTGCGGGCCAGCAGGCGGGCCGCGCGCGCGTTCTCCGGGCTGTCCGGGTCGAGCAGCCGGGCGTGGGCGGGGGTGGCCGGGGCGGTCGGGACGCCCCGGGTGGTGGAGGGGGCGAGGGTCACCCGGGGGTCGTGGCGCAGCCGCCGCACCTTCCAGGCCGTGCCGTAGGTACGGACGTACGCGTGGTCGCCGTCCACGGCGATGTGCACCGGCGTGCCGACCGGCGTTCCGTCCCGCTTGTACGTGGTGAGCAGCACGGTCTTCTGCCGGACGTACGGCGCGAGCCCGGGGCCTGGCGGGTCGGGGCGCCGGCCGGGCGGTCGGGGGAGAGGGGCATACGGTCCATGAAGGCACGGCACGGCGCGCGCGTCCCCGCCCGACGCGCCGCACGCGCCCCGTCCGCCGACGACACGCGCCCCGGAAGCCCGCAGGGCGGTACGCGTGAGCCCCGCTCGGCGGCGGTGCCGGGCGGGGCTCACGGGTGGACAGCGGTGGCGGGTGGGCCCGCCGGGGGTCAGAGCTTCTCGATGACGTGGTCCACGCAGGCCGTCAGGGCCTCGACGTCCGCGGGGTCCACGGACGGGAACATGGCGATGCGGAGCTGGTTGCGGCCCAGCTTGCGGTAGGGCTCGGTGTCCACGATCCCGTTGGCCCGCAGCACCTTGGCGACAGCGGCGGCGTCGACGCTGTCGGCGAAGTCGATGGTGCCGACGACCTGGGAGCGCTGCGCCGGCTCGGCGACGAACGGCGACGCGTACGAGGACTTCTCCGCCCACCCGTACAGGCGGGACGAGGAGTCGGCGGTGCGCCGCACGGCCCAGTCGAGGCCGCCCTGCCCGTTGATCCAGTCGAGCTGGTCGGCGAGGAGGAAGAGGGTGGCGAGCGCCGGGGTGTTGTACGTCTGGTTCTTGAGCGAGTTGTCGATCGCGGTCGGCAGCGAGAAGAACTCGGGCACGTACCGCCCCGAGCCGTGCACGCGCGCGGCGCGCTCCAGGGCGGCGGGCGAGAACGCCGCCAGCCACAGGCCGCCGTCCGCCGCGAACGACTTCTGCGGCGCGAAGTAGTAGACGTCGGTCTCGGTGATGTCGACGGGCAGGCCACCGGCGCCGGAGGTCGCGTCCACCAGGACGAGCGCTCCGTCGTCGGCCCCGGCGACCCGGCGCAGCGGCGCTGCCACACCGGTCGAGGTCTCGTTGTGGGTGAGGGCGTAGACGTCCACGCCCTCCTCGGCGACCGGCTCCGGGTGGGTGCCGGGGTCCGAGCTGATCACGGTGGGCTCGCCCAGCCACGGGGCGAGCTTGGCGGCCTTGGCGAACTTCGACGAGAACTCGCCGAAGGTCAGGTGCTGCGAGGTGCGCTCGATCAGGCCGTGGGTCGCGATGTCCCAGAAGGCGGTGGTGCCGCCGTTGCCCAGGATGACCTCGTACCCGTCGGGCAGCGAGAAGAGTTCGCGCACGCCTGCGCGGACCCGGCCCACCAGGTCCTTGACCGGCGGCTGCCGGTGTGAGGTGCCCAGCAGCGAGGTGCCGGTGGCGGCCAGGGCGCTGAGCGCCTCCGTGCGCACCTTGGAGGGGCCCGAGCCGAAGCGTCCGTCGGCGGGCTTGATGTCAGCAGGAATCTGGATCTCAGCCACGGGCGAAGCCTAATCCGTTACGTCGAACGTGCTAGAGGGCGGTCCACCGTATGAGACCAGGTGAGCACCGTTCGCGATCAGAGGTGACCGGATACGGGCCGGATCAGGCTGAATATGCCCCTGGAATGGCGTCGGTTTTCGGGCGCACTGGCGGACGCCGGCGCCAGGCCCGTACGGGGCGGACGCGGGCCGGGGGGCGAACCCCGGCCCGCGCCGCCCGCGCGCCCGTGTCGTGCCGGTCCGTGTCGTGCCGGGCCGGGCCGGCTCGTGCCGAGCCGGGGCTCAGGCCGTGCCGGGGACCTTGCTCGTGGTCACGGCGATCCGGTTCCACGCGTTGATGGCGAAGATGACGCCGATGAGCTTGGCCAGCTCGGCCTCGTCGAAGTGCTCGGCGGCCCGCGCGTACACCTCGTCCGAGACGCCGTTCGGCAGCAGCGTGACGGCCTCGGTCAGCGCCAGCGCCGCCTGCTCCTTCTCGGAGAAGAAGGTGGGCGCCTCGTGCCAGGCGCTGACCAGGTTGACGCGCTCCTCGCTCTCACCGGCCTTGCGGGCGTCGGTGGTGTGCATGAGCAGGCAGTACGCGCAGTGGTTGATCTGCGAGGCGCGGATCTGGACCAGCTCGACGAGGGAGTGGTCAAGTCCCTCCTTGGCGGCGGCGGTCAGGTCGATCATGGCCTGGAAGACCTTGGGGGCGGCCTTCGTGAAGTTCATGCGGGCGGTGTGTTCAGTGGTCATACCTCGACTCTAGGAGGCCGTTCGCGCGCACATATGGTTCATTGCCATGGCGGAATCGTGGGGCAAAGTGACCGATGGGCTCGGTAGTGACCTCCATCTGGAATTGACCGGTCCGGGAGGTGTACGGGCCTCGTTGACGCGGGCCCTGCGTGAGGCGATCCGCACCGGACGGCTCGTGCCCGGCACCCGGCTGCCGGCCTACCGCACGCTCGCGGTGGACCTCGGCGTCGCCCGCAACACCGTCGCCGAGGCGTACGCCGAACTCGTCGCCGAGGGCTGGCTCACCGCCCGCCGGGGCGCGGGCACCCGGGTCGCGCCGGGCGCCGTGCCGCCAAGGCCGGCCGCCCCGCGCGCACCGACCCGCCCGTCGCTGGCCGCCCGCCCCACCTTCGACCTGCACCCCGGCGCGCCCGACGCCTCCTCCTTCCCGCGCGCCGCCTGGCTCACCTCCTCGCGCCGGGCGCTGACCAACGCGCCCAGCTCGGCGTTCGGCGTCAACGACCCGCGCGGGCGCGTCGAGTTGCGCCGCGTCCTGACGGAGTACCTGGCCCGCGCCCGTGGCGTGCGGGCCGATCCCGAACGCATCGTGATCTGCTCGGGCTTCGCGCACGGCCTGCGGCTGTTGGCCGAGGTGCTGGTCGACGCCGCGCGCGACGGGGGCCCGCCGCTCCAGGTCCCGCCGCACGGCGGGTTCGGTGACACGGGTCGGGCGGCGGCCTGGGGGCGGGTCGCGGACGCGGCGCCGGACGTGCTGACGGGTGGCGCGCGCGGGCGCGACGGCGGGTTGACGGTGGCCGTGGAGTCCTACGGCCTCGGCTTCCACCGGACGATCCTCGGCCGCGCCGGCATCCGTGGCGTGCCGCTGCCGGTGGACGAACACGGCGCGCGGGTGGACGGGTTGGCGGCCGTCGACGCCCGCGCGGTGCTGCTGACGCCCGCGCACCAGTACCCGACCGGCGGCCCGCTGCACCCCGAGCGCCGGGCAGCCGTCATCGACTGGGCGCGCGCCACCGACGGGCTGGTCATCGAGGACGACTACGACGGCGAGTTCCGCTACGACCGGCAACCCGTCGGGGCCGTGCAGGGGCTCGACCCGGCGTACGTGGTGTACGTCGGCTCGGTCAGCAAGAGCCTGTCCCCGGCGGTCCGCCTCGGCTGGCTGGTACTGCCGGACGCGCTGGTGGACGCGGTGCTCGCGGCCAAGGGCGAGCGCGAGCTGTGGGTCAGCGTGCCCGACCAGCTCGTCCTCGCCGACCTCATCGAGTCGGGGGCGTACGACCGGCACGTACGGCGGATGCGGCAGCGCTACCGGCGCCGGCGCGACCAACTGGTCTCGCTGCTCGCCGAGCGCGCCCCGCACATCGCCGTCACCGGCATCGCGGCCGGCCTACACGCGGTCCTCAAGCTGCCGCCGGGCACGGAGCGCACCATCGTGCAGGCCGCGGCGTGGCAGGGCCTGGCCGTGGACGGCCTGAGCCCGTACCGCCACCCGGAGGCGCCGATGCCACCCCAGGACGGCCTGGTGGTGGGGTACGGCACGCCACCGGACCACACGTTCGCGGGCGCCCTGGACGCGCTGTGCCGGGCGCTGCCGTCACCGGCCTAGGTTCTGCCTGGCGAAGCAACCTGGTTACACGGTGGACCGTGAACCCGTTCCGGATCGCGTGTCGGACACGTCCTGGCCTTGCCGGCGCCCTACGCAAACCTCAGCACGCCCCATTCCCGCCTTTTAGTGATTTGCCACCCGAAAGACCGTTTCGGCGCGGCGTACCACTGTGATGCTGCTGAGGTCCGCACGAGAGGGCTCGCGACGGAGCCCGCCCGCCCACCGTCCCCCCATCGCGACGCGAGGCACGGCACGGCACGCACAGAAGGCAGGAAGAAGCAGAAGGAAGCAGAAGGAAGCAGGAAAGGACAGGGGCGATATGTCGCTGCCACATCCCCACCGGCCCACCGATCCCGACCAGCCAACGCCCACGGCCCAGGCTTCGCCCTCACCACCCACGCCGCTGCCTTCGCCCGCGCCCCCCGAGCGGATGACAGGAAAGCCGGACGGAGAGGATCAACAAGCGGACTCCGACCAGCCGTTGACGCCACCGATCCGCTCCATCGAACGCCCTTACCCCGACGGCTGGTTCGCCGTGGCCACGAGCGCCGAGGTAGGGATCGGCAAGGTGGTCACCCGACGCCTGGCAGGGCAGGACGTGGTGCTCTACCGCACGCGGACCGGACGGCTTCGCGCCGTGAGGCCGTTCTGCCCGCACCTGGGCGCCCACCTCGGCCACGGCGGCACCGTGCGCGGGGAGAACCTCGTCTGCCCCTTCCACCACTTCGAGTTCGCCACCGACGGAGCCTGCGTACGCACGGGGTACGACACCCCGCCGCCCCCGACTCGGTTGGGCCCGGTCGAGTTCCGGGAGATCGACGGCCTGATCTTCGTGTGGCAGCACGCCCAAGGCACGGGCCCCACCTGGGAGATCGACGCACCGCCGCCGGCGGCGTTCCCCCGGGCCCGCGCGTCGGCGCGGACCGTGGCCGCGCACCCGGACGACTTCATGGAGAACGTCGTCGACTACGGACACTTCGTACCCCTGCACAAGGTGGCCCTGGAAGTGGTCTCGCCACCGCGCTTCCTCGGCGCCCGCATGATGAGCGCGTACCGGCTCGGACGTACCGATGACCAGTCACGTTCCGCACCGTTGTGGGCACCCGCGATGGAGACGACCGCCTATGGCCTGGGCGTCCTGTACGGCGAGGCCACCAGCCCCCGCATCGGTCTGCACCTTCGCAACTGGACCTGTGTGACCCCGGTGAGCCCCGGTCAGGCCGTGTTGCGCTCGACGGTCACCGTACGGTTCACCTGGCGCAGGTGCCGCTGGCTGGCCCGTGCGCTGGCCGCCCTGATCTCGGTGCCGTTCGCGCGAGCCACCGTCAGCCAAAGCGCCCGCGACGTCGCCATCTGGCAGCACCGCGCGCACGTGGAACACCCTCGGCTCGCTCGTGGCGACGGGCCGATCATGAAGTACCGGCGCTGGGCGGCACAGTTCACGTCCGCGCCCTCCGAACCGACAGCCGACGCCCAACCGCCCGCCCGCATCGCCTGACCGCGCGGGCGGTACCACCTCAGCGGTACGGCCTCGGCGCCACTACCTCAGCGGTAATCGACGGGGTGATCGGTGGCGGGCGAGAGTTGCCCCACCACCACGCCGCCGCGTCCCGGAAGGGGATTCGCTGATGCCGTACTTCGAGGGTTCCGACGGAACAAGCCTGTTCTACACCGACTGGGGCCGGGGCAGACCGGTGGTGTTCGTGTCGGGGGCCTGGCTCAGCAGCAGCGCCTGGGAGTTCCAGATGCTTCCGCTCTCCGAGCGGGGGCTGCGCTGCGTCGCCTTCGACAAGCGGGGGCACGGCCGCTCGGACTGGGTCGGCCACGGCTTCGACTACGACACCCTCGCCGACGACCTCGCCGCGCTGCTCGACCACCTCGACCTGCGCGAGGTGACCCTGGTGGCGCACTCGATGGGTGGCGGGGAGGTGATCCGGTACCTGACCCGCCACGGTTACGCCCGGGTGAGCCGGGTGGTGCTGATGGCGGTCACCGCGCCGCTGCTGGTCGAGACGCCGGACCACCCGGAGGGCATCGGCCGGGAGGTCCTCGACGCCCTGCTCGCGACGCAGTCCCGGGACCGGCCCCGGTGGATGGCCCAGAACGCGCAGGCGTTCTTCGCCACCCACCTGGGCAACACGGTCTCCACCGAACTTATCGAGCAGACGGTCCGCAGGTGCCTGGACTGCTCGGCCAAGGCCGCCGTCGAGGTGGTCAGGACGGGGTTCTGTACCGATCTGCGAGAGGAGGTCAGCGCGCTCCGGTTGCCCACCCTGATCCTCCACGGCGACGCCGACGCCTCCGCCCCCGTCGACCTGTGCGGCCGGTGGTTGGCCCACCTGGTGCCGGACAACGTGTACCGGGAGTACCCGGCGGCGGGGCACGGCCTGTTCGTCACCCACGCCGAGCGCGTGAACCAGGACCTGCTCGACTTCGTCGCGGCCCCCGCACCAGACCCCGTGCCGGCCGCCGCCACCGTCGGGGGCGGGCAGCGCGGCGCGTGAGCGTGAACACGGCGTCGTACGGCCCGACGTGCGGCCCCGCGTCGTACGCGATCCCCCGCCGGAACGCGTACGCCTACGCCTTGCCGCCGACCCCGGCCCCGGTCTCGTCCCTGGTCCCGGTCCCGGCGGTGAGCGCCTCGCCCGCGTGGATGATCGAGCCGAGCATGGCGTGGGCGGCCTGGAGCTGCTCGATGGAACGGCCCATGCGCTCGCGCTCGTCCCGCAGGTCCTGGGCCATCTCGTCGCAGAGCGGCGCCAGGATGGCGCCCTCGTCGGCCATGCAGGGCAGCACCTCCCGGATCAGGTCGGTGTTCAGCCCGGCCGCGAGTAGGACCCTGACCCGGCGCACGGTGGCCACGTCGGAGTCGTCGTACTCGCGGTAGCCGCTGGACCGCCGCCGTGGCCGGAGCAACCCCTGCTGTTCGTAGTAGCGCAGGCTCCTGGTGCTGACGCCGGTGCGCTTCGCCAGCTCGCCGATGAACATGTGACCCCCGAAGACGGACGTTTGACTTTGACATTGACGTCAAGGTCTAGCTTAGCCGCCATGACAACGAACAGCGGTACCCAGCAGCACTCAACTGGCCGGCGCGACAACCTGGTTGACAAGCAGGACCTGGCTGGCAAGAGGGCCGTCGTGACCGGCGGCACCATCGGCATGGGCCGGGCCATCGTCCAGGCCCTGACCGATCGCGGCGCGGAGGTGGTGTTCACGGGGCGCAGCGACGCGCGCCTGGCCGAGGCGCGGGCCGCGCTCGACACCCCGCTGGCCCACCCGGTGCGCTCCGACGCCACCGACGCCGCCGCCATCGCGACCCTCCGCGACCAGGTCGCCGACCGCCTCGGCGGCATCGACTACCTGTTCGTCAACCAGGGCATCGCCGAGTTCCAGACGCTCGAAGAGGTCACCGAGGAGTCGTGGGACCGCGTCTTCGACGTGAACGCCAAGGGCGCCTTCTTCACCGTCCAGCGCCTGGCGCCGCTGCTGGCCGAGGGCGGCTCGATCGTGTTCACCACCGTCTCCAACGACCGGATCTTCCCTGGCCTCAGCGCCTACTCGGCGGCGAAGGAGGCCGTCACCGCCTTCTCGAAGGTGCTCGCCGTCGAGCTGCTGCCACGCGGGATACGGGTGAACGCGCTCGCCCCCGGCTTCATCCTCACCCCCACCATGGGTGTCGCCGAACTGACCGACGAACAGCGCGCCGAGTTCGTCGAGCAGGGCAACGCGTCCACGCCGATGGGGCGCGGCGGCACGGTGGACGAGGTCGCCACCGCCGCGCTGTACCTGGCCGTCGACGCCACCTTCACCACGGGCGTGGAACTGCCCGTCGACGGCGGTTTCGGGCAGGGCCTGGGGCAGTGACCCGCGCCGCCACTGCCCGGTAGACGGTTTTCCCGCGGCCCGGCCTGACCCGCCGTGGGAGAGCGTGGCGCCGTACGCGCGCGGTTCACCGCGCGCGTACGGGTCAGGCGGTGAAGTCGCCCGTCTTCACGCCGGTGATGAATGCTTCCCATGCCGGGGCGTCGAAGGACAGGGTCGGGCCGTGTGGGTCCTTGCTGTCACGGACGGGGACGACGCCGGGGAATCCGGGGGCTACCTCGATGCAGTCGCCGCCGTTGTCGCCGCTGTAGCTGCTCTTGCGCCATGTTGCCGCGCTGAGTTCGGGGGTTTTCACCTTGGTCGTACCTCTCCATCACGTCTCTGATCAGGGCGGCAGTCTCGCTGGCCGATAGCGATTCCGTACGCAGTAAATCGTATGTCCGCCCGGCGTCGCGGACGACTGTTGGGTCGTGGACGAAGTGCCCGCTGTTGACTGATTCGGAGTACAGCACCTCGCGGCCTTGTGGGAGAACGATCAGCGACAGCGACGCGGTGGGGCGCGGGGTCTCCTTCCGCGTGGCGAGCAGCACTTGGATCACCATGTTCGCCGTGCGCTGGACGTTCAGCAGGTGGGCACACTGATCACGCATGACCTCCGCCCCGCCCACGACGTTGTAGAGCGCGCTCTCCTCAAGCACCACGCGCAGCGGTGGGCCGTCGATGTCAAGGAACCGCTCCTGTCGACTCAGTCGCGCCTGCACACTGTCTTTCACCTGTTCAGGGCTCAGCCCCTTTCGCGTGAACAGTGCCGTGGCGTAGTCCGGCGTCTGGAGCAGGCCAGGCACCAACTGCGTTTGCCAGACGCGCAGACCGACCGCCCTAGCGTCCATTTCCGCACGTTTCTTGAACCAGTCCGGATGTGCGGGATGCGCGGCGTACCAGTCCACCTTGCCCCACATTTCGACCAACAGGCCGTCCGCGTCGAGCAGCTTGTCGAAGACGTTCACGTGTGACAGGTCCGGCCGGCGCTTGCCCGCCTCAATGTGTCCAATGAGTGAGCGGTCCACCGGTAAGGCTGTCGCCAGTTGGTCCTGGGTCAGGTCCGCTCTGATGCGTAGTTGACGCACAAGCTCGCCGAACAGTTCGGCCGATGTCGTACGTCCCACCTGTGGCCTGCGTTTCACGCTCCATCACTCTCCGTATGGGACAGGACCGCCCCTGTCACGGCTGTGCCGGTAGTGCGCCACGTCGCTCACGAGGAACGATCGGCAGGGTACGGAGAGTAACGCCGTTGGAGCCGCGCAGTGAGCGGTGGAAGGAAAACCATGCACACCATGAGCCTCCGGGTGTATTGCATGCGCCCCGGTGAAAAGCCTCGCCCCGTAGGGGGCCGTACGGTTCGCGTCGACCCAACCACCGTCACCCGGGGCGAGCTTGAGTCGCAGCACCGCGCCGACGCGTGGGGCGCCTGCCGCTGCCCGCGCCACCGGGACGCGCGCAGCGGGGGTGAGGTCGCGTGACGCGGCACCTCGCGCTGGTGGGCGCGCACCGGGTCATCGTCAAGGGGCTTGCCCTGCGGTTCTTCCTGCGGGACGGCGACACGTGGGAGCCGACGACCGACGTCGACTTCCAACACGCCTACGAACTCTCGCTGTTCGACCCCGACGCGCTCGGCAAGGACGTGCTGTGCCCCAACGCGCGGCGGGTCGAGTACACCACCGACGAGGCGTGGTTCTGGTCGGACGGGGCGAGCGCGGCCGGCATGTGCACCTTCGACGACCGGGAGCCAACGGAGTGTGCCGCGATGACCCTGCTCGCGGGTGGTGCTTCGTGACGGCGTGTGAGGTGCGGGTCGAACTCCTCGTATGGCATCCGGCCGACCCGGCCGCGCCGCTGGACGTCTCCCGGTCGTGGCCCCGGGTCCTCCAGGTCGCCCGCGCCGGTGGGGCCGAGCCACCCGGCGTCATCGTGCGCCCGGGCGAACCGGCGCGTACGGCGGCGGGGCGGGTGGCGACCGCGCTGGGCCTTCGGCAGCCGCTCCAGCCACGCCTGCTCGCCGTGGACCAGCGGTCGGACGAGGGCGGCGCGTGCCCGGAACAGCTCGCGCTGATCGTGGACGGCGGCTGGCTCGGTACGGACGGTGGCCTCGTGCCGTGCGACTGCGGTGATCACGAGCTGGTGTGGACGCCGATCGCGGAACTGGGCCGGGTGGCCCTGGTGCACGCGTTGCGCGTCGCCGTGACCGGCCAGCCGCCGCCACTGCTGTGGCGGGGCGCGTCGGGGGCGGCCGACGCGTTGTGACCACCCGCGCGCTGGGCCGCCACAACCGCCGTACGCGGACGTCGGCGAGGCCGTCACAGCGCGCCCGCTCGTCACGGGTGGCCCGTGGGCGCGGGACGTACGAGGGTGGGGCGGTTGCGCGGGTTTCCGGCCTTGGCGACGTAGGCCAGGCGGGCCACGTCACGGGCCAGCGGTTCCTGGCTGGTCGGGCGGTTCAGAACCTCGACGATCTCGTGCGGCTGCTTGGTTCGGCCTCCTTCTCAGCGCAGTTGCTCGGCCAGTCCGACGATGATGCCCTCCGGGCCGCGGAGGTAGCAGAGCAGATAGCTGTCTTCGAACCGGGCGATCTCGCCGACGAGTTCGGCGCCGTGAGGGCGCAGGCGGGCAACGGTGTCCTCGAGGTCGTCGACGGCGAACATGACGCGGTGCGTGCCCAGAACGTTGTGCGGCTGGTTACGCGGCCCTGCGCTGATCGCCGCGGGGTTGCGGTACTTCGCCAGCTCGAGCCGGCTGTGACCGTCCGGGGTCCGGACCATCGCGATGTCACAGTGGACGCCGTCGAGTCCGGTGCACTGGTCGGCGAAGAGGCCCTCGACCTCCGCCCTGCCCTCCAGCTCCATACCGAGTTCCACGAAGAACGCGATGGCGGCATCCATGTTCTCGACGACGATGCCGACGTTGTCCATCCGCTGAATCGCCATGCTGGTTTCTCCTTCTTCCTCGTGCGGCTGGTGGTGGCCGCTGATGTCCCTGGGACGGAGCCGGTGGCACGTTCTCGACATCCTCAGACCACCGAACTCCGAAGAATCCGGGTCGCGCCTCAGCACCGCTACAGCAGGCCCGCGAGCCAGGCGCCACCACCGAGGGTGAGTGCGGCGCAGGTGGCCGCTCCCACGAAGGCGATCAGCCGCAGCGTGCCGCCCCCGCTTTTCCATGCTTCCTCGACGATTCGCAGCGTGCGCGCTTGAGCATTGCGCCTCCCCCATCAAGTCACGGTGCCGGGTCACCCTTGGCGGGTGGAGTTTCCCGTGGGCTGCGGTGGTCACAGCCGAGACAGCCGCGTACGGACACCCTCCAGTCAGCCCACCGCCGCCGGCCCACCCGGGGCACCGGTCCACACGCGTGGGGGCGCGCGACTGGCGTCCGCGCGCCGGTCGGGTACAGTGGCGCGCTCCAGTGGTCACGCGCTCCAGCCGTGAACCGTCGAGCGAACGAGGAGGTGAGCCCCATTTCCGCAGTGTCAGGTCGGGTGCTCCCCCTCGCATGGGTGCGGTTCGTCGCGTAGGTGAACCCAGGGGCCCCGCAGGCGCCTCGAAAGGTTCCCGTGTCACACGTTTACGACGTACCCCGCATGTCCCCCGACGCAGCGCAGTCCCCGACGCATCCGGTCCCGGGCCCGTGCCCAGGCTCGGACCCGTACGCCCTGCCCACCTCACCTCCCGCGTGTCCCGCCTCGCCTCCCGCCGTAACCGCCCCGCCCGACGTGGTCGACCGGCTGCGGGCCGCAGGCTGCGTGTTCGCCGAGGACGAGGCGCGGCTCATCCTGCGTACCGCCCGCACGCCGGAGGAGGTCGAGACGATGGTGCGGCGCCGGGTGGCCGGGTTGCCGTTGGAGCAGGTCGTGGGCTGGGCCGAGTTCCGGGGGTTGCGGATCTCGCTCGACCCCGGGGTGTTCGTACCCCGGCGGCGTACGGAGTTCCTGGTCAGCCAGGCCGTCGCGCACGCGACTGGCCGGCGGTCGGCGGCGCGGGAGGGGAGGGCCGGGGCCGTCGTGGTGGACCTGTGTTGCGGCTCTGGCGCGGTGGGCGCCGCCCTGGTGGCCGCGCTCGGGCCGGGCACCGTCCTGCACGCCGCCGACGTGGACCCGGCCGCCGTGCGCTGCGCCCGGCGCAACGTCGCCGGCGTCGGCGGGCGCGTGTACGAGGGCGACCTGTTCGCGCCGCTACCCGCCGCGCTGCGTGGGCGGGTCGACGTGTTGGCGGCGAACGTGCCGTACGTCCCGTCCGACGCGGTCGCGCTGCTGCCGTCCGAGGCCCGCGACCACGAGCCGCTGGTGGCCCTCGACGGTGGCACGGACGGGCTCGACGTGCTGCGCCGGGTGGCCGCCGGCGCGCGCGAGTGGCTGGCGCCCGGCGGCTGCGTCCTGGTCGAGACGAGCGAGCGACAGGCCGCGCGCGCCGCACTGGCCTTCGTACGGGGCGGGCTGGCGGCCCGGCTGACCACCTCGGAGGAGTTGGACGTCACGGTCGTGGTGGGCACGGCCCCGGCCGCCCCGCCTGGTCGGGCGGCTGCGAACGCACCGGCCGCCCTGCTGTCGCCGGCCGCCCCGGAGGGCCGTACCCACGGCTACGCCGCGCCGCCGCCACCCGTCCCCGGCTCGAAGTCCTCCACGAAGTAGCTGTCGTGCCGGTGGCGGAACCGCTTCAGCTCCTCACCGCCGCGCTGGGACATCTCCGCCACCCGCTCGAAGTACTCCTCGCGCGGCGCGCCCGGTGAGAAGAGCATGAGCATGGTCATCGGCTCGTCGGTCGCGTTCTTGAACCCGTGCAGGCCGCCGACCGGCACGTACAGGAAGTCGCCGGCGCGGCCGGTGACCCACTTCTCGCCGTTGTACAGCTCCAGTTCGCCGGAGAGTACGTAGAAGGATTCCGACATCGCCCGGTGGAAGTGCGGCTTGGCGCCGGCCGAACGCGCCGCCAACTCCACCTTGTACAGCCCGAACTCGCCACCCGTGGACTCGTTGGTGGCCAGGTAGTGGGTGGTCCCGCCGGGCGAGGAGAGGTCCGGCGGGGCGTCCGCCGGCCGGAAGACCGCGTTCACCTCGCCTTCGGCTCCGTGGTAGCGAGGCTCGGGGTAGGCGAGGGGTTCCAGGTACGACATGTCGCGCTCCTCTCAACGAGACCAACGGGGTCAATGGGGTCAACGAGGTAACGGGGGCAATGGGGTCAGCGGTGTACGCCCACATCGTCTCCCCGGCCGCCGGGGCGTGGCATCGGCCCTGCGACCGGACCTCGGATGGGCCCGGCCGAGGGCTGCGGACCTAGGACGAGCGAGTCCGAGGTGTTCACCTGTTGGTACAGCTGAAGGGAGGCGGTCTCGGGCCCTGGCCTACTATCGCCTCCGTGACCTCCGCGCTGATCCTCATTGACCTGATGCCGCGCATCATCGACCTGCCCCTTGCCCCGCACTCCGGCGAAGAGGTGTTGACGCGCTGCCGTCGGTTGGCTGAGGTGTTCAGGGCGAGCGGTCGCCCGGTGGTGCTGGTTCGGGTGGAAAGGCCGAACACGACCGAGCAGCCGCCGGGCAGCGGTTTCGCCGCCGGTCTGGTCCAGCCCAGCGACGTGGTGATCGTCAAGCGCACCGTCGGTGCGTTCCATGGCACCGACCTGCACGACCAGTTGCGCGATCGGGGCGTGGACACGCTGGTACTCGCCGGGCTGGTCACCACGATGGGGGTCGAGTCCACCGCGCGGGCCGCGAGCGACCACGGCTACGAGGTGGAGTTCGTCGCCGACGCGATGTCCGGCTTCGCTGCCGACGAGCACGACTTCACCGTGGAGAAGATCTTTCCCCGGTTCGGTGAAGTGCGCGACACGGCGGCCTACACCTGAACCCGTGGTCGTAGGCGATCAGTGACCGGGTGACTGGTGCGTCGATCTCGGGCGCCAGGCCGGGGACGGCGGTCCGCGCCGATCGCCGGCCATCCGTCGCCGATCGTCGATCGCGCCGCTTTCGGCCGCCGCCACCGTTGACCGTGTTTGAACCCGAACACAGCGGTCAGACGCTGGATGTACCTGATGTCCAGTAGATCAAGGTGTGAGTGACATGGCTGCCGACAAGAAGACCGAGGCCAAGACCGACCAGGCCAAGGGCAAGGTCAAGGAAGCCGCCGGGCGTGCCGTGGGTAACGAGCGCCTCACCGCGGACGGCCGGGCCGACCAGGCCAAGGGAGACGCCCGACACGCCAAGGAAAAGATCAAGGACGTCCTCAAGGACTGACCTCACCCTTTTCGCAGCCCCCTTCTGCGCCCTTCCCTGCTGGGCCCTCGCGGATTCCCCCGTCCGCGAGGGCCCAGTGTCGTCCTCGCGCCGTCGTGTGGGAGCGGTCGCGGGCGCGGCATGGCCTTGGCCTCCCCGGTCGAGTCGTACGCCGGCCGTCACCACCCGCCGAAAGAAGAGTCCCGCCACCCACCCACCCACCCGGCCGAAAGAAGAGTCTCGCCACCCGGCCGAAAAAGGAGTGGAGCCGGGTTCCCGTGGGCCGTTACCGTCCTTCCGCCCGCAGTCATCCGCTCTCCGGTCAAGGACGTGCCGTTGTACACCAAGTGAGAACCCCCGAGCGCTGTTCCGTCGCGCGTCGCAGTCCTGTGCGCCGCGCTGCCTTTCGCTGCGGTCCTCTCACTGGAAACGGGATATCTCTGTGTCCACAACCTGGGTGGCCTTCCCCACCTCGCTGTCGATCGTCCTCCGCCGTTGCTCCCTGTCCGCCTCCGCGCGTTCCCGGGTGAGCGACACCTTCCGCCTCACCCTCGACCACCAGCCCCTCGCCGCCCGACTCCGCGCCTCGGCCGTGGCCGACCGGCCGGCCTGGCAGTCCCCGTACGGCCCACCGCAGCGCCGGTCCCACCGGGGCCGGTGGGTGCCCGAGCCGGGGGTGGGCAGGTCGCTGCCGGTCGTGGTGCGGCGTGGGCAACTGTGTGAGCAGTGCGACTGACCGGTTCACGTGGGTCCGGCTCCCACGCGTGAGCGGTGTCTCGCGCGTGGGGGCCGGGCCTCCCCCGCTGGGCTGGGGTCGGGGCCCGCCCCGTGCGCCACCTCACCCCAACCACCCCTCCCCAGGCACGCTGGACCCATGGCGCAGAAGAGCAACGACCCGGAGTCAGGCGGCGACCAGCGGCATTCCGACGAACCGAGCGGCCAGCCGGCGGCTGCCGGCGACGGGCCACCCACCAGGGACAGTCCGGCCCCCACCCGGCGGGGAGAACGACCCGGGCGCCCGGCCACCCGGCCCACGCGACCCCGAAGCCACGCCGAAGACAGCGCCGAGAGCCGCGCCCTCACCCACGCCCTGCGGGCGGCCGTGCGCGGCGACGTGGCGGCCGATACCACCACCCGCGCGCTGAACACGATGGACGCCTCGAACTACCGCCGCGTGCCGCTCGCCGTCGTCGCGCCGCGCGACGTGGACGACATCGCGGCCACCCTCGCCGTCTGCCGCGAGCACGGCGTGCCCGTCGTACCGCGCGGGGGCGGGACCTCGATCGCCGGGCAGGCGACCGGGGTCGGGGTCGTGCTCGACACGACCCGGTACCTGAACCGCGTCCTCTCGCTCGACCCCGAGGCCCGTACGGCCGTCGTCCAACCCGGTGTCATCTGCGACGAGCTGCGCTCGGCCGCCGCGCCGTACGGGCTGACGTTCGGGCCCGACCCGTCCACGCACAGCCGTTGCACCATCGGCGGAATGATCGGCAACAACTCCTGCGGCGCGCACTCGGTGGCCTGGGGCACCACCGCCGACAACGTGCGGGAGGTGACGGCGCTGCTGTACGGGGGCGAGCGGGCGCGGCTCCTCGGGGAGGGGGACGGTGGCGGCCTGGACGGGCTGCCCGTCCGCCTGCGGGACGGGTTGCGGGGGCTGGTGGACGGGAACCTGGCGCTGCTGCGCACCGGCTTTCCCGAGCTGCCGCGCCGCATCTCCGGGTACGCGCTCGACGCGCTGCTGCCGGAGCGCGGCCTCGACCTGGCGCGCGCCTTCACCGGCAGCGAGGGCACCCTCGGGGTGGTCAGTGAGGCGACGGTACGGCTCGTACGGGCGCCGGGGGCGCGGGCGTTGGCGATCCTCGGGTACGCGGACGAGAACGCCGCCGCCGACGCGGCCAGCACGCTGCTGCCGCACGGGCCGCTGACCGTCGAGGGCATGGCCAGCGACCTGGTGGGGCCGGTCGCCGCCGCGTCGCTGCCGCGCGGCGGGGCCTGGCTGTTCGTGGAGGTGGGCGGCGACAGCCCGGAGCAGGCGCGGGCGCACGCCGGCGCGCTGTTGCGCGACGCGGCGGCCGAGTGCACCGACAGCGCCGTCATCACCGACCCCGCCCACCAGCGCGCCCTGTGGCGCGTCCGCGAGGACGCCTCCGGCACGGCCACCCGGATGCCGGACGCCGGGGGCGCCTCACTGCCCGGGCGGAGCCGAGGGCTCGGGGGAGAGGCGTGGCCGGGGTGGGAGGACTGCGCGGTGCCGCCGGCCCGGCTCGGCGGCTACCTGCGGGACTTCCGCGCCCTGCTCGCCCAGCACGGGCTGCGCGGCACGCCGTACGGGCACTTCGGTGACGGCTGCATCCACGTGCGGATCGACTTCGACCTGCTGACCGAGCCCGGCATCGCGCGCTTCCGCGACTTCTCGTACGACCTGGCCGACCTCGTCGTCGCGCACGGCGGTTCGCTCTCGGGCGAGCACGGCGACGGGCAGGCGCGCGCGGAGCTGCTGCCGAAGATGTACGGGAACGAACTCGTCCAACTCTTCGAGCGGTTCAAGGACCTGTGGGACCCGGCCGGCGGGATGAATCCGGGGATGCTGGCCCGGCCGCACCGGTTGGACGAGAACCTGCGGTTCGCGGTGTTGCCGCGCGAGCCGGTGGACGTCGCGTTCGGCTATCCGGAGGACGGCGGCGACTTCTCGGCCGCGGTGCGGCGCTGCGTGGGCGTCGCCAAGTGCCGTACGACCTCCGTGAGCGGCGCCGGCGTGATGTGTCCCTCGTACCGCGCCACCGGCGACGAGCGGCACTCGACCCGGGGGCGGGCCAGGCTGTTGCACGAGATGCTCGCCGGCGAGGTCATCGCGGACGGCTGGCGCTCGACCGAGGTGCGCGACGCGCTCGACCTGTGCCTGTCCTGCAAGGGGTGCCGCACCGACTGCCCGGTGGGCGTGGACATGGCCACGTACAAGGCGGAGTTCCTGCACCACCACTACGCCGGCCGGCTGCGGCCCGCCGCGCACTACGCCATGGGCTGGCTGCCGGTGTGGCTGCGGACCGCCGCCGCGCTCCGGCTGGCACCGGTGGCGAACGCGGCGGCCCGGGTCGGGCCACTCGCCGCGCTGGCCAAGCGAGTTGGCGGCATCGCGCCCGAGCGTGACCTGCCGGAGCTGGCCGCCGAACCCTTCCCCCGCTGGTGGCGCACCCGGGCCCGGCGGCGGGCTGGCCGACCCGGAGTACGGGAGCGTGGCCGGGACCGGGACCGGGACCGGGGCCGTGATCGGCCCACCGTGGTGCTGTGGCCCGACACCTTCACCAGCTACCTCGCGCCGAGCGTCGGGCGGGCCGCGGTCGCCGTCCTTGAGGACGCCGGGCTACGGGTCGTCGTGCCGCCCACCGGGCCGGGCCGGCCGCTGTGTTGCGGGCTGACCTGGGTCTCCACCGGTCAGCTCGACCGGGCCAAGCAGGTGATGCGGCGCGCCGTGGACGCGGTGACCCCGGCCCTGGACGCGGGCCTGCCGCTGGTCGTCCTCGAACCGAGCTGCGCCGCGACACTCCGCGCCGACCTGCCCGAACTTCTCGGCCCCGACACACCGGGCGCGGCCCGACTCGCCGCGTCGGTGCTCACCTTCGCGCAGGCCCTGGATCAGTACGCGCCGAACTGGCACCCGCCGCGCGTGGACCGCCCCGTCGTCGGCCAGACCCACTGCCACCAGCACGCGGTGCTCGGCGACGCGGCCGAGCGCACGCTGCGCGAGCGGGCCGGGCTGACCGGCGAACTCAGCGGCGGCTGCTGCGGCCTCGCCGGCAACTTCGGCTTCGAGGCCGGGCACTACGAGGTCTCGGTGGCCTGCGCCGAAGAGGCGCTGTTGCCCGCCGTACGGGACCGGCCGGACGGCGCCGAGGTGCTGGCGGACGGGTTCTCCTGCCGTACGCAACTCCACCAACTCGCCGGCCAGCGCGCCCGCCACCTGGCCGAGGTGCTGGCGGAGGCGCTGGCCGGACGGCGGGACGAAGAGTGAGCCGACGCCCGGTCCCGAACGGGGTTGACTTCAACTGTGGTTGAAGTTTCAGGATGGTCACCATCCGCGCCGCGCCCCCGGCCCGCTGGCCAGCGCACGCGTGCGTCGCTCACGGCAGGGGACGGCAGGGGCGACGCCGCCCGGCGCCCGGGCCCGGGGCACGGCGCGGTCCGGCACGCACGCGCGGCGCACGCACCCACGCGCGGCACGCACCCGGTGCGCGGCGTGTGCCGCGCGCCGCCCGGACCACGAGGAGACCGGCGATGACCGCAGAGGACCGTACGACCACGCACACGGGGGCGGGCGGGACGGCCGAGGTGGGCGAGGCGGCTGAACCGGCCGTCGGCCCGTTCGCGTATCCGGACGCCACCAGGGCCGACGCCGGCCTGGCCACGTTCAGCACCTGGCGGGTGGGCACGCCCGAGCGGCAGCGCGCCGCCGTGGACGCCATCGCCGCCACCTGGCGGCGACTGCCCTGGCCCACGCCCGAGCTGCTGGGCTACAGCGTGTACACCGGCACCGACGGCGAGACGCTGTTGCACTACGCGCAGTGGACGAGCGAGGCGGCGCGCGAGGCGTACGTCGGGGCGGGGCGGCAGGCGGCGCACGCCGCCGAGATCGACGCGGCGGTGCCGGGCATCGAGCGCGACGGGGTGACGTCCTACCGGCTCTACCGCAGCGCCTTCACGCCGCGCTCGCGCGGCCCGCGGGCGCCGGCCGTCGGCTGCGCCGTCGCCGTGAGCATCGAGTTCGACGGGCCGGACGAGGCACGGCTGCGGCGCTGGGTGGACGGCTGGTTCGACGGGGACGAACCGGAGGTCGACGACTTCGACGGGCTGCTCGCGGCGCACTTCCACGTGAGCACGGACGGCACGCGGGTGCTCAACTACGCGGAGTGGGTGAGCGTGCAGGCGCACGTCGACGCGCTGGCCGCGATTCACGAGGACCATCAGGACAACCAGGAACACCAGGACCACCGGGACCAACAGGCCGATGACACCGACGGTGACCGCGACAACGACCAGTGGCAGAACCAGTTGGCCTTCCCCGGCCTGAAGTCCACCAGCTTCCAGCGGTACCACCTGAGCTGGACCCGCACCAGCCCGCACCCCGCCCCCGGCCCCGCCTGAGCCCCACGGCACACCCGTACGCGTACTCGTACGCCCCCACTCGCCCCCGCGCCCGCACCCATATCCACACCCAGGGTCGACGCCCCGCACCTCCCGAACAGCCCACGCGCGCGCGTGGGCCGGGCGCGGCGGAGGTCGCCGGGCCCGGCCCGGTGGTGCGTGCCCCCCCCCCCGTCCCCGTCCCCGTTACGGGAACGGAGACGGGGCAGGGGCGGTCGGGGGAAGGGTCAGGCGGTCACCCGCTCGCGTTCCTTCTCGGTGCGCCCCTCCGCCGGGGCGGACGGCGGCGCGTCGGCGTCGGCAGTCGTGTCGGCCCCCGTGTTGTCGGGAGCCGTCGCCGCGCCGTCGACCCGTGCCTCGGCGGCGATCCGTACCGGCACCGTGCCCTCGTCGTTGTGCCGCTCGGCCCAGCCGGTGAGGGCCGTGCTGCACGCGTGGTCGAGGTGGCGCAGGCCGGACAGGTCCAGTTCGATGGGCCGGTCGGCCGGCAGCCCCTCCAGCGTGTCGAGCATCTTCGGCAGCCGCAGGAACGTCGCGTTGCCGGTGAGGGAGACGCGGATGGTGCCGCTCGGCGTCTCCTTGACCGAGGTCTGGATGTGCGAGGTCTCCCAGGCCGTCTTGATGATGGACAGCGCCAGGCCGATCAGCACGCCCTCGAACATGTTGACCGCCACGATGGATATGGCCGTGACGCCCAGGATGATCGCCTCACCCCGGTGCTTGCGCCACATCGGCACCAGGTGGCCCAGCGGCAGCAGCTTCCACCCCGCGTGGACCAGGACACCGGCGAGCGCGGCGAGCGGGATGAGGCCGATGACGGCCGGCAGCAGCGCGGCGAACAGCAGCAGCCACACGCCGTGCAGCACCCGGGACGCCTTGGTGACGGCCCCGGCGTGCACGTTGGCCGAGCTGCGCACGATGACCGCGGTCATCGGCAGCGCGCCGAGCACGCCGCAGAGCGTGTTGCCCGCGCCCTGCGCCATCAGCTCCTTGTCGTAGTCGGTGCGCGGCCCGTCGTGCAGCCGGTCCACCGCCGCGGCGCTGAACAGGCTCTCGGCGGACGCGATGAGGGTGAAGGCCACGATGGTGCCGATGATCCCGACCTGGGCCAGGTCGTCGAAGTCGCCACCGCCCGGCACGTTCACCGAGTCGAGCAGGCCCTGCACCTTGACCTTGGCGATCGACAGGTCGGCCAGCGCGGTCACGCCGGTGGCCAGCAGGACGGCGGCCAGCGCGCCGGGCACGACCCGCACTTTCGCGGGCAGGTACGGCCAGGTGGCGAGGATCGCCACGACGCCGGCGCCGACCGCGAAGGCGATCAGCGCGTCGCCGCTCCCGGCGATGTCGCCGACCAGGCCGGGCAGTCCGGTGATCTTGTCGAGGCCGGTCTTGGGCGCGGTGATGTCGCCCATGGCGTACAACTGGCCGGCGATGATGACCAGGCCGATGCCGGCGAGCATGCCCTCGACCACGGATATGGATATGGCACGGAACCAGCGGCCGAACCCCAGCGCGCCGAGGGCGAGTTGGGCCAGCCCGCTGACCAGCACGATGACGCCGAGGGCGCCGAGGCCGTAGGTCTCGACCGCCTCGTAGACGAGTACGGTCAGGCCCGCGGCCGGGCCGCTGACCTGGAGGCTGCTGCCGGGGAGCATGCCGGTGACGATGCCCCCGACGATGCCCGTGATCAGCCCTACCTCGGCCGGCACGCCGGAGGCGACGGCGACGCCGACGCACAGCGGCAGGGCGACGAGGAAGACGACGAGTGAGGCGGCGAAGTCACGCCGCAGGGTGAGTGCGGTGGGGCGCATGGTGTCCTCGCGATGCGGTTTGCCGTGGCTCGGTGGCACGGGGCCGGGAGCCACGGGTGGTCTGGGGGGTTGGGCGGAGCCGGAGGGCTCGGCCGACAGGTGAGCGTCGTCCGTCATCGGGGCTCACAGCGGGAGGAACGCGTCGTCGGACGACCGGTGTTCGAGCACGGCGCCCGTGTGCACCTCGTAGAACCAGCCGTGCAGCCCGAGCGTGCCGGCGGCCAGCCGGCGCTCGACGCACGGGTAGCCGCGCAGCCGCTCCAACTGGGCCAGCACGTGCGCCTGGACCGGGCGCGCGACCTCAGGCCCGTGGTCGCCTGGCTCCAGTGGGCCCTCGGGCCCGGTCGGCGAATGGGCGGCGTGGGACAGCCAGTTGGAGACGGCCGGTACGGCGGTCAGGTCCTCGCCACGGACGAGCGCGCCGACGGCGCCGCAGTGCGAGTGGCCGCACACCACGATGTCCGCGACGCCGAGCACCTCCACCGCGTACTCGATGGTGGCGGTCTCGCCGCTGGGGTGGTCCGGGCGGTACTCGGGCACGATGTTGCCCGCCGTACGCAGCTCGAAGAGCCCGCCCGGGCGCGCGCCGGTGATCAGCGACGGGACGACGCGGGAGTCGGAGCAGGTGATGAAGAGCGCCTCCGGCGACTGTCCGGCGGCCAACGCGGCCAGGTCGGCGCGCTGGTGGAGCTGGTCACGGAAGGTACGGGCGTGGTCGATGAGGGATTTCATGTCAGTTGCCTCCTGCGCTGAAGGGGGGTGCGCATCGGTACGAACTGGCGTATAGGGAACAGGGAGGGCCCGGGCGGAGCCGTTCCGAGCGGGGGAGAGGGTGGCCGCACCTGACGGTCGGCCGACGGGCGGCCCATGGGGAACCACCGGTGCGGGGGCCGAGGTACGGCCATCGTCACCGGTCGGTGCCGCGCCCGGATGGGGCGCGCGGGAGTCACCGGGGGCACGCGGTGGCGTGCCCGCGGCGGGGGCGGCGCATCAGGGGTGTGCTGGGTGCTCGGAAGGTCGCCAGGGGGAGCGGACCGCCACTGGGGGCCTGGCCGGGACCTCGCTACGGCCGGAGTACGGCCGCTCCACGGTTCCACGGGGCACGACGGTGGGCCCGGCGCGGAGCGCGGCGTGGGTCCGGGCCGGGCGTGGGCGCCGGTCCGGTGCTCTTACGCGGCCGTCTCAGCAGCGAAAGACCTGGAGCATGACGGGCAGTGCCGCCCCGCGTTCTCGGTGTTGCCCGAGGGACGCGCAGTCGGGACCGCCCGGCCCTGGGGCGCCACACGCGCGCGCGGCGTGCGTGACGGGCGTCGAACTGCACGGCCGGGAGGTCGGCGGCGCGGTCTGGGTCGTGCCGTAACGGCCCGACGACGATGACCGAGCGGGCAACTCCTCGCCCTGCCGTGGCTGCCGTGGAGTGTCCTCACACAGCCTGACGGTCTCCGCCGCCTGACCGGCGCTGTACGAGCCGGCGGGGGCGGGGGCGGCGGCCTGCGCGGTCGGAACGCTCAACAGCACGGCCAGCATGGCGCCGATCACGGCCGCCAGCAGGCTGAGTGCCGCCCGTTTCCGTACCACCGCACCGCCCTCGTCCGAGAGTTCAGGAGACCTGGAGAAAACACCCGCTGCGTAAGGGGTGTCCCTGGCTCGCGCCCAGGACTTTCAGCGTATAACCCGATGACCGCGCACGCGCGCGCGCCGAAGTAAACGTCTGGTTTCCGAGCTGTGGAGAGCGGCCGATATGCGGTTTCGGACGACCGGTATGACCTGCGCGTATGGCCCGTCCACGGCCCCAACTAGCCACAAATCCCGGCAAGTTGCTGACGGCGGGCCGTCATCTGAGACGGTCGGTTGCCACTGTGACCTCGCCCACCTGGTCTTATCTGGCCACCGAGTTCGCCCGAATCCTTTCCCTGACGCGCCGCTGTAGGCCGATAGGGGGTGCGATAGGGGCCGGAAGGGGCGCGGGCGGCGCGCGTCGCTCACAGAAAACAATGCAATCACGCTTGCTTGTTTCTGGCGAGGCTGCCACTCTCGTTCTCGGCACCGGGAGGACTGCCCCGGCGCCCGCCGCGCGGTGTGCCCGCTGCCGCGCCGGCGATCCCCAACACCCGTCGCCCGCCTGAGCCGAGTCCATTCCGATCCACTCCCGATCGGCTTGCGAGCCGTTCCGATCCGAACCCGAGCCGTGCCGGTTCGGCCCCGAGTCGTTCCGGCGCGTTGCTGAGCGAGGCCGCCCCGTCCGTCGCGCGGCCTCATCCCGGCCGCTGCCCGGACCGGGCCGGCTCGCTGTCCGAACGGGCCGTTCCGCCGGGGGCGCGAGCGGTTCGGGCATCGCGACGAGCACGACCCGAAGAGCGCCCGAACAGCAACCAGGAACACCCGAGGAACTACCGAGGAGCACCCGAGGAGATGGGGAGCGCACATGGCCGACACCGCCGCCCTGCTCGATGACCTGCGGGCCGAGGGCGACGAGCTGGACGCGCTGGTCGCCGGGCTCGACCCCGCCCAGTGGGCCCGGCCGACGCCCGCCGTCGGCTGGACCATCGCGCACCAGATCGCCCACCTAACCTGGACCGACGCGCGGGCGAGCGAGGCCGCGTCGGCGCCGGAGGTGTTCGCGCGGGAGGTCGAGAAGGCCGCCGCCGCGCCGGAGCGCTTCGTCGACGAGGGCGCGGCGGCCGGCGCGCTGGAGCCGCCGGCCACCCTCCTCGCCCGCTGGCGCGCCGGCCGCGCCGCGCTCGGCGAGCTGCTCGCCACGCGGCCCGAGGGCGCGAAGCTGCCGTGGTACGGGCCGCCGATGGGGGTCGCCTCGATGGCGACCGCCCGGCTGATGGAGACCTGGGCGCACGGGCAGGACGTGGCGGACGCGCTCGGCGTGCGCCGCACGCCCACCGCGCGGCTGCGGCACATCGCCCACATCGGCGTACGGGCGCGCGACTACGCCTACGCGATCAATCAACTCTCCCCACCAACTGAGGAGTTCAGGGTGGAGCTGACGGCACCCGACGGGGCGCTGTGGACGTACGGGCCGCCCGAGGCGTCCCAGCGCGTCAGCGGGCCCGCGCTTGACTTCTGCCTCCTCGTCACGCAGCGCGCGCACCGCGACGACCTGGCCCTGCGGGTGGACGGCGGCGAGGCCAGACGGTGGCTCGGCATCGCCCAGGCGTTCGCCGGCCCGCCGGGCGCGGGCCGCCCCGCCGGCAGCCTGGCCGGCGCCGCCGTGGCCGCCGCACACGGCGCGGGCCCCGGCGCGCACGCGGCGGTGGCCCCGGCTGTCGACGGCGTCACGGCCGTTGACGCGGGCCGCTGCCGGACCAAGCGGCGCGGGGGCGGGGCATGAGCGGGGGGGACGGGCATGGGCGCGAAGGGTTCCGGCGCGAAGGGTTCGGGCGCGAAGAGTTCAGGCCCAGCGAGTCCGGGCGTGGAGCGTTCGGGTGGGGCGGGGTGGCCGATGGGTGGGGCCGAGGCCGCGCGGGCCGGGCTTCCGGCGCCGGGGCCGCTGCGGGTCGGGAACGCGTCCGGGTTCTACGGGGACCGGTTCGACGCCCTGCGCGAGATGCTCACCGGCGGCCCGCTGGACGTGCTGACCGGCGACTACCTGGCCGAACTGACCATGCTCATCCTCGGCCGAGACCGGCTGAAGGACCCGAACCGTGGCTACGCCAGGACCTTCCTGCGGCAGTTGGAGGAGGGGCTCGGGCTCGCCGTCGAGCGCGGCGTGCGGATCGTGGCCAACGCGGGCGGGCTGGCCCCGGCCGCGCTCGCCGACGCCGTACGCGAACTCGCCGACCGGGTGGGGGTTCCGGTACGGGTCGCCCACGTGGAGGGCGACGACGTGCTGGAGCGGGCCCAGCGCGAGGGCTGGGGCGCGGACGCGCTGACCGCCAACGCCTATCTGGGCGGCGCGGGCATCGCCGCCTGCCTGCGGGCCGGCGCCGACGTCGTGGTCACCGGCAGGGTGACCGACGCGGCCCTGGTCAGCGGGCCCGCCGCCGCGCACTTCGGGTGGGCGCCCGACGACTGGGACGCGCTGGCCGGCGCCGTCGTCGCGGGCCATGTCCTGGAGTGCGGCGCGCAGGCCACCGGCGGCAACTACGCCTTCTTCACCGAGCACCTACCCCGCCCGCAGGACCCGTTCGGCGCCTCCCGATCCTCCGCCGAAACCTTCAACCAACCCTTCACCGCGCCCCTTCCGCACCAGGCGTCCCCGGCCGGCCCCGGGCGGCGCGTCCCGTACCGCCCCGGCTTCCCGCTCGCCGAGATCCACGCCGACGGCTCGTGCGTGATCACCAAGCACCCGGGCACCGGCGGCGCCGTCACCACCGAGACCGTCACGGCCCAACTCCTCTACGAGACGCAGGGCGCGCGCTACGCGGGCCCCGACGTCACCGCCCGGCTCGACACGTTGCGCCTGGTGCGGGAGGGGCCCGACCGGGTGCGGATCAGCGGCGCGCGCGGCGAGGCTCCGCCGCCCGACGTCAAGGTCGGGCTGACCCGGCTCGGGGGCTGGCGCAACGAGGTCACCTTCGTCCTGACCGGCCTGGACATCGAGGCCAAGGCCGCTCTCGTACGGGACCAGGTGGAGGAGGCGTTGGCCGGTCAGCGGCCCGCCGAGGTGTGCTGGACGCTGGCGCGGACCGATCGCCCGGACGCCGCCGTGCAGGAGGAGGCCAGCGCGCTGCTGCGGCTCGTGGCCCGCGATCCGCGACAGGAGCCGGTGGGGCGGGCGCTGAGCGGCGCGGCCGTTGAACTCGCCCTCGCCAGCGTTCCCGGCTTCCACGTCACCGCCCCGCCCGGCAAGGGCGCCCCGTACGGCGTCTTCGAGGCCGCGTTCGTACCGGCGGCCAGCGTGCCGCACACGGCGGTGCTGCCCGGTGGCGAGCGGCTTTCCGTCGACCCTCCGGCGCACACCCGAGGGTTGGTCCCGCTCGACGCGCCGCCGCTGCCCGAGCCACTGCCGTCCGGGCTGCCGACGGTACGGGCCCCGCTCGGCCGCGTCGTCGGGGCCCGCAGCGGCGACAAGGGCGGCAGCGCCAACATCGGCGTGTGGGCTCGCTCGGACGCCGGCTGGCGCTGGCTGGCCCACGAACTCACCGTCGAGCGACTGCGCCGCCTCCTCCCGGAGGTCGAAGAGTTGCCGATCACCCGACACCTGTTGCCCAACCTGCGCGCGCTCAACTTCCTCGTCGAAGGGTTGCTGGGCGAGGGCGTCGCGGCCCAGGCCCGGTTCGACCCCCAGGCCAAGGCCGTCGGCGAGTGGCTGCGCGCCCGTCAACTCGACCTCCCGGAGGAGCTGTTGTGACCGTCATCGCGTCGGCGCTCGACACGACGAGCCCCGAGTACGCCGCCCACCGGGAGGCCATGCTCGACAAGCTCGCCGCCGTCGAGGCCGAACACGCCAAGGCGATCGCCGGCGGCGGCGAGAAGTACGTCACCCGGCACCGCGAGCGCGGCAAGCTGCTGGCCCGTGAGCGGATCGAACTCCTCGTGGACCCTGACACGCCCTTCCTCGAACTCTCCCCGCTCGCCGCCTGGGGGAGCGACTACGCCGTGGGCGCGGCCCTGGTCACCGGCATCGGCGTGGTCGAGGGCGTGGAGTGCCTGATCACGGCCAACGACCCGACCGTACGCGGCGGGGCCAGCAACCCGTGGACGCTGAAGAAGGCGCTGCGCGCCAACGAGATCGCCCGCGCCAACCGGCTGCCGTGTATCTCGCTGGTCGAGTCGGGCGGCGCCGACCTGCCCAGCCAGAAGGAGATCTTCATCCCCGGTGGTGCCCTGTTCCGGGACCTCACCCGGCTCTCGGCCGCCGGCATCCCCACCGTGGCCGTGGTGTTCGGCAACTCGACCGCCGGCGGCGCGTACGTCCCCGGCATGTCCGACCACACGATCATGGTCAAGGAGCGGGCCAAGGTCTTCCTCGGCGGACCGCCGCTGGTCAGGATGGCCACCGGCGAGGAGAGCGACGACGAGTCGCTGGGCGGCGCTGACATGCACGCCCGCGTCTCCGGGCTGGCCGACCACTTCGCCGTGGACGAGCGGGACGCGCTGCGCCAGGCCCGCCGCGTCGTCGCCCGCCTCAACTGGTCCAAGGCACACGCCGACCCGCCGCCGGCCGAACCGCCCAGGTACCCCGAGGAAGAGTTGCTGGGCATCGTGCCCGGCGACCTCAAGGTCCCCTTTGACCCGCGCGAGGTGATCGCCCGCCTCGTGGACGGCTCGGACTTCGACGAGTTCAAGCCGCTGTACGGGCCGAGCCTGGCCACCGGCTGGGCCACCCTGCACGGCTACCCGGTCGGCATCCTGGCCAACGCGCGGGGCGTACTCTTCTCGGCCGAGTCGCAGAAGGCCGCCCAGTTCATCCAACTCGCCAACCAGCGCGACATCCCGCTGGTCTTCCTGCACAACACCACCGGCTACATGGTCGGCAGGGAGTACGAGCAGGGCGGCATCATCAAGCACGGCGCCATGATGATCAACGCGGTCTCCAATTCGACCGTCCCGCACCTGTCCGTGCTGGTGGGAGCCTCGTACGGGGCCGGCCACTACGGCATGTGCGGCCGGGCGTACGACCCGCGCTTCCTGTTCGCCTGGCCCAGCGCCAAGTCCGCCGTGATGGGCCCGCAGCAACTCGCCGGCGTGCTCTCCATCGTCGCCCGCGCCTCGGCCGCAGCGAAGGGCCAGCCGTACGACGACGAGGGGGACGCCGCGCTGCGCGCCATGGTGGAGCAGCAGATCGAGTCCGAGTCGCTGCCGATGTTCCTCTCCGGCCGGCTGTACGACGACGGCGTGATCGACCCGCGCGACACCCGCACCGTCCTGGGCCTGTGCCTGTCGGCCATCCACACCGCACCGGTCGAGGGCGCCCGTGGCGGCTTCGGCGTCTTCCGGATGTGAGGCACCCCGTGACCCACGTGACCGAAGCCGAGGCATCAGTGATCACCACCCTGTTCGTCGCCAACCGTGGCGAGATCGCCCGCCGCATCTTCCGTACCTGCCGTGAGCTGGGCATCTCCACCGCCACGGGGTACTCCGACGCCGACGCGGGCGCCCCGCACACCCGCGAGGCGGACGCCGCCGTCCACCTGCCGGGCAACGCGCCCGCCGACACCTACCTGCGCGCCGACCTCCTGGTGAAGGCCGCCCTGGCCTGCGGCGCGGACGCCGTCCACCCCGGCTACGGCTTCCTCTCCGAGAACCCCGACTTCGCCCGCGCCGTCATCGACGCCGGCCTGACCTGGGTCGGCCCGCCACCGGCGGCCATCGCGGTCATGGCGTCCAAGACCCGGGCCAAGGAGCTGATGGCCGGCGCCGGCGTGCCGCTGCTCGCGCTCGTACGCCCCGAGGAGGCGACCGAGGCAGACCTGCCGCTGCTGGTCAAGGCGGCGGCCGGCGGCGGCGGGCGCGGCATGCGGCTCGTACGTGAACTCGCCGCGCTCCCGGAAGAGATGAAGGCCGCGAGCGTCGAGGCGGCCTCGGCGTTCGGTGACGGCGAGGTGTTCGCCGAGCCGTACGTGGAGCGCGGGCGCCACGTCGAGGTGCAGATCCTCGCGGACGCGCACGGCACGGTGTGGACGCTCGGCACCCGCGACTGTTCGCTCCAGCGCCGGCACCAGAAGGTCATCGAGGAGGCCCCGGCCCCCGAGCTGCCGGACGCGCTGCGCGCGGCGCTGCACGAGGCGGCGGCCCAGGCGGCCACCGCGATCGACTACCGGGGCGCCGGCACGGTCGAATTCCTCGTCTCTCCGCAGGGCCGCGGCTACTTCCTGGAGGTCAACACCCGCCTCCAGGTCGAGCACCCGGTCACCGAGTGCGTCCACGGCCTCGACCTGGTGGCCTGGCAACTGCGCGTCGCCGAGGGCCACCCGCTGCCCGCCACGCCCCCCGAGCCCACTGGGCACGCAGTGGAGGCCCGGCTGTACGCGGAGGACCCGGCGCGCGACTGGCAGCCGCAGACCGGCCTGGTGCGCCGCTTCGACCTCGGCCCGACGACGCCGACCGGGCCCGGCCAGCCGCTGCCGCCCGCCGGGTTGCGGGTGGACTCCGGCTTCGGCGCCGGCGACACCATCAGCCCGCACTACGACCCGATGCTGGCCAAGGTCATCGCCTGGGCCCCCACTCGCGCGGAGGCCGTCCGCCGCCTCGCCCACGCCCTGGAGCGGGCCCGCCTGCACGGCCCGGTCACCAACCGCGACCTGCTCGTACGCGCCCTGCGCCACCCGCGCTTCCAGGCCGCCGACCTCGACACCGGCTTCCTCGACCGCCACCTGACCGAGCTGACCGGGTCCGCCCCGGGCGAGGCGGGTGAGGTGGAAGAGTTGGGTGCCTCGGAAGAGTCGGGCCGCGCGGAAGGGCCTGGCGGGCCCGGCGGGACGGGCGTGCGGCTGGCGGCGCTGGCCGCCGCGCTGGCGGACGGCTGCGGGCGCTCGCGGTTCGGCGGCACCCGCTACGGCGGCGCCTGGCGCAACGTGCCGTCCCAGCCGCAGACCCGGAGCTACCGCAGCGAGCCGGACGGCACCGAGCACGAGGTCCGCTACCGGCTCACCCGCGCTGGCCTGGACGCCGACGGCCTGCCCGGCGTCCGCCTGCTCTCGGCCACCCGCGATCAGGTCGTCCTGGACGTGGCCGGCGTCCGCCGAACCCTTGCGGTGAGCGCGTACGAGGACGGGACGGTCTACGTCGACACGCCGCCGCCCGCCGCCGGCCCTCCCGGCCAGCCCACCGCGTACGCCCTCACCCCGCTGCCCCGCTTCCCCGACCCGAGTGCCCGCTCCGAGCCCGGTTCGCTGCTCGCGCCCATGCCCGGCACTGTCATCCGGCTCGCCGACGTGGCCGAGGGCGACGCCGTGCGGGCCGGCCAGCCGCTGCTGTGGCTGGAGGCGATGAAGATGGAACACAAGATCACCGCCCCGGCCTCCGGCACCCTCACGGCCCTGCGCGCGGTCCCGGGCCAACAGGTGGAGGTCGGCGCCCTGCTCGCCGTCGTCTCCGACTGACCGGCCCGGTCCCCCGACCCGTACCCCTGAGCCCGTACGCGCCACAGGCACCGCAGGCACCACACCCCGCGCACCGTACGCACCACAGGAACCGCCGCACCGCCCGTACCTGGCGCACCGCACGCGACGCGCGCACCTCACGCCCCCGACCCCCCGTACGCCATCCCGCACCGAGGAGGCCCCATGTCCCACGCCGTGATCGAGTCCGAGGAGCACCGCGCGCTGCGCTCCGCCGTCGCCGCCCTGGGCGCGCGGTACGGCCGCTCGTACATGGACACCGTCGTCCGCGAGGGCAAGCACCCCGAAGAGTTGTGGGCCGAGGCCGGCAAGCTCGGCTATCTCGGCGTCAACCTGCCGGAGGAGTACGGCGGCGGGGGCGGCGGAATCGTCGAACTCTCGTTGGTGCTTGAAGAGTTGGGGGCTGCAGGGTGCCCGCTGCTCCTGATGGTCGTCTCGCCCGCCATCTGCGGCACCGTCATCGCCCGTTTCGGCACCGAGGAGCAGAAGCGGGCCTGGCTGCCGGGGCTGGCCGACGGCTCGCGGACGATGGCGTTCGGCATCACCGAGCCCGACGCCGGTTCCAACTCGCACCGCATCACCACCACCGCCCGCCGGGACGGTGACGACTGGGTGCTCACCGGCCGCAAGGTCTTCATCTCCGGCGTGGACGTCGCCGACGCGACGATGATCGTCGGCCGCACCGAGGACGCCCGCACCGGCAAGCTCAAGCCGTGCCTGTTCATCGTGGACCGCCAGACTCCCGGCTTCGGCTACCGGCAGATCCCGATGGAGGTCGCGGCGGCGGAGAAGCAGTTCGAGCTGACGTTGGACGAGGTGCGGCTGCCCGCCGACGCGCTGGTCGGCGACGAGGACGCCGGACTCCTCCAACTCTTCGCCGGACTCAACCCCGAGCGCATCATGACCGCCGCCTTCGGCCTCGGCATGGCCAGGTTCGCCCTCGCGCGGGCCGTCGACTACGCCAAGACCCGCGAGGTGTGGAAGAGTCCGATCGGCGCCCACCAGGCCATAGCCCACCCGCTCGCCCAGTCGCACATCGAGGTGGAACTGGCCCGCCTGATGATGCAGAAGGCGGCCCACCTCTACGACTCCGGCGACGACATGGCGGCCGGCGAGGCGGCCAACATGGCGAAGTACGCGGCGGGCGAGGCGACCGTCCGGGCCGTCGACCAGGCCGTGCACACGCTCGGTGGCAACGGACTCGCCTCCGAGTACGGCCTCGCCTCGCTCATCACCGGCGCTCGCGTGGTCCGCATCGCCCCGGTCAGCCGCGAGATGATCCTCAACTTCGTCTCGCACACCACGCTCGGCCTGCCCAAGTCGTACTGACCGGCCGCGCGGTCACGGCGCGGGGCGGCCGGGGAACGCGGCCGTACGGGACCCGGTCGTACGGGAACGGTCGCACCAGGCATGCCCGTACGACACCGGGGCGGTCCGCCACGCGCCGGGGGAACCGGCGCGTCCCGTAGTCCATCCAGTTCAATGGAGCCCCGAAGCGCGCCGAAGCGCACCACCCCGCAGCCCCACCGGCCGTGCCCATCCGGCCGCCTCACCCCACCAGTCACCCACCCAACCCCGCACCCACCCACCCAGCCATTTCAGCCACCCAGCCACTCACCCACCCAGTCACCCAGCCACTCACCCACCCAGTCACCCAGCCCAGGAAGGAGGTCGGCGGACCGATGACCAACCCACCCGAGCGGCCCGGGCAGTCCGCGACGGCCGGGGAGCGGCCGGCGCCGCTCGTGCGTCGCGGGTACGACCGTGGCATCGCCACGCTCACCCTCGACTCGCCGCACAACCGCAACGCGCTCTCGTCGCGCCTGGTGACCGAGTTGCTGGCGGGCCTGGAGGCCGCCGCCAACGACCCGGCCACTCGGGCCGTACTGCTCGACCACACGGGCAGCACGTTCTGCGCCGGTGCCGACCTGAGCGAGGCGGTGTCCGGCGCCACGGCCGACGGGGGCGCGCCCGTGGCCGGGCCGCTGGGCCTGGCCCGGTTGATGCGTACCGTCGTGGAGCTGCCGGTGCCGGTGGTCGCCCGCGTCACCGGGCACGTACGGGCCGGCGGGCTCGGCCTGTTGGGGGCCTGCGACATCTCGGCGGCAGGGCCGGCGGCCAGCTTCGCGTTCACCGAGGCCAGGCTCGGCCTCGCGCCCGCCGTGATCTCCATGCCGCTGCTGCCCCGGCTCGACCCGCGCGCGGCCGGGCGCTACTACCTGACCGGCGAGCGGTTCGACGCCGCCGAGGCGGCCCGCATCGGCCTGATCACCCTCGCCGGCGATCCCGACGACGTCCTGGTCCCGGTCCTGGACGGGCTGCGTCGGGGCTCGCCGCAGGGGCTCGCGGAGTCCAAGCGGCTGGTCACGGCCGAGGTGCTACGGGCCTTCGACCGGGACACGGCGGCACTGGCCGAACTCTCCGCGCGACTCTTCGGCTCGGCCGAGGCCCGGGAAGGGATGACGGCGTTCCTGGAGCGCCGCGACCCGGCGTGGGCCCCCACCCCGGCCACGACCGCCAGCACAGCGAACCCAGCCAGCACAGCCACCCCAGCCACCACCGTCCCAGCGAACCCAGCCGACATAGCCACCACCGCCACCCCAGCCAAGGCCGCACCATCCGATGGCGGGCCGCACGCCGCGCGGCCCGCCGAGCCCAGCACCGTGGAGGAACCCCGTTGACCACGCGCCCGGCGCTACGCGATCCCAAACAGGACCGCAGCCGCGCCACCCGCCAGCGGCTGCTTGAGGCCGCCATCGCCTGCCTGGCCGAGCACGGCTGGGCGGGCTCGACGGTGTCGGTGGTCGCCGAGCGCGCGGGGGTCTCCCGTGGCGCGGCGCAACACCACTTCCCGACCCGCGAGGACCTGTTCACCGCGGCCGTCGAGCAGGTCGCCGAGGAACGCTCGGCGGCCCTGCGCGCGCTGCTCACGGGCGCCACCGACCCGCCCGAGCGCGACGGCCCCGAGCGCACCCACGCCGTGGTCGACGCCCTGGTCAGCCTCTACACGGGCCCACTGTTCCGCGCCGCCCTGCAACTGTGGGTGGCGGCCTCGAACGAGCCCCAACTCGGCGGTCGCGTCACGGCACTTGAGGCCCGCATCGGCCGCGAGAGTCACCGCATGGCGATCGAACTCCTCGGCGCCGACGAGAGCGTCCCCGGTGTACGGGAAACCGTGCAGGGCCTCCTCGACATGGCCCGCGGCCTCGGCCTCGCCAACCTCCTCACGGACGACGCCCCACGCCGCGAGCGGGTGGTCACCCAGTGGGCCCGGCTGGTCCACGACGTGTTGGGGCGGGGGTGACGGACCCACCCCTCCAAGCGTGCGGGCCCCACCCGACGCGCGGGCCCCACCCCCGGCCTGCCCGCACCTCACACCCAGGCTCTCCGCACCTCACATCCGAGCCCTCAGTACGTCGACCTCGCAGCCCGGTGCGAACGGGTCGAAGCCGTGCTCGGACAACCAGCGAACGGCCAGCAGGCTGCGCAGCGACCACCACGCGTGGATCACGTCGAGGTCGATGTCGGCGCCGTAGCCGGCGATGACGTCGTCGAGGTGCTCCTCGTGTCCGAGCGTGAAGGTGGCGAGGTCGTACAGGGCGTCGCCCTGGCCCGCCTCGGACCAGTCGATGATGCCGGTGACCCGGTCGCCGTCGAGGAAGACGTGCGCGATCTGTAGGTCGCCGTGGGTGAACGCCGGGGTCCAGGGCCGGAACGCGGCCTCAGCGACCTGGCGGTTGCGGGTGACCAGGTCGGCGGGGAGGAGCCCGCTCGTCACGAGCGACGCGCACTCGGCGTCGAGTTCCGCCACCAGCGCCGCGACGCTCCGCCCGGCCCGGCCGGGCCACGGCGGCAGCGGCCCGTCGTGCAGCTTCCGGATGGCGGCGCCCGCCGCGGCCCACGCCGCCGCCGACCCGGTCGCCGCCCCGCCCAGGCTCCCGAGGGTCGTCCCCGGGAGCGCGGCGAGCGCGAGCGCGGGCGGCTCGCGCCACAGGATCTCCGGCGTCGGTACCGGCGCCAACGTCATCGCCCTGACCTCGGCGTCCATGCGCGCCTGGTCGGCGTCCACCTTCAGGAACACGTCACCGACGCGCAGCGTCGCGCGCTCGGAATGGGCGACGACGACCTTGACCTCGTCCCGGCTCACGGGTGATTCGACCGCATCCATGGGCGACGAGTATTCCGAGGACGGTCGCCGGCGTCGCCCGGTTTATCGCGCGCGGTGACGCGGCTGTCCGCCTCCCGCCACGCGCCGGAGACACCCGCCCGGCACCCGGACCTGACGCCGGGCCTCCTGACGCCGGGGTGCCCCTGGCATCTGGTCCCTGGCCGACGCGAGGCCCGGAAAGGCGCGACACCGCCTCTACGACGTATGCCCCCTTCTACGTCGTATGTCCCTTGATTTGGCCTGAGTTCGCCCTAGGCGGCTCCTCCACGACTCCTTAACATCTCGCACCATTGGCATGCGCATGGCTATCCGGCCACTCGCGTACGTGCCGCTCCGCTCCACCGTTCGTACACGGCCGCCGGCCGGGGCAACCGCTCGCACCACGTACGTCCCCAGCCCCTCGGTGGTCCCGCACGGTTTCGAACCGCCCGTCCCCAAGGCAAAGGACTGATCTCTCATGCACTCCGGCATACTCGCGACTGGCGCGATGCTTGGCCTGTTCGGCGCGACGCTCTCGCCCCAGAGCCCGGCCTCCTCGACCCCCAACCCGCCCACCGAGAAGGTCAGGGTCGAGGTCGAGACGGTGAACGGCTCGGGGTGCCCGAAGGACACCGCGGCGGTGGCCGTCGCCCCGGACAACACCGCCTTCACCGTGACGTACAGCCAGTACCTGGCGAGAGTCGGCGGCTCCTCCGACCCCACCGACGCCAGAAAGAACTGTCAGCTCAGCCTGCTGGTGCACGTCCCGCACGGCTTCACGTACGCCGTCGCCAGCGCCGACTACCGGGGCTACGCATCGCTCCAACCCGGCGCCGTCGGCCGGCAGAAGTCCTCGTTCTACTTCCAGGGCTCGCCGGACACCACGTCCAGCACGCACACGTTCAAGGGCCCGCGCCACGACAACTGGCAGGCCACCGACAGCACCGACTGGGGCGAACTGGTCTGGGCCCCCTGCGGCACGCGGCGGAACTTCAACGTCAACACCGAGCTGCGGGTCAGCGCGGGCACCTCGGACCCGAAGCAGACCAGCTTCATGACCATGGACTCCACCGACGGCGACGTGAACACCATCTACCGCCTCGCCTGGAAGCAGTGCCCCAAGCGATGACCCGCGCGCTCGACGGTCGCCCAGCCGACTGAGCCGGCGGCCCCGTACGGCCGGAGGGAGCGGGGCCTTCGGTCGTACGGGGCGCGCCGCCTGGCCCGGGGGCCAGGCGGCGCGGTCGTTACGGGGAACGGGCGACGGGTCTCGGGCGGCGGTCTGCCGTCGACCTCGCCGGACGAGAATGCGGGCTCCTCACGCCGGGTCGCGGTTGAACCGAGCCGTCGCCCAGAGGTAGCCGAGCGCGGTGAGCGCGACGCACCAGGCGACGGTGATCCACCCGTCGTTGCCGATCTCGGAGCCGAGCAGCAGGCCGCGCAGCGTCTCGATGGCCGGGGTGAACGGCTGGTACTCGGCGATCGGCCGGAACCATCCCGGCATCGTGCTGGCCGGGATGAACGCGCTGGAGATCAACGGCAGCAGGATCAGCGGCATGGCCGCGTTGCTGGCCGCCTCGGGGTTCGGGCTGGACATGCCCATCCCGACCGCGATCCAGGTGAGCGCGAAGGCGAACAGCGCGATCAGCCCGAAGGCCGCCAGCCACTCCAGGGCCGTGGCGTCGGTGGAGCGGAAGCCGATGGCGACGCCGACGGCACCGACGAGGACCACGCTGGCCAGGCACTGCAAGACGCTGCCGACCACGTGCCCGATGATCACGGAGGTGCGGTGGATCGCCATCGTACGGAAGCGGGCGATGAGGCCCTCGTTCATGTCCATGGAGACGTGCACCGCGGCCCCGATCACGGTGCTGCCGATGGTCATCAGCAGGATGCCCGGAACGAGGTAGGCGACGTACTCGGAGCGGTCGGCGTCGCCGCCCCCGATGCCCGCGCTCATCACGTCGCCGAAGATGTAGACGAAGAGCAGCAACATCATGATCGGCGTGAGCAGCAGGTTCAGGGTCGCGGACGGGTAGCGCCGGGCGTGCAGCAGGTTGCGGCGCAGCATCGTGGTCGAGTCGCGGACGGCGAGGGTGAGGGCGCTCATCGGTCGTTCTCCTTGCGCTGGTGGGGGACGGCGGCGGGGCGGGCGGTGGAGCCGGTGGAGGAGTCGGCGGCGGGGCCGATGGCGGGTGCGGCGCCCGGGCCCGTCAGGGCGAAGAACACGTCGTCCAGGTCGGGGGTGTGCACGGTCAGTTCGTCCGCCTCGATACCGACCGAGTCGAGCCAGTCGAGGATCGAGCGCAGCTCGCGCTGACTGCCGTCGCTGGGGACCTGCAGGGCCAGCGCCGCGTCGTCCCGGTGGGCCTCGCGCAGCGTGGCGGCGGCCGACTGGTACCTGGCCGGGTCGGCGAACCGCAGCCGGACGTGGCCACCGGGCACGAGCCGCTTGAGCTGGTCGGCGGTCCCCTCGGCCGCGATCATCCCGTCGTTCAACACGGCGATGCGGTCGGCGAGTTGGTCGGCCTCCTCCAGGTACTGGGTGGTGAGGAAGACGGTCACCCCGGTCGAGACGAGCCCGCGGATGATGTTCCACATGTTGTGGCGGCTGCGCGGGTCGAGGCCGGTGGTCGGCTCGTCGAGGAAGATGATCCGGGGGCCGCCGACCAGGGTCATCGCGATGTCCAGCCGCCGCTTCATGCCGCCGGAGTAGGTGCCGGCGGGCTTCTTCGCGGCCTCCACCAGGTCGAACCGCTCCAGCAGTTCGGCGGCGACGCGGCGCCCCTCGCGGCGGGAGAGGTGGTGCAGGTCGGCCATGAGGAGCATGTTCTCCTCGCCGGTGATCAGCCCGTCCACGGCGGAGAACTGCCCGGTGACACCGATCGCGGCGCGCACGGCCTGCGCGTCGGTGGCCAGGTCGTACCCGCCGACGCGCAACTCGCCGGCGTCCGCGGTGATGAGGGTGGACAGGATCTTCACGGCGGTGGTCTTGCCGGCCCCGTTCGGGCCGAGCAGGGCGAAGACCGTCCCGGCCGGGATGTGCAGGTCGATGCCGTCGAGGACCGTCTTGTCCCCGTACGACTTGCGCAGCCCGACGGCGGAGACGGCGGTCGACGGAGCGGGACCGACTCCGGTTTTGGATGTGGGCATGACAGAGGAAGGCATGGAGTTCTCCCGTGCGATGGCGTGAGCGGCTGAGGGTGCGGGTCGCGCGGCGCGGCGTGGCCGGGCGCGTGTGGCGGTGTGTGGGGCGCGTGACGCGTGGCGCGTGGGGCGGGGAAGTGGCCCGGTCGTGGTCGGGGCCCGGCCGCCGGGCCCGGGCGTGACGGCGGAATCGTGACGCGGGGGCCCGGCGCGACGGCGGCGCGGCTCGGATGGCGCGGCGGCTGATGTACCGGCTTGCGGCAGGTGGTGCGTACGCGGCTTGCGGTACGGAACCTGCGGTACGGGACGTACGTACGGTGCGGGGCTACGCGGTGCGGGGCTACGCGGTGCGGGGCTACGCGGTGCGGGGCTACGCGGTGCCCTCCGAACCCTCCGGGGGCTCGGCCTCGGCGCGCGCGATGTCGTCGGCCAGCCGCTCGCGCAGGCGGGCGGGAACGTAGGCGCCGTCGGTGTAGTTCTGGGCGAACTCGGCGACGAACTCCGCCGGGTCCTCCCCGACGATCTCGCGGATCGGCGTTCCGTTCGCCGCGGCCTCCTCGATCAGGTCGGCGAGGTCCTCGAACATCGTCGCGGCGTTGTCGTTGTCGGTCGGTACGAAGTGCATCAGGTGTCGCTCGATGGCCTCGGCCGCCAGCCGGTAGTTGGCCGGCAAGTCCCTGACGCGCGCCTTGTACGCCCGCCAGCGCTTCTTGGGCCCGATCACCCTGGAGAGGAAGCCGCTCTTCTCGGCGTCAGACATGATCACTTTCCCCCTTCGCGGAGCTGTTCCAGTCGTTCCGTGAGGAAGCTCCACGTCCTCCAGAACTCTTCGAGGTACTCCACTCCCTCGGCGTTGAGGGAGTGCACCTTACGCGGCGGCCCCTTCTCGGACGGCACCTTCTTCACGTCGACGAGCCCGCGCTTCTCCATCCGGATGAGCAGCGCGTAGATGGTCCCCTCGGCGATGTCGGAGAACCCCTGCTCACGCAGCCGCGCCGTGATCTCGTAGCCATACGCGGGCCGGCCGGACAGAGAGGCCAGGATGATGCCCTCCAACGTGCCCTTGAGCATCTCGGTCAGCAGCTTGGCCATGAAGCACCTCCCCTCTGCGCTAGTCAGCGCTGTTGAGTACTGGTACACCGTAACGCTGACTACTGGTACTTAGCAAGACGGAATAGCGGGTCGATGCTTCTCCGTCCTGGGGCGGCATTCGGCCGCTCTCGGGGAGGAGGCGGTGGGGGCCAGTGGCATTCGCGCTGGCCGAGGCGGCCATACTCGGGCTGACGACCGGGAGTTCGGCCCAGCCCACGGGCCTTCGCGGCAGGGGGAGTACCCATGACGCAAGACGACATCCGCGACCGCGTCCCGTCCGGTGCCATGCCTCGGCGATCGGCCCTGACCTGGACGATGACCATGCTGCGCGATCTCGCCGCCTGGTTGGCACGCAAGCCGGTCGCGCACCCTGGCGTGCACCGAGCGATACGGCACTCCGCCGATTCCCGCACCATCATCTGGTCGATCACCGCGGCCGACCTGGTGGCCAGTGTCGTCGTGGACGCGATGGTTCCCGCCGCCTACCGGCCACTGCACCTGGCCTGGGTCGTGGTCTCGGTGGTGATGACGGTGGGGTTCTGCGCGATGACCGTGCGCACTCCCCACCTGATCGATGACCACACGCTGTACCTGCGCACCGGCCCGTTCCGCGCCCTGGCGATTCCGCTCCACCAGATCCAGACCGTACGGGCCGCCCACGGCATGACGCCCAGCCACGGCCTGCGCCGCCCGTTGGACGAGGACGACGCCGTGGCCTGCTCGGTCAGCAGCGCCACCACCATGGCCCTCGAACTCGCCGAGCCTCTTCCCGTCCAGTTCCGCAAGGGCGGCCCGACCTTGGCCCGGCGGGTGTACTTCACCGCCGATCGACCGGCCGAGGCCGCCGAAGTCATCCGGGGCGCGAGGCGCGGGGAGGCGCGGCCGTGAGGTGGTGGCACGGCCTCGGGCTGCCTTACTGGTCGACAGGTGCCAGCAGTGCGCGGGCGCGGGCCATGGATTGCGGGTCGTCGAAGGTGAGGCGGCCAACATGCACCCCGACGGAGTTGTAGGCGGGAGCTTTCAGGCGCGCGGTCTTCATCACGTCCATGGTCCACGGCTCATCGGAGGTGAACAGGGCGCGCTTGGGCGGCATGACGCTCATTCCCCAGCCGACATTCATGATCCAGCGCCCATAGGACTCGTTCTGATCAACCACGTTGGTGGGTAAGTGTCGTGCGGCCACATCCCAGAGGCTGGACTCTCCATGAGGCACCTCCGGCGCCGGGACGGTCGCCACGATCGCCATGTCACCCTCACGGGCATAGGCGACCAGGCACTGCCCAGTCCTCCACTGCACGGTGATGGGGGCGACGATGACCCGCCCAGTTCCGGTAAAGCGTTGCGCCATGCCCCGTACTCTCCAAGGTAGTTGCCTCCGGTGGGCACCTTAGAGTCGAGGGGGCGCCCGCCTGACCAACGAGCGACCACGGGGCTGCGGTTCATCTGGTTAGGTCAATTCGGGGGACTGCGGGAGATTGGAGCCGCCGCCGTCGCCATCCTCAATGTCGGTGTTGTCTGGGTCCCCCGATAGCGCTGCCCAGCGCTGTCCGCGCATGTCCGTACCCTTCTCTCGATGGGGGGCGCATGGCGTCCTGCACTCAGGTCCGCGAGCCGCAACAACTGCGAAACGCCGGACGGTTCGAGGCTAGAGCGGGGGTCGGGGGCGCACGGAAGGCGTGCCGGCGGCGCGAATGCGTAGCGTTCACGGGTAGCCGTGCGCCCGGGCATGCGAAGGCCCCCGTTGCTCTTGCTCGAAGAGCTGCGGGGGCCTGTTGCGTCGTACGTGGTTACGCGTCGAAGTCGCCGGCCTTGACGCCTGCCACGAAGGCCGACCAGGCCGACGTGTCGAAGGTGAGGGCCGGGCCGTGCGGGTTCTTGCTGTCCCGGACGGGGACGGTGCCATGCGCGGCGAGGTTGGCGGCGACCTCAACGCAGTTGCCACCGTTGGAGCTGTAGGAGGACTTGTACCAGCGGGGGGTCTCGGTCGTCACGGGGCGCCCTTTCGTACCTCTTCAATCATGGCCACAGTCTCGGCCTGCGACAGGGATTCAGCCTGTAGTTGATGGTAGTCCGCCAGCGCAGACAGCACGAAGCCGCTTTCGCGCTCCAAGTGACCCTGCGCGTGTGACTCCGCATACGTGACCACGGACCGGTCCGTCATGGTCAGCAGGTTGATTGGCAGATCGAACGGCCTCCGCTCGCCAATGTCGAATGGGGCAACCTGGAGCATGGTGTTCGGCCGCTCGGCGAACTCCTCCAGGTACGCAAGCTGCTCGCGCATCACTTCTTCGCCCCCGACGAGGCGACGGATGCAGCTCTCATCCATGACCGCCATCATCGTGGGCGGACGAGGCCGCACGAGTGCCCTCTGACGCTCGGCCAGCAGCGTGACGCGCTCGTTGGCCAGTTCCGGCGTGATGCGGCCCCGTCGCACGTCACCTTCCGCGATGGCACGCGCGTACGCGGGCGTCTGGAGCAAGCCCGGGATGATCCCGATCTCGAACAGCCGGATCTCAACCGCCCGTCCCTCGATCAGCACGTACTCCGGAAACCCCTCCAGCAAGTTCCCGTGCCGGATGTCGCGCCACTGGCGCTCGAACGACTCGGCGGAGTTGGCCACGCCGAAGGCATCATCTGCCTTGCGCGAGAACGGAAGGGTTGGCGGTTTCCGTGCGGTTTCCACGGCCGAAACGTGTTGGCTGGACAGGCCCAGGCGGTCGGCCAGTTGCTCCTGGGTCCAGCCGCGGTTCTCGCGGTGCCTCCGTAAACGTGCACCGTAGGCGGCGCGCGGGCTGCTGTCGGGGTTCAGGTCCTTGCGGTTGACCATGGTCGACTCCAACTCTTCCTTCGGCTTGGATTATTTGAAGGGTTACGCGCTGTGGGTCACGCTGAATCCCCCCGGTAGTGATGTCGCTACGGAGAGGAGCGGTATCGCCATGTCCTCCACCCCTGCCCCCACGCCGTCCGATGAGAAGTTGACCGCGCCCGTCGCCTCGTACGAGGGCGCGGCGCGAGCGGATCAGCAGGCAGCCGTGTTGGTGGCCCAAGAGATCAACTCGCTTGCGGAAAGCCGGCGTGCAGGTGGCAATTGCCAGGCCGTCCGCATGGTTGGCGAGCGGGTCAAGACGTTCCGCGCCGCCATTCAGCACCGTAAGGCCATCGAGCTTTCGCGTGTCCAGCGTCTTCGCGAACATCCCCTCGAACGGGTACCCGAGCGGTCCGGATCGGGACTGCGTGGCGCCGAGCGAGGTGACTCAGCGTGCTGAGCCGTCGCGTCTTCGAGGGCACGCACCGCGTCGTCGTACGCGGCGTGGCGCTCCGCTTCTTCCTGCGGACCGACGACACGTGGTCGCCGGTCACCGACACCGACTTCCAGCACGCCTACGAACTCGCGCTCTTCGACCCCGACGCGCTGCGCAAGGACGTGCTCTGTCCCAACGCGCGCCGGGTCGAACACAGCACGGTCGAGGGCTGGTTCTGGTCCAACGGCAGGGACACGTGCGGGCTGTGCACCTTCGACGACAGGAGCCCGGAGGAGTGCGCCGGCATGGCCCAGATCGCGGGCGGGACGGGGCCGTGACGCGGCCCCGTCAGACGTGGGTCCACCTGCTGGTGTGGCGCCCCGCCGACCCGTCCAACCCGCTCGACGTCAGCCGGTCCTGGCCGCACGTGCTCCAGGTCGTCCAGGACGAGCGGCCCGCGCCGCCGGGCGTCATCCTGCGGCCCGGCGAACCCATCCCGTACGCCGTGGGGCGGGTGGCGACCGCGTTGGGGCTTCGCGTGCCGGAGCCGTTGCGGCTGCTGGCCGTCGACCAGCAGCCGGCCGAACCGGGCCACGACGAGCAGGTGGGCCTGGTCTTCGACGGCGGCTGGCTGGCCGCCGACGGGCCGCCGCCCTGCGACGAGTGCGGGCGCTCCCACACGGTGTGGACGCCGATGCGCGACGTCGGCCGCGTCGCCCTGGCCCACGCCTTCCGCGCGCTGCTCACCGGCCGGCACACGTCGGCGGTGCTGTGGCGCGGCGGCCTGCCCGACGAGGGTTGACCCGTCCCTGCCGGGCCGACCGCCCGGCAGGGCCCCGACCAGCGCGAACACCACCCACGCCACACAGTGATGCCCGGGTCAGGCCCGTGCTCACAGCCCCGCCAGCGTGAGGTCCACCGTGCTCAGCAACGCGTCCCGGTCGTCACTGGCCCGCGCCAGCACGCGCAGCCCGTAGTACGCGGTCTGCACCTGGCGGGCCAGGGCGCGGGCGTCGCGGTCGGCGCGGATCTCGCCGGTGCTCTGGCCGAAGGCCAGCACCGCGCACAACTCGTCCTCCACCCGCCCGAAGTTGCCCCGCACGGCCTCCCTGACCTCCGGGTCGCTGCCGGCGGCCTCGATGGCCGAGTTGACGGCGAAGCAGCCGCGCGGGCTCTCGCCGTCCAGGTCGGCGTCGATGGCCTCCACCATCAGCGCGCGCAGCCGCTCGCGCACCGGGCCCGGCCGCTGGAGCACCTCCACCTGGCGGGCGGTGGCGGTCTCGCAGTACCGGCGCAGGGCCCGTACGAAGAGTTGCCGCTTGCCGCCGAAGGTGTTGTAGAGGCTCGACGGGCCGAGCCCCGTGCTCTGGCTCAGCTCGCGGGTCGAGGTCGCCTCGTACCCGTGCCGCCAGAACGTCTCCATCGCCGCGTCCACGACGCGGCCCTCCTCAAACGCGCGTGGCCTGGCCATGACGTCACGGTAAGGGTTTTGTAGCGCCCGTACAAAACCCTGTGGTCGCGGTCACCGGACGGGGCCGGCCCCGGCCAGCGCCACCGCCTCGATCTCGATCAGCCACCGGGGGTCGGCGAGCGCGGCGACCTGGACGAAGGACTCGGCGGGGAAGGGTGCGGTCGGGTAGTGCTGGGCGCGCAGGGCGCCGAAGGCGTCCTGGTGGGCGACATCGGTGACGAAGACCGTGACCTTGACGAGCTGGTCGAGCCCGGAGCCCGCGTTGGCCAGCACGGTGGCCAGGTTGGCGAACGCCTGCTGGGCCTGCGCCGTGAAGTCGCCGACGCCGACGGTCGCGCCGTGCGCGTCGACGGGCGCCTGGCCCGAGGTGAAGACCAGCTCCCCGACCCGGACGGCCAGCGATATCCCGGCCGACTCGTACCAGTCGGGATCGGCGGTGACGCGGGTGCGGACGGTGGGGGTGGTGTGGGGGATGGGGGAAGACGAAGACATGGTGTGACTCCTCGGTTCGGTGCTGGTGGTTGAGGCCGTGGTCGAGGCCGTGGCCCGTACGGTCAGGCGTCGGAGCCGAGCAGCGGGGCGGGGGTGCGGTCCTGCGCGGCGAGGGTGTCGGCGGGACGTACGGGTGAAGGGTTGGCGGTACGGGCGGCGAGGCGGGCCGCCCACAGGGTGCCGGCGCAGCCGGCGGCGGCCAGCGCGACGCCCACCCAGGCGACCGAGGTGAAGCCGTACCCCGCGTCGATGACCACGCCGCCGAGCATCGGGGCCAGCGTGTTGCCGACGTTGAAGGCGGCCGTGTTGGTGGCGCCGGCCAGCGTCGGCGCCTCCGGCGCGAGGGCGAAAACGCGTGACTGGAGCGCCGGGTTGGTCACCCAGGCGACGAAACCGAGGACGAGGACCAGCCCGACCGCGACCGCCGCGTGCCGCGCCGTGAGGGCCAGCGCCCCGGAGACGAGGACCAGCCCGCCGAGCCCCCAACCGAGCGTGCGCAGCGGGTACGCCTCGGCCAGCCGGCCGCCGACCGCGATGCCCAGCAACCCGCCGACCCCGAACAGCGCCAACACGGCCGGCACCCACCCCTCGGCGAGCCCGCTCACCTCCGTCAGCAGCGACGCCAGATAGCTGAAGGTGACGATGACCGCGCCGAAGGTGAACGCCGTGATCGCGTACGAGAGCCACAGGTGCGGCCTGGCCATGCCGCGCAGCTCGGCGCGGGCGGAGACGGCGGGAACGTTCGTGCCGCGCCCGGCGGGGACGGCGAACACCGTGCAGACCAGGCTGACCAGCGTCGCGACGGCCACCGCCCAGAACGCGGCCCGCCACCCCGCGTGCTGGCTGAGCAGCGTGCCGGCCGGGACGCCCACGATGGTCGCGAGCGTGAGCCCGCCGGCCACCGTGGCGACGGCCCGGCCGGTGGCGCCGGCCGGCGCGAGGCTCACCGCCGCGGCCAGGGCCACGCCCCAGCAGCCGGCGTAGACGAGCGCGCTGATGACGCGGGTCGCGAACAGCACCCCGTAACCGGGCGCGAGCGCGCCCACCACGTGCGCGGCGATGAAGACGGCCTGGAGCGCGACGAGCGCGGTGCGGCGCGGCCAGCGCAGCGTGGTGAGGGCGAGCAGCGGCGCGCCGAGGACCATGCCGATGGCGAAGGCGGAGATCAGCAACCCCGCGTCGGGGATGGAGACGCCCAGGTCGTCGGCCATGCCCGGGAGCAGCCCGGAGAGCATGAACTCGGAGGTCCCCTGGGTGAAGATCACGAAGCCGAGGACGTAGACCGGCAGCGGCACGATGTTCCTCCGGGTGGGGTTGGTGCGGTGGGGGCGGGGGAGTGGCGGGCGTGTTGTGGAGCGTCCGCTTCAAAAGAGGGGCGCGAGGTGCCCGTTCTCGCCGCTCCGGACCCTAGCATGTTGTGAAGCGGTCGCTTCAAAACAGCGGCGCACCGTGATCGGGCGGGGACGCGCGAACGCCCCGCGGTCCCGGCGCGTGGCCGGGACGACGGGGCGAGGAGGCGGGGAGGGCGGGCCCGTGGGCCCACGGGGGCGGGCTGGGTCAGCGGGCGATGTCGGCGTACCCGACGATGTCCTTCGGGTCGCGCGAGCCCGGCCCTGTGTACCGCGCGGACGGGCGGACCAGGCGCCCGGTGCGCTTCTGCTCCAGGATGTGCGCGCTCCAGCCGGCCGTGCGGGCGCAGGTGAACATCGAGGTGAACATGTGCGCCGGGACCTCCGCGAAGTCCAGCACGATCGCGGCCCAGAACTCCACGTTGGTGGCCAGCACCCGGTCGGGCCGGCGCGCGTGCAGCTCCTCGAGGGCGGCCTTCTCCAGCGCCTCGGCCACCTCGAAGCGCGGCGCGCCCAACTCGCGGGCGGTGCGACGCAGGACGCGGGCGCGCGGGTCCTCGGCCCGGTAGACCCGGTGCCCGAAGCCCATCAGCCGCTCGCCGCGGTCCAGGGCGCCCTTCACGTACGCGCTCGCGTCGCCGGTGCGCTCGATCTCCTCGATCATGCCGAGGACGCGGGACGGGGCACCGCCGTGCAACGGGCCCGACATCGCGCCCACCGCGCCCGAGAGCGCGGCGGCCACGTCGGAGCCGGTGGAGGCGATGACCCGGGCGGTGAACGTGGAGGCGTTCATGCCGTGCTCGGCCGCCGAGGTCCAGTACGCGTCCACGGCCGCCACGTGCTTCGGGTCGGGCTCGCCGCGCCAGCGCCGCATGAAGCGCTCCACGACGGTCTCGGCCTTGTCGATCTCACGCTGCGGCACCATCGGTAGCCCCTGGCCGCGCGCCGACTGCGCCACGTACGACAGCGCCATCACGGCCGCGCGTGCCAGGTCCTCGCGGGCCTGCTCCTCGTCGATGTCGAGCAGCGGTTTCAGGCCCCACACGGGCGCGAGCATGGCCAGCGCGGACTGCACGTCCACCCGGATGTCGCCGGAGTGCACGGGGATCGGGAACGGCTCGGCGGGCGGCAGCCCGGGGTTGAACGCCCCGTCCACCAGCAGGCCCCACACGTTCCCGAACGAGACGTGGCCCACCAGATCCTCGATGTCCACGCCGCGATAACGGAGGGCGCCGCCTTCCTTGTCGGGTTCGGCGATCTCCGTTTCGAACGCGACGACTCCTTCAAGTCCGGGTACGAAGTCGGACATCAGGCGGCTCCTCTGAGAGTGGTCGACAAAGCGGCTTGTGACCAAGTTGTCAAGGAATGGGGGAGTCGGTGCGGTTTCACGGCCGCTGGTGCGGCTCGCGATCCGCGACGACCGCCCCTCGGCGCCGGCCCCGCGCGACCTGGCGGTCATCCAGTCGCGTGCGGAGCCGGCCCGGACGGTGAAGTGGTGCGGCTCGGTCCAGGACCGGACACGATAGTTGGTGGTGTCCGGAGGCCACAGTGGGCCAGTCGATGATTTTGGTGGGTTCGCCACCTGCGGGGAAGCGTGAGAAGAGGCACACTGCCCCCTTCCACCCGAGAGGGTTACGGCGGCCCGCCCCGGGGCAGCGTGCGGGGGTCCGTCCCGCATGCTGCAAGATATGCGCGTGTCCCATGCCGACCCGCAGCAGCCGCGCGTCCATGACCCCGCCGCCATGCGTGAGCACTACCGCGGCGCCGGGCTCCTCGAATCCGACCTCGCCGCCACGCCCTTCGCCCAGTTCACCCGCTGGTTCGAAGAGGCCGTCACCAGCGGCCTGCACGAGCCGAACGCGATGGTCGTCAGCACCGTCGACGAGGCGGGCCGCCCCCACTCCCGTACCGTCCTGCTCAAGGGCTACGACGAGCGTGGCTTCGTCTTCTTCACCAACTACGGCTCCCGCAAGGGCCGTCACCTCGCCGCCAACCCCGCGGTCTCCCTCCTCTTCCCCTGGCACCCGGTCGATCGCCAGGTCATCATCACCGGCACCGTGCGGCGCACCGGGCGGGACGAGACGGCGGCGTACTTCCGCACCCGCCCACACGGCTCCCAACTGGGCGCCTGGGCAAGCCACCAGTCCGAGGTGATCGGCTCCCGCGCCGAACTCGACCGCATGTACGCCGAACTCGCCGACCGCTACCCGCCGAACGAGCAGGTCCCGGTGCCCCCGGAGTGGGGCGGCTTCCGCGTCACCCCCGACGCGGTGGAGTTCTGGCAGGGCCGCGCCAACCGTCTCCACGACCGCCTGCGCTACGTCCGTACGTCCGAGTCCGACCCCGCGCACTCCTGGCGCGTCGAACGCCTCTGCCCGTGACGGGTCGGCGCTCGCCACTCACCGGGCCGCACCGGGCCACATCGGGTCGGCCGGCCTCACTGGTTCCACCGGCCGCACTGGCCGCACCGGTCCCACCGGCTCCTCAGACTTCCGGGGCCGGGGGCGGGGGCGCCGGCGGGCGGTCGATGGTGAACACGCGGGTGATCGGGTTGACCCGGGCCGGCAGCACCGTCCCCGGCGTGGCCCCGCCGAACTGGTACCGCGGAACCTCGGCGCCGCACTCGAAGGGCGTGAACCCGGGGCCGCTGACGCGCATCAACAGCCGGACCTGGAAGTGGTGGTCGTTGGTCGGCGGGGCGGAGGCGACCGCCAGGACCAGGGCTGAGGCGTCGACGCCGAGCGCGGCGAGCTGGAGCGTGGCGCGCCGCTCCGCGCGGGCGGAGACGGCCGTGGACCACCCGACACTGGCGACGAACGCCGCGAGCAGGGCGAGACCGGCGCCGGCCCACGTCCACCCGCCGCCGGTCTCACCGAACTCGGCGACCGTGCGGGCGACGACGTAACCGCAGGCCCCTCCCGCGCCCAGGAACAGGGCGGCGCCGACGGCGCACGCGATGGCCGTGATCGCGGGGCCCTTGGGGTCGAGCAGGACCGGTTCGTCGGCGTGGGCGGTGGCCATGGCCGCACCCTAACCAGGACGACGCGGCGGGCGTCAGGGCCTGGCCCCGATCGCGTGCGAGCGGGGGACGGGTCATGGGGAACCGGGGACGGTCATGGGAACGGGGACGGTCACGGGGAACGGGGACGGGGGTCTGCTGGGGAGCCCCTGGAAAACAGACGACCCGCGAGTCGCTTCCCGGAGCGCCTGGCGGCGCGTCGGGGCCGGTCGGACGTACCGGCGACTCGCGGGTCGGGTGACTGCTTGGGATTGGCCAGCCGCACACAGCTTGCGTGTGCGCGTCCGGCGTTACGCGGCCTGTTCCCGCCGGGCTCCGCGTCGCGGAGTCGGGGGAAGGCGAGATGCGACGTCGGGCGCTAGCCCGCAGTCACCTCACGCGTCCGGATTTCGTACATCGGCCGAACCACCTCCCTTCTCGTGTACCTCAAGCCTAAGAACCCCTCCGCGGCCTCACAACCGAATTTCCGGCAGGCAACGATTTCGCGGAAGGTGGTGTGGTGCGCGTCACGTTCGAGTTGAATATCTCGGCGTGTGGCTGTCGCGCGCGCACGGCCTGCCGCACCCGCCCCACCCGTCGTTGGGCCGCTTCCGGCCCGCACGGCACGCCTCGGATACTCGAACACCCAGATCCTCGGTTCTTCCAGTTCCTCAGTTCCTTACAGACCTCCACGGATCCCTACGGATCTTTCCGACCGAGAGCCACGTCCCGCCCGTTCAGCACGACCAGCAGGGGGTGACCGGTGACCGCTTCGCCACGCTCCGAGCCCGCCCGTTCCTCGGGTTCCCCACCCGCGCCCGACGCCGTCGACCCCGCCGGCCACCCGGCACCCGACCCGTCCGGCGCCGACCCACGGGGCGTCGGCCCCGACTGCCCGGCCGACCGGGACGACTCCGACCTGCTCGCCGCTCTGCTCGACGGCATGGACGCCGCGCTGTGCGCGTTCGACGCCGACGGCACCGTCACCCACTGGAACCGGGAGGCGGAACGCATGCTCGGCTGGTCCGCCGACGAGGCGGTCGGCCGGCGCGGCCTGGCCGGCTGGGCGGTACGCGCGGCCGACGCGGCCGAGGTCGAGGCGCTGCTCCTGGGCGCGATGCGGGCACAGGGCCGCCAGGTGCACGAGTTCGCGCTGCTGACCAAGGACGGCGGCCGGGTCCTGGTCCGCACCCAGTCCGCCGCCGTGCCCGGCGCGGACGGCGAGGCCGCCGGCGTGTACTGCGCCTTCAGCGAGGTGCACACCCAGATCGACCTGGAGCGCTCCATCGCGCTGAGCGAGGCGCTGTTCGAGGACGCGTCCTGGGGCGTGGTCATGGTCGACGCCGACCTGCGCCCCGCGGTCGTCAACGGCCACGCGGCGCGCTCGCTGGGCGCGGGCCGCGCCACGCTGCTCGGCCGCCCGCTCGGGGAACTCCTCGACCAGGGCGTGGAAGAGGTGGAGAGCGCCTTCCAGCACGTGCTCGCGGAGGGCGCGCCGCCCGAGCCGACCGAGATCTGGGTGACCGTCCGTGGCGAGGGCGCCGACCTCGGCCAGCCGCCCCCGCGCCGCTGTTGGCGCAGCGGCTTCCTACGGCTGGCCTCGCCGCTCACGGAGGAGGCGGTCCCACTCGGCGTGGCCTGGATCTTCCGCGACGTGACGGAGGCCAAGCGGGCCGAGCAGGAGGGGGCCAGGACGCGCTTCCGGAGCAACCAACTGCACCGCGCCGCGCGGGCCGCCGCCGAGTGCGAGGACCCGTTCGAGGCGGCCACCGTCTACCTCGACTTCGCTCTCGCCGGCTTCGCCGACCACGCCCTGATCGACCTCGTCCGCGAGCCGTCACCGGGCCGGCCGGGGCAGCCGGGCGCGGGCGCGGACGGGACGGGGGCCGGCCGGTCGTCGGCCGGGGACCCCGAGGCCGCCGGCTCGGCGTTGCCGGAGCGGTCGCCGATCGTGCTCGTCCGCGCGGTGGCCGCCCCCGCCGGAGCCGCCACCGGCATCGGCCCCAACGCCCCCGCCGGCACCACCGACGGCATCCCGGTGGCGTACGCGGCGGGCCACCCCGCGCTCCAGGCCGCCGACCGCGGCGGCTCCGTGCGCGCCAGCGCGAGCCGCGCCGACGAGGAGATCAGCACCCAGTGGGCGGCGGCGCGCAAGTGGCCGAGCGGCACGGTGCACGGCCTGTGCGCGGTACTCCGCAGCCGGGGCCGCACCCTGGGCGTGGCCTCCTTCCTGCGCGGCGCCAGCCGCCGCGCCTTCGACCGCGCCGACGCGGCGTACGCGGAGGACGTGGCGGTCCGCGTCGCCGCGGCGATCGACCTGGCCCAGCGGTTGCGCTGACGCTGGGTGCTGGGTGCTGGGTGCTGGGTGCTGGGTGCTGGGTGCTGGGTGCTGGGTGCTGGGCGCTTGGCCGGGTCGGGTCAGGTCGGGGCGGGCTGACCGGGCCCGGTCGGGGCTGCCGTGGCCAGGGTGGATCGGGGTGGGCCGGGGCAAGCGGGCCGGCTGGGCGTACGGGGCGTGCGGATCGGGGCCGGTGGAACCTCAGTGCCGGTAGAAGATCCGGTCCCCGTACTCGGCCATCACGCGCCCGTTCCACTCGTGGCCCCCGTCGACGTTGCCCGAGCGCAGCAGCGGCGGATTGATGCCGCGCGTGGCCAACTCGCCGGCCGCCGACGCCAGGACCGCCTGCATCACGGCGCTGGTCACCACCGTCGACGCCGGCGCGAACGGTGCGGCGACGCCGTCGGCGGTCAACTCGGCGTCGCCGACCGCGATCTTGCTGTCGAGGACGAGGTCGCAGTGGTCCTTCAGGAAGGTCCCCGACGCGTGCCGCGACTTGGTCTCCGACGCGTACGCCACCGACGTCACGCCGATCACCTTCAGGCCGAGCGCCCGGGCGTTCATCGCCATCTCCACGGGCAGCGAGTTCCGACCGGACAGCGAGATGATCACCAGCAGGTCGCCGGCCACGGCGGGGCTGGTGTCCAGGACCACACCGGCCAGCCCGTTCACCCGCTCCAGCGCGCTGCCGAGGGTGGCCGGCCGCACGTCGACGCCGATCACGCCGGGCACCTGGAGCAGGTTCATCAGCGCGAGCCCACCCGCGCGGTACACGACGTCCTGGGCGGGCAGCGAGGAGTGCCCGGCGCCGAAGGCGAAGAGCCGCCCGCCCGCCTGTACGGTGTCCGCGATCATCGTGCCCGCCTCGGCGATGGGCCCGGCTTCCTCGTCCCGTACGGCGCGTAGCAGCGCGATGGCCGCGTCGAGGTACCGCTCGGCCAGGGGGGCAGGGACTGACCGCGTGCTCTCGCTCATCGACGAGGGGCCCTTTCCTTCGTTTTTCTTTCGTTATTCGGGTGTTTTCGCTCCGGAGCGCGCACGGCTGCGCCCGCTTCTCCGGCCTGTGCTGTCGTGTCCGTGGTGTGCGTGGCGCGGATCACGTTGCGGTCTGGACCAGTGCCCTGTCAATACGCCGTACTCGGTCGAACACCAGCCGATCACGCGCGCGAGTCCCGGTTGTCAGTGGGATGCGTCAGAATTGAGTCCAGGGCCACCGCACGACACATCGAGGGGCACGCACATGTCCGGTTTGATCGATACGACGGAGATGTATCTCCGCACCATCTTGGAGCTCGAAGAAGAAGGCGTGGTCCCGATGCGCGCTCGGATCGCGGAGCGGCTCGACCAGAGCGGCCCCACGGTCAGCCAGACGGTGGCGCGAATGGAGCGCGACGGCCTGGTGACCGTGGCCGGCGACCGGCACCTGGAGCTGACCGACGAGGGGCGCCGGCTGGCGACGCGCGTCATGCGCAAGCACCGGCTCGCCGAGTGCCTGCTCGTCGACGTCATCGGCTTGGAGTGGGAGCAGGTGCACGCCGAGGCGTGCCGCTGGGAGCACGTGATGAGCGAGGCGGTGGAGCGGCGTGTGCTTGAGCTGCTGCGGCACCCCACCGAGTCGCCGTACGGCAACCCCATCCCCGGCCTGGAGGAGCTGGGCGAGCCGGCCGAGGCCGATCCGTTCCTGGACTCCAGCATGGTGAGCCTGCTGGAGCTGGAGCCGGGCGCGGAGGGCAAGACCGTCGTGGTGCGTCGCATCGGCGAGCCCATCCAGACGGACGCCCAGCTCATGTACACGCTGCGGCGGGCTGGAGTGCAGCCCGGCGCGGTGGTCAGCGTGACCGAGTCGGCCGGGGGCGTCATGATCGGCAGCAGCGGTGAGGCGGCGGAGCTGGAGTCCGCCATCGCGTCGCACGTCTTCGTGGCCAAGCGCTAGCACTCGCTGGCACCGCCCTCCGGAACAACCGCCTTCCGGGCCCTTCTCCCGGACTCTTCGGCCCGCTTTCGCGCGACCGTCCTCGGACCGCGTTCTCGTGCGTGTTCCGGATCGTCCGTGGACCGTCGTCGGTCCGTCTTCTGATCGCTCCTGGCTCGCTTTCGGATCGCGTCTGGATCGCTTTCGGACGGCTTCCGGGTGGCTTTTCGGATCACCGTGGCGCCGTCCCCCACAGTGGGGGACGGCGCCACGCCCGTGTGGTCGGTCTCGGGGGCGCTGGCGGGCGGGGTCGCCGACGGTGTGATTTCCGGCCGTGTGGTCGCCGCCCTGGCTGTATCGCCCTGTGAGGTTGGGGGAGCGAGGGCGGGCGCGACGAGTCGGCGCGCGGGGCGCGGCGCGCGTGGCCCGCGCCGGGGGCGCGTCGTACGCTTCCGGCCCCGTGCGCCGGCCGTGACGACCTCCTGCGGCAACGCGGTTTTTCCGCGCCGGAGTTGGGGGAAACCGCGCGCCCGGGCGCCCGGCGTGCAACGCTGTCGCTGACGCATATGCGCGGAGTTGCGTTGAGAACCGGGGATGCGGGCACACGGGCCCCGGTATCTACCGGGGCTGAGGAGGGGGGCCGATGGGCCCGTCAAGGTCGTGGGTGGCGCGCCCGTACGCCATGGGCCGCGCGCCGCGAGCTGCGCGACACAAGGGCCCCGGCTGCCGTGGCCGCCGGGGCCCTGCCTCCCCGTTCCCCAGTGGCGACCTGGAGCCCCGAGCTCCCAAGGTGCGCCGCGGCGGACTCCCTTCCCCGAGCAGTCCGCCCCCGTGTAGCTGTCTCCCCTCGGGGACGGCGAACAATCCCCGAGGCCGGTCACTCGAACGAGGGGTATTGCCGTTGACCCCCGCTTGTTCGAATACGAGTTCGATACTGTGGAGCTGGTCTAGGGAGGGATGGAGGTGCCAGGACACATGGTGCGGCGCACGGACGTGACCGGAGCTGGCGGGGTGCGGCTCGCCGCCTGGGAGTATGCCGATCCGCCCAAGGCGGTCAGCGGCAGGGCCGGCGAGCAGGTCCCCGGGGTGTTGTTGCTGCACGGGCTGATGGGCCGCGGTGCGCACTGGGCGGAGACCGCACGCTGGCTCTCCACCCGGTACCGCGCGGTCGCGCTCGACCAGCGGGGCCACGGCCGCAGCGAGAAGCCCTCCGGCGGCCCGTTCACGCGCGAGGCGTACGTGGCGGACGCGGAGGCCGCCGTCGAGCAGCTCGGCCTCGCCCCGGTCACCCTGATCGGGCACTCCATGGGCGCCCTGACGGCGTGGCAGCTCGCCGCCCGCCGCCCCGACCTCGTGCGCGCCCTGGTCATCTGCGACATGCGGGCATCCGCACTGGGCGCGGCCTCGCAGCGCGAGTGGTCGGAGTGGTTCAAGTCCTGGCCGGTTCCCTTCGCCACGCTGGCCGACGTCCGCAAGTGGTTCGGCGAGGGCGACCCCTGGCTGGAGCGCCCGCGCCCGACCCGGGGCGAGTTCTTCGCCGAGGTGATGGCCGAGCGCACCGACGGCTGGCGCCCGGTCTTCTCCCGCCGCCAGATGCTGACGGCCCGCGAGACCTGGGTGCACGACGCCCACTGGGAGGACCTCGCCCACGTCCAGTGCCCGACCCTGGTCGTGCGCGGCCTGGACGGCGACCTGGGCCGGGCGGAGGCCCAGGAAATGGTGCGCGTACTGCCCCGCGGCATATACGCGGAGGTGGCGGACGCCGGCCACCTCGTCCACTACGACCAGCCCGAGGGCTGGCGGCGCGCGGTCGAACCCTTCCTGGAGACAGCCCTCCCGGCCTGACGGCGTTCAGCCGGGGCGGACGGTTCTCGGCCGACCCCCCCACCGTCCAGCCGCGCCTTCGCTCTTCCCCGTCGTACGCGCCGCCCGGCGCGCGCGGTCACCGCCAGGTGCGGTAACTGCCGTACGCGGCACCGCCGTCAGCAGGCCGTGCGCGCGGGCGCGCGGGGCGTACGAGGTGGGCGGGGCGTACGAGGTGGCAGGTGCGCCGCGCGGGTACGCCGGGCCGTGCGGCGCGAGGCCGGGGCGGTCCCGGGGCCGTACGGGCCGGTGGGGCGGCCGGTGTGGTTCGACTCATCGCGCCGGCGGTGGGCGAGCGCTTGCCAGACGCGGAACCCGTCTCGGATGATCAACGCCATGTATCGCGAGCGCCCTTCGAAGGTCTGGTCCCTGATCTGCGTCACCCTCTACGTCGCGGGTGTCGCCTGGATGGGCGTGGACTCGCTCCCGGAGGACCTGGGGCCATGGCTCGCGGTCTCGGCGCTTTTCCTGCTCCTGCTCCTCGCGTTCACCAGCGTCCCGGTCTCCAAGTACTTCTACAACCGCATCGACCTGGACCACACCACCCTGCGGGTCGGCCGCGAACGCCTCGCCCTCACCGACCTCGACCCGGCCTCCGTCACCGCCGCCCTGCACCGCGCCCAGCAGCCCCCGGGGCGCCCGTTCGCCGCGGCCAACACGGCCCACCGGGCGGGCCAACGCCCGCCCCGACTGGTGGGCGGCGGCTGGGCCGTACCGATGGGCATGGACAGCGTCACCATCGCCACTCGGCGCGGCGAGGGCCTGAACATCCCCACCCGCGCCCCCGAGGCGTTCCTGACGGCCCTGGCCAGCGCACTCGCCCTGCAACACCAGGCGTAGCCCCGAGACCGAGCCCCCGCACCCAGCGCCCCGCGCACCCCACCCGCCTCCCGCCCGGCCCACATCACACGCCGTACGGGCCTCCGCCGTACGCAACCACGCGGTACGGGACCCCGCCGTACGCACCCACGAGGTGCGGAACCGTGCCGTACGGAACCACGGGCCGCCCGCCCGCCGTGGAGACCCATGACGTCCACGCGCCGCGAAGTCCCCTGGCAATCAAGGGCATACCGCGCACATCGCACGCGGCGCCGAGTTATCCACAGGCCATCCGTTCGATGAGACACCCAACAGATAGCCTCGGGACGAACGACTTGAGAGCCACGCAACGCCGCGGGCGGGGAGGAAGGCAGCCATGCGTGTCCTGGTGACGGCTGTGCGGGCGGGGGCCGAACCCCAGGACGTGCTGGTCACGGCCGACGACTCGGCCACGGTGGCCGACATCGCCGCGGTACTGGCGAACACGACCGATACCCCCCGCCCGCCCGGCCCGCGGACACCTCCCGGCGCGGTCGTCCCCCTCACCTGGAGCGCCAAGGACCGCCCGGACGCACAGTCCACCGGCCCGACCCTGTGGGCGGACGGCCGCGCGTGCCACCCCACCGAGAGCGCCAAGTCCGTCCTCCGCGACGGCATGCGGGTCTCCGTCGACGACACGGTCGGGCCGCTGATGCGGGCGGGGGAGCCGAGTGGGCGCTATGAACTGCGAGTGGCAGGGGGACCCGGGGCGGGCCGCGTGGTGCGGCTGGGAGCGGGTGTGGCGACCATCGGTACGCACGCGTCCTGCACACTGCCGGTGGCCGATCCCGAACTGCCACCGACGGCGGTCAGGGTCACGGTCCACGCCGACGGCACAGTGCTCGTCGCCCCACACCCCGACGTGCCCGTGCTCCTGGACGATGAGCCGGTAGAGCGCGAGACGGAGTGGCCCCGCGGCGGCATGCTGCGAACCGGCGATTCGCTCTTCGTGCTCGACGAGCCGGCCGAGCCCGACGCTCACCTGGCCGCGACCGGCGAAGGGGGCCTCGCGTACAACCGCCCGCCCCGACTGTCACCGTTGCGGCCGCGTGCCCGCCTGGTGGTGCCCGCGCTGCCGGGCAAGGGAGAGACCACCCGCTTCCAGATCCTTTCCTCGCTCGTACCGCTGGCCTTCGGGCTGATCATGTATTTCGTCACCAAGCAGATCTACATGCTCCTGTTCTGCCTGATGAGCCCCCTGATGATGATCAGCCAGTGGGTGAGTGACGCGCGGTACGGGCGCAAGCAGCACCGCAAGTCGATGAAGCAGTACAAGGCCGAGATGGCCGAGCACGCCGTGCGACTCCGCGAGGTGGGCAAGCAAGACCAGCGCAACCGGCGCATCGCGCACCCCGACCCCGCTGAGGTACTCCTCTTCGCCACAGGTCCGCGGCGCAGACTGTGGGAGCGCCGGATCACAGATCCCGACGTCATGCAGTTGCGACTTGGTGTCGCGGACCAGCCCGCCGACATCGAGTTGGTGATGGCACGCGGCGGTGGCTACGACGACGAGAGGCCGGAGCCTCCTGTCATCACCGACGTGCCCGTCCCCCTGGCCTACACCGAACTCGGTGTCGTCGGCATAGCCGGTGACCGGGCGCGGGCGTTGAGTACGGCGCGGTGGCTCGCCGTCCAGGCCACTTCCCTGCACAGCCCGCGCGACCTGTCCCTCGTGGTGCTCTGCGACAGCCCGACTGCCGGGGCGGACTGGAGCTGGGCGCACTGGCTCCCCCACACCGCGCCGCAACAGGGTCAGGACTGCGTCGCCCTGCTCGGCTCGGACTCGGAGACGGTGGCCCGCCGTGTGGGTGAGCTGCTCAACGAACTGGAGCGACGCAAGGCCGCCAGCCAGCACCACAGCGCCACCGGCGCCCTGCGCCCCGACCCGTACGTACTCGTCCTCCTTGACGGCGCCCGCCTGTTGCGCCGCATGCCTGGCGTGCCTCAGCTCCTCCAGGAGGGGCCGCGCCACGGGATCTTCGCGTTGTGTCTCGATGCTGATGAGCGACTGCTCCCCGAGGAGTGCAGCACGGCGCTGTCCTGGTCAGCGGAGTCCGCCACCCGTGCCTACCTGCGCGGGTCAGGACTCGAGTCCCTCGGCCCGGTGCTCGTCGACCAGGTGACGCTGGAGTGGTGCGAACTGATGGCTCGCTCCCTCGCCCCCGTACGTGACGTGAGCCGCGACGACGCCGACAGTTCGTTGCCCACCGCCGCCCGGTTGCTGGCCCTGCTCGGCATGCCGGACCCCACCGGCGCGGACATCGAACGCGTCTGGCGCTCCGGAGGCGCGACCACACAGGCCCCCATCGGCATCGCCGCCGACGGGCCCTTCGTGCTGGACATCCGTCGCGACGGACCACACGCACTGGTCGCTGGCACCACCGGCGCCGGAAAGTCCGAACTCCTCCAGACGATCATCGCCTCCCTCGCCGTGGCCAACCGGCCGGACGCCCTCAACTACGTCCTGATCGACTACAAGGGCGGCAGTGCGTTCATGGACTGCGCCCGGCTGCCGCACACCGTCGGCATGGTCAGCGACCTCGACGCCCACCTCACCGAGCGTGCGCTGGCGTCCCTGGCCGCCGAACTGCACCGACGCGAGGAGATCCTGTTCAACACAGGGACCAAGGACATCGAGGACTACAACGACACCCGCAAGCTCCAGCCGGAACTGGAGCCGATGCCCCGACTCGTCCTCGTGATCGACGAGTTCGCCTCGCTGGTCGCCGAACTTCCGGACTTCATCGCGGGCCTGGTGGACATCGCCCGTCGAGGCCGCTCGCTGGGCGTGCACCTGGTCCTCGCCACCCAACGGCCCGCCGGCGTGGTCAGCGCCGACATCCGCGCCAACACCAACCTGCGGATCGCGCTGCGCGTCACCGACGGCTCCGAGTCCTCGGACGTCATCGACGCTCCGGACGCGGGCGCCATATCCAAGTCCACACCAGGCCGCGCCTACGTGCGGTCCGGGGCCCAGTCGCTGGTCGGCGTGCAGTCCGCACGCATCGGCGGTCGGCGCCCCAGCACGGGCCAGGTCGGCCCCAAAGCCACGCTGCACGCTCTCGCGTGGACAGCGTACGGACGTCCGATGCCAAAACCCGTGGAGGCGGACGACGACGGCACCATGGTCACCGACCTCGCCGTGCTGGTCGACGCCGTACGGGCCGGGGCCGAATCCATGGGTTTCGCACCCCCACGAAGCCCGTGGCTGCCGCCGCTGCCCGACCTCGTCACCTTGGACGAACTGCCCGGCACCGCTACGGGAGAGGCAGGTGCCGATGTCAGCCCCGCCCCCTTCGGCCTCACAGACCTGCCGGCAGCACAGGCCCGGGCGGCGTTCGCGCTGGACCTGGTGGACGGAGACCACACGCTGCTGGTGGGCGGCCCCCGCTCCGGCCGCTCCACCGCGTTGCGAACCCTCGCCGGGTCGCTGGCCCGCAGCACATCACCGGCAGACGTGCACGTCTACGCGGTGGACTGTGGCTCCAACGCCCTCCTCCCGCTCGTGGGACTGCCTCACGTGGGTGCCGTCGTCACCCGCGACCAACCAGACCGGGTCCGCCGCCTGATCGACCGCCTGCTTGCCGAGATCTCCAAGCGTCAGCAGATGCTCGCCCTGCAAGGCGCCTCCAGCGCTGCAGAGCAGCGGGCCACAGCCGACCCAGCAGAGCGACTGCCCTGGATGGTCCTGCTGTTGGACGCGTGGGAGGGGTTCGTTTCGACGTTCGAAAGCTACAACTACGGGCAGCTCATCGAAGCCATGCAGCGCATCTTCCGCGAGGGTGCCGCTGTCGGCCTACGGGTCGTCATGACCGCCGACCGCAGCGGTCTGACGGGCCAGGTGGCATCGGTGTTCGGAGAGCGCCTCGTGCTCCGCCTCGCTGACCCGAGCGACTACTCCACCGCCGGATTCCGTGCCAAGGACGTCCCCAAGCACATGCCGTCGGGACGCGCCCTGCGACTCGCCGACAACGGCGTGGAGGAGACGCAGTTGGGACTGCTCGATCCGGACCCGTCCGGACAGGCACAGGTCGCCGCGCTGCGTCGGATCGGCGCCGAGGCCACCGCGCGCCAGCCTCGTCTCCCCAGGTCGCTGCGGCCGATGCGGGTCGATGCTCTTCCGACCCGCATCACCGCACGGGAGGCGTTCGCGCTCGATCCCGAGTTCGCCGCACCATCCCCGTTGTGGACGCTGCTGGGTGTGGGGGGTGACGAGCTCCAGCCAGTCGGCGTCGACCTGCGTGAGACGGGCCCCGGCATCGTCATCGCCGGGCCACCGAAGTCGGGTCGCTCGGCCATGCTCCTCGGAGCGGCCCGCTCTCTCCTACATCAGCGCACCCCCATCATCCTGATCACGCCCCGTCGCTCGCCGCTACGCGAACTGGAAGGCCAACCCGGCGTCTTGGGCCTGCTCGGCTCGGATGCCAAGGCCGAGGACCTGGAGGAACTCACCGGCAGGGCCAACGGTCCCTATGTCGTGCTGATCGATGACGCCGAGCTGTTGTACGACGAGCCCTTGGACGATGCGCTGGAGGCAGTCCTCCGCAGCGGAATGGACGGAGACCACGGCCTGGTGGCGGCGGGCACGACTGACACCCTGTCATCGCAGTACCGCGGCTTTGTGACGGAGGCCCGGAAGACACGCAACGGTGTCCTTCTGACGCCGCAGAGCTCCTCCGACGGTGAATTGTTCAATATTCGGTTGCCGGCCAATAGCAACACCGGTGCCCCCGGCAGCGGCCTGCTGATACGAGGCGGCGGAATGATGCCCATACAGGGGGTTGTGGACGAGTAGCCGCTCGTCACCACGCAGCCAAATACGCTGTGATTACGTGGACATGCGACTGGGGCGTCCACCCGTGAGGTGAACGCCCCAGACACTCTGGCCATAGCGCCGTCCAGCAGCGCGCGGCTCAGGTAGCGCGCTCGATGTTGTCGTGGCTCGTCTTGGCCGACTTGCTGGCACTGTGAAGCGTTTCCACGAACTTGTCGAACGTCGGCTTCACGTTGGCCCACTCGTCACGGAAGCTGTTCGCCTTCGGACCCTTCCAGTAGCTCTCGCTACCGGTCGTCTTGGTGTTCAGTGCCTTGACGAGGGCGGCGAGCTCGCCCGCCTTCTTGTCGAAGTCTTCGTAGAGCGACTTGAGCTTCTCAAGACTTGCACCGCGGTCCATGTCACCGGACATAGCGATCCTCCCCGTATGACAGAAGCAGACGGACGTTCCGTCCGCACGCCTGGACGCTATCGCACCGCCTGACCATGGTGTAACCGGCATCGTCCCTTGTAACGGACCTGATGCAATGTCCACTCAGAGCTATGTGGCCCTGATCCGAGCGACAAGGTGTGAGGCTATGCTGAAGAGGTCGTGTGATAGGGGGAGAGCAGCATGGCCGACCCGGAAATCGAGAACCTGACCAAGCGGGCGACGCAACTCCGGTCGCTGGCCGACCACATTGATTCACTGGTCAAGAGGCCGAAGACACACAGCACCGACCAGATGAAGAAGTGGGCGGGCCCCAATGCCGACAAGGTGCGCGGTGACCTGAAGACGTGGCACACGAAATGCGGGACAGTTGCCACCAAATTGCGCGAAATGGCGACTGAGTGCGACAAGAGCGCTGAAGAAGCAAGGAAGCCCAAGGACAAGTGAGTCGGCCAGCTTGCCGAGTTCACCGGGAGAAGTGAGAGAAATGCCTTCCTACGACAGCTCCAGGGCGCGCTTCCGGCTGGCGGACCGACACATGGCCGTCTTCGCGCACCTCGTCGACGGCGAAACGCCGGTCGAGGAACTGTGGGACTCCCTGACCGAGTTGCAGGGCATCGGCCTGGTGGGGGAGGAGGGCGAACTCGCCCCGGCGCTCGCGCCCTTGCTCACCGCCATGGCCAACCCCACGGTGCTCATCACAGCGGAGGTCACCGGCGAACACGGCACGTTGAACCACGGCATCATCGTGGGCCAGGACGACGTCTTCGTGCACGACGGCTGGCCCGGCGAAGAGGAGTCCGAGTACGTGCCGATCGACGGCACCACGATCGTCTGGGAACTCGCCCGCATGGTGAACCTCATGCGTGGCGACGCGGAGGACTTCAAGGTCGCCAGCGTCGAAACCACCATGGGCGCGCTTGACGCGGCGTTCAGCGCGCTGGAGGAGGCCGAGGGGGACGAGGCCAAGGCGGGTGAGTTGACGCGTGAAGCCCTGACGAGGGTTGGGGGTTTGCCGGCCGTCGAGTCCGAGGCGCTGAGCGAACTCATCCTGAGTATGAACTCCATGTGGCGCATCACCTCCGTGTGGGACGGTGAGCACGAGGGTGAGCGGTCGGCGATGGTGCGCGCACTCGCCGTATGGGACTGCGGTCCCCGCGGATACTGGGTGCGCGAGAAGCCCGAGGAACCCATTCTGGAGGGACAGGTGGGACCGGACAGCGCGCTGAAGCTCGTGCGTGTGTCACCTGGCCGGGTATGGGAACGCATCACCGACCTCCTGCCCGACAAGCACGAGCTGGCCGCGGCGCCGTAACGGGGGTTACGACCTCTTCCAAGCGCCCCGAGAAGGGTTCCCCCGCGTATCGTTGGCCGCCGACGACGGGCGCGACTCCGCTGGTCAGAGGAGTCGCGTCGGTCATGGGCCGGGTGGGCTCGCACCTGAAGTGCCGCGGTGGGTGCGGCGGCGGGGTCGGCGTGGGCCAAGCCGAGACGGGCCCTACTTCCTACGGGTAGGGCCCGCGATGGCCAGGGCGTCAGAACCAGTTCTTCGGATTGAGTTTCTTGGCGACGCTCTTCCCCTTGTTGACGGCGGCCGAGCCTAGTTCCTTGGCCTTGTTGCCTGTCCACGCCACTGCCTTGGTCGCCCCGCTTTTGATGTCGTCCCAGTGCTCGACGACCTTCGCACCGACGTAGATTCCGCCGAAGACGACGGCTGCTCCGATCGTGTACGGGTTGGGTGCCACCATGGACGCTGTCAACGAGGCATGGAAACCAACTTCTGCGACATCCGCGACGTAACCGGCGCCGTTTCTCTGGAACGCCTTGACCGGGTTTCCCTGCGAAATGACGTTCGCCGCGCTGAAGCCCGTGGAGGCGACACCGCCGACCAGGCCGAGGCCGCGGAGCGCGCCCGACACCTTCCCGGCCCCGGCCAGCCCCTTGAGTAGGGCGGTACTGCGCGACCATCCAACGGCCCGACCTCGAGTGGCGATGTTCTTCGTGACCTTGTACAGGCTCGCGTTGGCAGCTCGCGCGACGGGCTGCCCAGAATGCGTGAGCCCGCCGAACCGGGCCGCCAACGTGTCGGAGCCGACGATGGCGTTGATGGCCTTGTTGGCGGTGAGTCCGCGCCATATCGGCGACCTCATGAACGGCAACCGCCGCGCCGCGTCGAAAGCCTGACCTGTGCGGTCAGCGATCATTCCGGACGTTCCTGGAACACGGTTCGCGAACTGTGTCAGCTTGCTCGGCAGCCAACTTCCCGGTGCGCTCAGCGAACGCATCGGGAGTTTCATCCGGATCAGGTTGCCGCCCCACTGCTGGATGCGGGCATTGCCGCTGCCACGCATCGCGACGCCAATGCGGGTCTTCCAGGTCCGCAAGGGTCCCTTGGCCAAGGAGTTACCCACCAACACCTTGGTGAGGGCCGCCGACTGAATGGTGACCACGGCGGTGGTGCCACTCACCGACATCCAGTCGCCATACAGGCCGATCATGGTCTGGATCGTGGCCTCGTGTGGGGCGAGTCCGGGAATCTTGCCCACGGCGTGTGCCTTGATACGGTCCAGCCAGTCAGCCAGCGACTCGTTGGACTGTCGCTCGAAAACCTTGGCCTGAGGATCCTGACTGGACGCGACGGAGTTGGCGAGCAGCAGGACATCGGGCGTAAGACCCTCGCCCTTGTATTTCTTGAGATCCTCGTCAGTGAAGCCGGCCCACCGCAGGCCGGCCTCGGGGTCGCCGTCTTCCAAGCGGGCGATCGCAGCGCGTTTGCGGAGATCCGTTCCCGCATGGTTGACCCACGACGTCATGGGCTTGAGAGCGGTCAGCCTGTCGGTCACTCCCAGTGTGGAAGCTCGGGTAAAGGCTTCGCGGAGTCGATCACCGACGCCGCCTTTACCGTCGATGAGCTTGGCCAGTTGTTCCAGATCTCCCGGATTGACATTGCGCACGATGCGCACCCCCGTGTTCGTTCCTGCACGTGCTCAAGGAGTCAGCGAGTGCCCTCCGCGCCGGGAAGCCCCGACCTCGCCGAGGGCGTCGCGTCGGCGGCAGCGCTAACGGTCGCCCAGTAGAGCGAACGCGAACGCCAGTCGACGGTCGACCCAGCCGGCCTTGACGGTCACCCACTTACTGCCCTGCGAGACCATGACCACGTTTCCCTCTGCTCGCCATTCGAGCGTCCGCTCACGGGAATCGTGGTGGTCGCTTTCCTCTGCGCCCAAGGACGTCACGGCCGATTTGAGAGCGCCGAAGACGACCTTGCTGACGCCGTTCTCCACGATGTTCTTGGTGTCACCGCTGGCCCACTGATTGCGACCGACGATCTCGGGTTGGCCGACCTGCTCAATGCGCCAGGTGTGTTTGAACATGCGCTTTGACGGAGGAATGCGGGTGATGGAGCCGATAAGCTCACCGTGGCCATCCCTGACCTGGTGCCGCCGCTCTCCGTCCGACTCCCCGACGTCGTTCAGGGAGCAGAGCAGCCGCTCGGCCGCCTCGTCCTCGTACAGACAGGGGCCGGTGACGCCGGGCGGAGTGGACACCGAAGGCGGTGCGCAGTAGGCACACGGCGCGTACACGCGGTAGTTCTTCCCGCCGGAGGGCACGCGGATGGCGCGTGGGCCACGCACGGCACGCTTACGGTGTGGCGTAATGGGCCGTTCTACCCCGCCAATGGTGAATTCGCCGACATTCGCCCAGTCGACGGCGGGCAACGCGGGTTCCTGCCCGGCTGCGCCCTTGCCGTACGCCACCGCGATCTCCTTCCGTTCTCGCACCCCATACTTTGTTCAGCGCAACCGTTCCGGTCGGATGACTGGATGTGTAGGCCACGCTCATGACCAGCATGCTGTCACAGGCGAACGGAGAGAGGGCCGTCGAGTCTGGGCTTGTGCCCATCTGGTGACGCGGAACTACGGCAGGTCACGCGCTAGTTGGCGTCGGTGACGAGCGGCCTGGCAGTAGACGATTGGCTCCGGGCGAGAGTCGCCCGAAGCTGAAACGGAACCGCGCCTCGGCGGACGCGCCCTCGTGACCGCACGCTGACTCTTTGTCGCGAACGGGGCGGGCCACTTCTCCGCCGTGATTCACGTCTGGTCGCGCTCGTCTCGCTACACGACTCCGCCGTCGGGGCGACGCTGCAGGAAGTTGAGCGGCGCGGAAACCAGCGCCCCACCGAGCGTCAGGGAAGCGGTGTCCACGGCCTCAAAGAGGAGCGCGAAGGCCAGATCTGTGGCGTCGGCTGGGCCACTCACCTCTCCGGCGCACACGAATCCACTGGTTGGCTCCTCGACGCGCCGCCCCGGGCCGACGGAAACGCGTACATCGGCCCTACGCAACTCCGCTGACTTCCCGAAGCCGAGAGAGGTGTACGTGTACCCGCGCTCGCCCTGCGTCAGCCGCAGGGCTCGGTCTCTGGGGCGTAGCCCTCTGGCGTTGTAGGTGACCTCGACCCGCTCGCCCCCTATGAACATGTAGGGCTCGTCCAGCGAAGGCTTGCCGGGGCCCAGCCCACGGAAGAGCCCGTCAGGAAAACCGTCCCCGTAAAGGCGCGCTTGACCAGTCCTCTCCTTGCGGGACTTGGTCAGCTCATGGTGCACAGTGACAATTCCGTAGCCGCCGATCTGCCCTGTCCAACCTTCGCGGTCCGGATGCGCGAACGGCAGAAGCTCGAAAGAAAATGACGACACGTCCAACCTCTTATTCGTAGCCGATCAGTGTGCGTAGGGGCGTCGCCCCCTCAGAACGTTTGTGCCGTGATGTCTGGGCAGGTAGATGGGTGACCCCTCTGTCGCGACGAGGCCGCCGCGCCGGGAAGCCTGTCACCGCGGGCTTTTGGGGATCACGAGGTGCTGTCGATGAGGCGCAGTAGGGTGCGTCGCCGTAGCGTCAGGGCGATGGCGCCTGCCAGGAAGAGTGGGCACAGGACGAGACACACGACCATGGGCAGCGTGAGCGTCGGGGGACTGTCGACCCATTTCTGGGTCAGCACGCGACTCGGGTCGTGGGGATCGTAGACGACGCGTACAACGGAGCCTTGGGGCAGGCCTTCGGGGCGTTTGCCACCCCACTCGCTCAGGGCTTCGCGCAGGGGGCCGTCGGGCCCCTCGAAGCGCACCATGACATTGCCCGCGCTCCCGAACCGGTCCTTGGGGGAGTCGGTGACCTCAGCCGCCGCGACAATGCCCCGCGATCGCAGGTCATCGACCAGTGACTGCGAGGGAATCCAGAAGAAGAACAGGAACACCGAGCACGTCAGCACCGCCAAGGCGAGGAGGCAGAGGATCAGCCTGCGCTGGGGCAGCTTCCGGCGTATACGCAGGGCGTGCAGTTCGCGTCGTCTCGTTTCTTCGATCGCCATCAGGTGGCTCGACCGGGGAGGCCGCTGCCAGTCAGGCCCGCCCCGCTTCGGTCTTTTCCGTCCCATTGGTTCCGTTTCAACGTCGACGCCCACCCGGTCGTGGTTCGCTTGGCCTCCACAGTACGGTTCAGCCAATCACCGGCCTCCCCGCTGCTCCGGATACTTCCTCTTCGGGGCGATCGCGGAGGCGGTTCGCGCCTGTGCGCGGGATCGCCGTGTCTTAGGAGCGTGACCATCTCGCGCTCCGGTTTGCGAAATGTGTCCGGTGGGTTTCCGGTCTCCGTATGACGAACCTCTGTCGGTTTGCTATGTGCCCCGCTGTTTCCCTTCGGGGGGTTCTACGAGCTCTGTCGCGTCCTAACTCTCGAGCGTTGTTGGCGTGGTATAGATGTGCGGATTGAGTGCGCAGAGTCTGGTACGCCCGGTCGTCCGGGACGCGAGGTGGGGTCCGTACCCGCGAGTCGGGTCGAAGATGGCGAGGCCAGTCCGTGAGCGCGGTGGCATGCGCACATGCGGTAGGAGCAGCGAAGGGGGACCCGTGGGGGTACGGGATCGCATACGAGGCGTGGGTGAGGCGGTGACCTCGGCCGCGGCCAACGTCGGCCGGGAGGTCGTCAATCGGGGGAGTGACGCGCGACGGACCGGAGCGAACGCCTCCGGTGAGTGGGTGCTCGGTGTGCTCGGCGCGCTGCCGCCGCCGGCCGCGCCGGCCGAGCGGGAGTGGGAGTTCTCGCTGGGTACCCTCATCTGCCAGCACCCGCGCGTGCCCGCCATCACCGCCAAGGCGCTGCGCGCCCTGGACAGCCTCGGCGCGCTGCGCTTCGGGCCGGAGTCGGTCGGCTTCGAGGGTGAGGACATCCCGTGGAAGAAGGTCACGGGGCTGCGGCTGCACAACGCGTTCGACGCCATGACCACCGAGGGCCTCGACGCGGAGGTGGACCGCATCCGTGAGGTGCTGCCGCCGCTGCCGGGGCGCAAGTGGGCGGTGACGAAGGTGGTCGAGGGCCTGGCCACGGTCGTGCTCGCGGCCCTGGAGCAGGCCAGCGAGCAGCGGCTGGACAGCGTCAACGTCGCCTGCGAGGTGACGTACAAGGGCGCGTTGGGCCGTGAGAAGACGCTGCGGGCCAACCTGTTCACGACCGCGCTCCTGGCGCACCAGACGGACGTCGCCTACAGCCTGGTGGTCACGGCGCAGGCGGCCGGCGTGCCGGTGATCCCGGCCGACCCCGCGGCGCTGGACGACAAGGCGCTGGAGCGGGTCCGCGCGCTGCGGGAGCGTACGGACGCGATGGCCGCCGAGTTGCGCGCGCAGGGCGACGATGACGCGTCCGCCGACGCGGACGGGCCATCGCCGTCGCGGCCGGTCGCCTCGTAGCGGCGAGGGCGCGGGGTGAGCGCGTCGGGCGCTCACCCGCTGGACGTTCGCGGCCGGTTGCCGCCCTGTGGGCGGTAGCCGGCTCGCGGCGCGGCGTCACCGGTTGATGGACTGCACTTCGCCGACGGTCACGTCAGTGGTGTCCCCGTAGGTGCCGGTGGGCAGGGCGCCGCCGTCGCCGTCGGAGCTGGTCCAGTAGATCTCCCAGGTGACGGTCGCCTTGAGCGGGTGCGGGCCGGTCTGGTTGGTGGCCCGGAGGTAGGTCACGCCGCACGGCGGAGCCTGGTTCTTCCTGTCGTCGCTGTACGGGGTGCCGATGCTGCCGTCGGCGGCGATGCGGCATTCGCCCGAGGCGGGGTGGACCTTGGCGTCCTGGGTGCCGGGCTCGATGGTGAGGGAGACCGGCTTGGCCGTGGTGGTGGCCGAGAGGCCGATGCTGGGCAGGCTGGCGGTCGCGGAGACGGGCTTGAACCTTGACTTGTCGAGCCAGATCCAGGTGTCCAGGTTGACCGTCTGCTTGCCGGACGGGTTCATGGTGATGTCCGTGTCCGGCACGGGGAGTTCGTCGTAGGCGTACTCGGCGAGGATCTTTGTCGAGATGGCGAGTGGTTCGTCCGGCGTGTCGCCCTCGTCGACCCAGAAGGGCAGTCGGTTACAGGACTGCGCCTCGGGTTCGTCCTTACGGTTCTCGTTGACGACCGCTACCCAGAATTGGCCCTTGCCCTGCTTCTTCATGTTGTAGTCGTCGTACTTGTGGGTCTGGAAGATGGTCTTGTAGACCTGAGCGAACGTGGGCCCGATACCGAAGAAGCCGGGCATCTTCTCCAGGCCCTCGATCGTGCCCTTGAGCTCCTTGGGCGTGATCCTCGGCTCGTACCAGCAGGCCGGCGGCTTCCAATTGGAATTCCGCGGGGTCAGCGTACCCTTTTTTCCCTGCCCGTTGCTGCCGTTGACATTAACTTCCACGCCCGACGACTCGACGCCCACGGCGACCTTCTGGTTGGTGCCGGAGGGATTGACGCTTCCGACTCGGCCGGCTGGCCTACGCCCACCCTGCTCATCCTCCGCATGGGCTGCCGTGGGCAACGTGACTGCCAAGGCGGCGATAGCTATGACACCGGTACCGCTAACCCTTATCTGATGCGTCAGGCTGGGCACTTCTTCCCCCCGTCCGTCGACATGATCTTGGTCGTCTGCCAAACTCCCAGGTCGTTCTTCTTGAGGTTCTCTGTGTAATAGCCGAAGTTTCCTGGGCCAGGCACGTTCTTCTTGACCTTGCCGGTCTTCTTGTTGACGCTGTGAGAATTAGTCTCGTCTGAGCAGTAGTTGACAACCGCGGAGCCATCCTTCATGAAGGTGACCTTGCGGTTGTAGTAGCGAGTGGTTCCGGTGAAGGTGACCCCGGCGTCATAGTAGGACTTGATGTATTCAAGGGCCGACAGTAGGCCCATGTCCTTGAAGTAGAACTTCAACGCAGGCCGCTTCGTGTTACCGCTGGTGATGGCTTCGTCCATCGCATTGAGCCCGCGCTCGCTGTCCGCCAGCACCGCGTCCTTCTTCGGATCGCCCGTCTTGCCGTCCTCGAAGACGTTCTTCACATCCGCCGGCAGCTTGATCTCCGGCCGGTCGATTCCGTCGTCCATGGGGGTTGAGCTTGGGCTGGCCGTGTCGGGCGCGGGTGCTGAGGAGCTCTCGGCGCCCTTGATCTTGTCCTTGCTGTCGGAGCCTGAGTCGGAGTCACCTCCGCATGCCGTGAGCGTCATCGAGGCGGCCACGAGCAGCACGATGCCTGCGCCGAAGCGTGTCTGTGTGTTCAACGTACGTAACTCCCGTGGGTGTTCGATGAGAAACGCCACCGATGATGACATGGATGCGCGCGGCAATGGCGACGGTTCCCTTGCGTGTGGATAACGGTGAGACCAGGGAGTGGCGAGTGCCGCTGCCGCGCCTTGAGGCCGCTATAGGCTGCTGATACGGTGCGATGACTTGACAGCTTCTTAGTCTGCGGTTTAAGCGTGCGACAGTGGCTGTAGCGGGCAAATGCCTGAATACGGACATAACTTCGGGGGCAGTGGCGTGAAGATTCAGGAGCGCACGGGCGCGGGCAGTGGCCGGGGTACCGCACCCGGTCAGCCAGCGGGGGAGAGGCTCCCTTCCGCGCCTCGTGAACGGAAACCGGCGCTCGCCGCGCTCGCCGTACTCCTCATCCTGGTGGGCGCGTTGGGCGCGACCGTCCTGGTGTTGCGCGCCGGTGATCGTATTGAAGTGGTGAAGATTACGGAGAAGGTGAGTGCGGGCAAGCCGATCCCGGACTCCGCTATTGAATCCGTGATGGTTGCCGAGGATTCCGGTATCGATTACGTGAAGTGGGAACAGCGGAATGCGCTGTCCAATTACCGGGCCGCCGCCGACCTGACGAAAGGCTCGCTTCTCGTCGGTTCGATGCTGACCGACAAGAAGGGCCTGCCCGAGGGCAAGGTCGTGGTCGGGCTCTCGCTCAAGGACGGGCAGTACCCGCGCGGCCTCAAGGCCGGCGACGTGGTCGCCGCGTACCGGGTGGGAGACGCCAAGGGCGGCTCCGGCGGTTCCTCGGGGGACGGCGGCGAGTCGGGCGGCGGTGACGCCCTGCTGGTCCGCAGCGCGACCGTGGACACGGTGACCGGCACCAACGACGGGATCGGCGGCGGGGACCTGCCGGTCGCGGTCGTGGTGAACCAGGACGAGGCGCCCGCGCTCACCCAGGCGGCGGCCAACGGCGCGGTCTCCGTCGTGCGGCTGTCCACCAACAGCGGCAACTGAACCGCGGGGCCAGGGGACAGGGAACGTAGAAATATGGCGCTCATCGCTCTCGCCGCGGACAAGGGCTCGCCGGGGGTCACCACGGCCGCCGTCGCGATAGCGGCCGTCTGGCCCCGGCGCGTGCTCCTGGCCGAGGTCGACCCGGCCGGCGGGGACCTCGTCTACCGGGGTTCGGCGGCGCACGGCGGGCCGCTGGACCCGAACACCGGCATGCTCTCGATCGGTGCCACCGCCCGCCGTGGCCTGGTGCCCGATCAGTTGTGGGACCACGCGCAGCCCATGCTGGGCGGCCTCGACGTGCTCGTGGGGCTCGGCAGCTCCGAGCAGTCGGCCGGACTGGCCGGGCTGTGGCCGATGTTGGGACGCGCGTTCGCCGGGCTCGGCGACTCGCCCGACGGGCCCGCCGACGTCATAGCCGACTGCGGCCGGGTCGGGGCGGACGCGGTGGCCGTGGAGATGTTCCCGTACGCGTCGATCGTGCTGTTGGTCGCCGGTACGGAGCCGGAGCAGCTCGCGCGGGTCAGGGACCGGGCCGCGGCGCTGTCGGCCCGGCTGCACGGCGGGCAGCGCGGCGCGGCGCAGTTGGGAACGCCGCTGATCGGCGTGCTCCTGGTGGCCGACGTGGGGAGCGCGAGCCGGCTCGTCGGACAGGTCAACGACATGCTCGTGGCGGCGCAGGCCGGGGCGCGCGTGGTGGGCGTCGTGGCGCGGGACACCTCTGGCGCGGACCAGTTGGCCGGGCGCAAGCGCGGGCGGTTGGACAAGTCGCTGCTCATCCGCTCGGCGCGGAAGGTCGTCGGCGACCTGCACCAGCAGTTCGGCGCGGCGTTCGCCGGCGCGCCCGCCGGCGCGTCCACCCCCGGCGGGGCGCGCGGTGGCGTCGGCGGCGCGGGGCGGGTCACCGGACCGCGGGCGGGCGCCCAGCCCGCCCCGTCGCAACCCGGCCAGGCCGGCCGTCCGGCCCAGCCGCTCCCGGGCCAGTCGGGCCAGTCGGGCCACGCCCCGCACCCCGGCCCCGGTGCCCAGCCCCCGCAGGGTGCCCAGCCCCCGCACCACGGGCACGGCAACCCCTCGGGCACCGGCGAGCAGCCCTCGGGACGGCACGCCCAGCCACCGCACGAGCAGCGGGACCAGCGCGCGGGGTCGGCACAGCCGCGCCCGCCGCGCGACCAGACCCGCGAGAACGAGCGCACCCAGCAGATCCACCAGATGCCGCGCCCCGGGCGGGCCCAGCCACAGCCAGAGCCCCAGCCGCCCGCCACGTACGACGGCGGCAGCCCGTACGACGGCGCGAGCCCGTATGACGGCGGCGCGTACGAACGCCAGGCCGCGCCTGACGGCAGTGGCCCGTACGACCCACAGACCTCGTCCTCGTACGACCCACAGACCTCGTACGGCGCCAACGCCCCGCTCGGTGCCAACGCCCCGTACGACGGCGGCAGCCCGTACGACGGTGGTGCGGCTCAGCCCGAGCAGCGGCCCGGTGCGGCCGGTGGTGCGGGTGGGGCCGGAGGGGGAGCGGGCTGGTGAGCACCGTCGACCACCAGCTCGTCAAGCGCTTCCGGCAGGAGGCCGGCGACCGGATCGCCGAGCAGCGCCGGATCGACCAGGTCGCCGGCGCCACGCCGATGACCCCCGAGGACGAGCGGCAGTACGCGCGCGCCGTCATCGCGCAGATCCTGGAGGACTACGCGCGCGCCGAGATCAACCTCGGGCGCACCCCGCTGGACGCGGAGAGCGAGGAGAGCTACGCGGCGGCCGTACACGCCGCGCTGTTCGGCGTCGGCCGGCTGCAACCGCTGCTCGACGACCCCGAGGTCGAGAACATCGACATCAACGGCTGCGACCGGGTCTTCATCGGCTACGCGGACGGCCGCGAGGAGCAGGGCGAGCCGGTCGCCGAGAGCGACGAGGAACTGATCGAGCTGATCCAGGTGCTCGGCGCGTACTCGGGCCTGTCGTCGCGGCCGTTCGACACCGCCAACCCCCAGCTCGACCTGCGGCTGCCCGACGGCTCCCGGCTCTCCGCCGTCATGGACGTCACCCGGCGGCCCGCGCTGTCCATCCGCCGGGCGCGGCTCGGCAAGGTCTTCATGGCCGACCTGGTGGGCAACGGCACGCTCACCCCGGAGCTGGGCAACTTCCTGGCCTGCGCGGTGCGGGCGCGGAAGAACATCATGATCGCCGGGGCCACCAACGCCGGGAAGACCACGCTGTTGCGGGCGCTGGCCAACGAGATCCCGCCCAGCGAGCGGCTGATCACCGTGGAACGGGCGCTTGAGCTGGGCCTCGACCAGTTCCCCGACCTGCACCCCAACGTCGTGGCGTTCGAGGAGCGGCTGCCCAACTCCGAGGGGCAGGGCACGATCAGCATGGCCGAGCTGGTGCGCCGCTCGCTGCGCATGAACCCCTCCCGGGTCATCGTCGGCGAGGTGCTCGGTGACGAGATCGTCACCATGCTCAACGCGATGTCGCAGGGCAACGACGGCTCGCTCTCCACCATCCACGCCAACAGTTCCAGCGAGGTGTTCAACCGCATCGCCACCTACGCGCTCCAGGCGAACGAACGACTGCCCATCGAGGCCAGCCACATGCTGGTCGCCGGCGCGGTCAACTTCGTCGTCTTCGTCGAGCGCCGCAACGACTACGCCAGCGGCGGCTCGCTCAGCCGCCGCGTCACATCCGTGCGCGAGGTCAACGGGGTCGACGGGCGGGTGCTCTCCAGCGAGGTGTTCATCGAGACGGCCGACGGCCGCGTCGTGCCGCACGCGCCGGTCACCTGCCTGGACGAGTTGGCCGCGTTCGGTTACCGCCCGTCCGGGGCCTGGGGGTAGGGCCGTATGAATCAAGTCACGTCGATGGGCGGGTTCTTCTCGCTGCCCACGTTGTTCGCGCTGTTGTCCGGCGTGGTCGTCGGGGGCGGCGTCGCGCTGCTGATCATCGCCGTCCGGGGGCTGCCGCCCAAGCCGGAACACGAGAAGGCCAAGGCCGGGCAGCGCGCCGCGGAACTGGCCCGGTTCGCCAGCCGGCGCGGCTCGCTCGCGATCGGCGTCGGCCTGGCCGTCCTACTGCTGACCCGCTGGATCGTGGCGGGCCTGGCGGCCGGCGTGCTGGTCTTCGTCTGGGACCGGCTGTTCGGTGGCGCGGCCGAGGAGCGCTCGGCGATGCGCCGGGTCGAGGCGCTGGCCGCGTGGACCGAGTCGCTGCGCGACACCATCGCCGGCGCGGTCGGCCTGGAGCAGGCCATTCCGTCCTCCGCGCGGGCCGCCGCGCCGGCACTGCGCCCGCACCTGGACGCGCTGGTGGACCGGTTGCGGGCGCGCACGCCGCTGCCGGACGCGCTGCAACAACTCGCCGACGAGATCGACGACGCGTCGGCCGACATCATCATCGCCGCCCTCATCCTCAACTCCCGGCTGCGCGGCCCCGGCCTGCGCGAGGTGCTGGGCGCGCTGGCCAAGTCGGCGCGCGAGGAGGTCGACATGCGGCAGCGGGTCATGGCGCAGCGCGCCAGCACCCGGCGCAGCGTGCAGATCGTGGTCGGCGTCTCGATCGCGTTCGTGCTCGGCCTGTCGATCTTCAACCGGGACTTCGTCGAGCCGTACGGGACGCCGGTCGGGCAGCTCGTGCTGGCCTGTGTGTGCGCGCTGTTCGCGATGGGCTTCTGGTGGCTGCGGAAGCTGTCCAGCATCGACACGCCGGACCGGTTCCTGACCCGCGACGCCACGCCGGAGCGGTCCGTACCGGCGCGCGCCGGCGCGCACGCGGTGCGGCAGCCCGGCGCGGGCACCGTGCAGTCCCCCGTCTACGGCGATGAGGTGACCCCCCGATGAACAGCGCTATCACGATGCCGGTCCTGGTCGGTGCCGTCTTCGGGCTCGGCGTCTACACCCTGGTCCGCGCGCTGATGCCGGGCCGGCGCGGGGCGGTGGCGCGGGTCGCGCAGATCGACGCGCTGCGGGCGCGCGGCTCGGCGCACGCCGGCCGGTACGAGGCCGACCGGGGCCAGGCCGGCGGCGCGGCCCGGGAGAGCCGACTGGAGGCCGCCCGCGGCCGGATCGGCCAGCGGGTCGCCGACCTCTACCTGCAACAGGGCTGGGAACAGCGGTCGCTGCGGGCCGACCTGGCGGTGCTGGAGCGGAGCTGGGAGTCGTTCCTCGCGACGAAGGTGCTGCTGGGCGCGGCCGGACTGGTCTTCGGCCCGTTCGTCTTCGTCATCGTCTGGACGCTCGGCTTCGGCAGCAGCCCGATCATCCCGGTGTGGATGGCGCTGCTGTTCGGCGCGGTCTTCTTCATGCTGCCGGACCTGGAGGTACGCCGGGACGCCGCGGACAAGCGGCGCGACCTGCGCCGGGTGATCGGCGCGTACCTGGACCTGGTGGCGATGAACCTCGCCGGCGGGCGCGGCCTGCCCGAGTCGCTGATGGCCGCGGCCGACGTCAGCGACGGCTGGGCGCTGCGGCGGATCAGGAACGCGCTCGCTGACGCCCGGATCACCGGGACCAGCCAGTGGCAGGCGCTCGGGAACCTCGGCGAGGAACTCGGCGTCGATGAACTCAAGGACCTCTCGTCGTCCCTCGCGCTCGTCGCGGACGACGGAGCGAAGGTACGTGAATCACTCGGGTCGCGCGCGGAAACGATGCGGCATCGAGAGCTGGCGGAGATCGAAGGGAGCGCTGGAGAAAAGTCGCAGTCGATGCTGGTGGCGCAACTGCTGCTGTGTGCGGGGTTCCTGGTCTTCCTCATCTTTCCGGCCGCGATGCGCGTCTTCGAGGTCTGACCGTGCCGACACCGCCGACACAGCCCTTCTCCAACGGTCACCGTTCCCTCGCTACTCCCCCCACCACCTGAGAGGACACTCATCACCATGAACACAGGCCCTCGCATCAGCCACCCGGCGCTCGACTTCCTGCTCGCCTTCGTACGCGGCCGAGTGGAGCGCGCCCGCTCCGGCGAACTCGACCGCGGCGCCTCCGCGGTGGAGTGGGTCATCATCTCGGCCGTCGTGGTCGCGATAGTCGGCGTGGTCGCCGCGATCATCAACGCCGCCCTGAGTGACGGCGCGGACAAGGTCGGCGACTGCATCAAGGGCGCGGACGCCAGCAAGACCTGCTGACGCGTGGCACGACCCGCGGACGCCCGCGAGACCCGCTGACGCCAGCGGAACCGGTGACGCCACCACGCGCTGACGCGCCGCCACCCGGGCCACGGGCCGAGCGCCCCGGAGCCGACCCGGGGCGAGCGGTCCACCGCGCGCGCCGGGCCCGCCGGGTGACCGGCGGGCGGGCGACCGGTCGGCTCACGTGGCCGGCGGGCGACCGGCCGGGGGAGTGTGCCGGGGCGGAGCCCGTACGGGGTGACGATCGCCGCGGCGCCGGCCCCACCGGGTCGCCCCGTGGGGGCGGCGGCGCCAGGGACCGAGGAGACAACGGGGATGACGGCATGAGACGAACCGGGGGCGGTGCGCTGCACCGCGCGGCGCGGCGCAGGGTGGACGCCATGCGCGGCGACGGCCGCGACCGGGCGGGCGCGGCACCGGGCCGGGCACGCGGCAGCGGCGGCCGGACGAGCGACAGCGGGATGACCGCCATCGAGTTCGTGCTGCTCACGCCGGTGCTGTTCTTCCTGATCTTCGCGACCGTGCAGTTCGCGCTGTACTTCTTCGCCGACCACGTCGCCCAGGCGGCGGCGCAGGCCGGCGCGCGCAAGGCGCGCGCCGAGGCGGACGAGAACCCCGGCGGCTGGGGCGGCAAGGCGCGCTCCACGGCCGACAGCTACATCCGGCAACTGGGCCCGAACCTGCTCATCAAGCCGGAGGTGACGCTGCTCACGCCGCGCGCCGACACGGTGGGGGTGCAGGTCGAGGCCGACGTGCCCACCGTGTTCCCCGGCATGCGGTTCACCGTGCACGCGCGGTCGCAGGGGCCCATCGAGCGGTTCGTCGTGGACAGGGGCTGAGCGCGGTGTGGCGTGCTGAGCGACGTACGACGGTCCGGGAGGCCCGGGCCCGCGCCGGGCGTGCGCCCGAGGCGTCCGGGAGCGCGGCCGACGGCGTTACCGGCGCGCCCGGTGGCGAGGCCCGCGCCGGCGACGCCGGGCTCTCGACCATCGAGGTGGTCATCCTCGCGCCGGTGATGATCCTGTTCATCCTGGTGCTGGTCGGCTTCGGGCAACTCGTGGAGGGCCGGGGCGCGGTGGACGGCGCCGCCCGCGACGCCGCGCGCGCCGGCTCCATCCAGCACGACTACGGCGTCGCCATGCGCGAGGCCCGCAAGGCCGCGGCAGCGGACCTGAAGGACGTGTGCGTGGGCTCGGTGAACGTCCGGATGACCGGCTCCCGCTTCGAACCCGGTGGCTTCTTCAAGGTCGAGGTGAGCTGCGAGGTGCGCGGCCTGCGCATGATCGGCCTCGACATCGGCAGCACGGTCAAGGCCACCGGCAGCTCGCCCATCGACCCCTACCGGAGGGCCTCATGAGCGCCCCGCCCACCCGGCCGGCCGAGCGCGTGAGGCGACAGCCGGCGCGCGCCCGGCTCGCGGCGCGCTGGGCACGGGCCGTCGAGCGCCGGTACGCCGGGCGCCTGGACGACCGGGGCGCGGGCGCGGCGGCCGTCATCCTCTTCGCGTTCCTCTTCCTGGCGCTGGCCGCGTTCGTCGTGGACGGCGGCATGTCCATCTCGCAGCGCGAGCGGGCCGCCGACATCGCCGAGCAGGCCGCCCGGTACGCCGCGCAGGACATCGACGAGGCGGCGCTACGCGCCAGCGGCGGCACGAGCGCGCCCATCAACTACGAGAACTGCGGCGCCCGGGTGCGGCAGTTCGCCCGCGAGGCCGGACTCTCCGGACCGGACGTCGCCGCGTCGCGCTGCGTGTCGGCCAACGCCGAACAGGTCGAGGTCGAGATCCAACTCACCTACGAACCCGTGCTGACCGGCCTGTTCTACAACGGCTCCTTCACGGTGCGGGGCTCGTCGAAGGCGGAGTCCCATGTCGGCTGACCCCTGCCCGCCGCGGCCCGTACGACTGGCGGGGCGCGTACGACCAGCGGAGCCCGTACGTCCGGCGGAGCCCGTCCCACGAGCGGAGTCCGCACGACGAGCGGAGCCCGTACGACGAGCGGAGCCCGTACGCCCGGCGCGCGCCGTACGGCCGCCGGGACGCGTACGCCCCCGGGCGTCAGCCGGGCCCCCGGGGGCCCCGGGGCTCCCGCGACCGACCGGACGTCGCAGACGGCGTCCGCCGCCGGGGCCGCCCCGGCGCTGAACCCCCGTCCGCACCCGTCGTCCCGCGTCGCTCGCCGCACGCGCCACGCCGACCCGTCCGACGACCCCACCCGAGGCTGAGGAATCCCGCCCATGGCGCGCACCGCCCGCCCCACCCCAGGCCCGTCCGGCTCGCAGCCGCGACGGCAGCCGCAGCCGCTGCCCGTGCGTACCCGTACGGTGGGCGACTTCGTCAAGGCGTTCTTCGCGTTCATCGCGCTGTCCGCGCTGCTCATCGGCGTACCCGGCGCGCTCGCGTACTTCGTCGGCTGGCCGCTGCCCCACGAGGCGCCCACGCTGGAGACGGTGCGGCAGCCGATCACCGCGAGCGTCTTCGTCGACGTGCTGACCGTCGTGGTGTGGCTGGCCTGGGCGCAGTTCGCCGCGTGCGTGATCGTCGAGGGCAAGGCGGAGATCTCCGGCGTCGGCATGCCGTCGCGGGTGCCGGGCGCCGGGCCGAGCCAGTTGTTGGCGCGGCAACTGGTGGCCGCGCTGCTGCTGGTCGGCGCGTCGGCGGCGAGCCTGACCCCCGGGCTGTCCCAGATCGGCAACGCGTACGAGGACAACGCGCGCGGCACCGTGGCCTCCGCCCAGCAGACCCCGGGCCAGGCGGGCGAGAAGGTCGGTGACGGCCAGCGCCACCTGGAGCCGCACCAGCAGCGGATGGTGGACCCCACACGGCCCGGCACGGGCAGCGCGCACGTGGGCGAGGAGCGGCGGCAGACGAAGTTCTACCGCATCCAGCCGCCCGAGGGCCGCCACCACGACTCGCTGTGGGAGATCGCCGAACGGCACCTGGACGACGGCCGCCGCTACAAGGAGATCTACCAGCTCAACAAGGACCGGGTGCAGCCCGACGGCTCCAAACTCTCCCAGGCCAGCCTGATCCGCCCCGGCTGGATCATGGAGATGCCCGCCGACGCGCACGGCGGCGAACTGGTCGAGATGCCCGAGGACTCGCCGGAGATCACCAAGGACCTGCGGGAGCAGATCCGCGAGTACGACAGGTCCAGCCGCACCCCGCACCGCGACGTCGACCCCGGCCGCGCCGACCAGGCACGGGACGTCTCCGTCGACCAGCCGGCCCGCCCCAGCGTCCCCGAGCCGGCCCCGGCCACCCCGGACGACAGGCGTTCCGCCGACTCCGCCACGTCCGCCGACGAGTCGGCGTTCGGCCTCTCCGAGGCGCTGATCGGCGCGCCGCTGCTGGCCGCCGGGCTGCTGGCCGCGCTGGGCCGGCGGCGCAGGGCGGCGCTGTGGCAGTCGGCCATGTCGGCGCTCGGCCTCGGCATCGACCTCACGCCGACCGGCCCGGCCGCCCGCGTCGAGGAGGCGCTGCTGGTCGGCGCCGACCCCGTGGCCGTAAGCGACCTGGACCGGGCGCTGCGCGGCCTGTCGGCGGCGCTGGCCGCCGACGGGCGCGAGCTGCCCGTCGTCTACGCCGCGTGGCTGACCGGCACCGAGCTGCACCTCCAACTCTCCGCGGCCGCCGGAGAGCCGCCACGGCCGTGGCAGCCCGGCCAGGACGAGACGTTCTGGCGGCTGCGCCGCTCGGCCATCACCGAGCAGGCGGACGACGGAACCGCCGCCCCCTATCCGGGCCTGGTCAGCCTCGGCACGCTGGACGAGGCGCGACTGCTGCTCAACCTGGAGGCCGTGCCCGGCATCGTCTCGCTGACCGGCGCGGAGGCGGACCGCACCGCGGTCTTCGCCTCGATCGCCGCCGAACTGGCCACCAGCGGCTGGTCCGACCGGCTGACGCTGACCCTGGTCGGCTTCGGCGCCGAACTCGGCGCGCTGGCCCCCACCCGCATCCGGCACCTGGACGACGTGGCCGCGCTGGTGGAGACCATGACGGCCGAGACCGAACAGCGGCGCGCCGCGCTCAGCGTCGCCGGCCACGACTCGGTACTCACCGGCCGCACCGGCCAGGCCCAGCACACCCAACGCGCCCCGCACCTGGTCCTGCTCGCGGCCGAGCCGGACGGCGAGCAGGCGACACGGCTGGCCGAACTCGCCGCCGACTCCGGCCGGCTCGGCATCGGCTACCTCATCGGCACCACCCAGCAGCAGTTCCCGGGCGCGACCTGGGAACTGGACATCACCCCCGACGGCACGCTGCGCGCCCCGCTGCTCGGCCTCGAACTGACCGCCCAGCGACTGCCGGCCGAGCAACACCGGGCCGTGGTCGAACTCTTCGCCGCCGCCGACCCGGACGGCGTCGCCACGACCGGCCGCGCCGACGGACAGCGGGCCCCGTTCCTGGTCGACATCAGCGAGGCGGGCCGGCCGGCGGTGTACGCGAGGCTGCTCGGCGACTACGAGATCATGGGCCTGGAGACCCCGGAGGACGAGCGCGGCGCGCTGCTGCACGAGGCGCTGGCCCTGCTGTTGTTGCACCGCGAGGGCGTCCACCCGCGCGTCCTGGCCTCCGCGCTGTGGCCGCGCGGCGCCACCGAGGACGTACGCGACGCGCTGATCGAGCGGCTACGGGAGTGGCTCGGCGAGGACCAGGGCCCCGAGCCGGGCCCCGGCGGCGGCGCGGCCGGCGCGAGCGCGCCCCGACTGCGGAGCGACGCCACCGGCCGGCTCACCCTCGCCACGTCGGTCGTCTCCGACCTCGACGTACTCCGCACCCTGCACCACGAGGCCACCCAGGGCCGGGGCGCGAACGACCTCCGCACCCGCGAACGCCTCCTCACCGACGCCCTCGCCCTGGCCCGCGGTCCCCTCCTGGCGGGCCGCCCGCAGGGCCGCTACGGCTGGCTGGCCCACGAGATCATCGAGGCCCAACTGCCGCTCCTGGTCGCCGACGTGGCCCTCGCCCTGGCCGCCCACCACGGCGCGGCGGATCGGCCGCGCCAGGCCATGGCCGCCCTGGAGGCGGCGCTGGCCTCGGCCCCGGCTGACGAGCGCCTGTGGAACGAACTGCTCCGCGCCGCCCACGCCACCGGCGACACGGCCCAGCTCACCACGACTGCCACCGCCCTCCTGGACCGCAACGCCACCCTCAGCGGCGGCGCCCGCGGCCTCCCGCCGCGCACGGAGGCCTTGTTGGACGAACTGTTGCCGACGTGGCGGGGGGACGTGGGGCGGGCTACGGCGAACTGACGACTTCGACGGACAGGCTGGACGAGACATGTTGAAGTTCGAGGACGAGCAGCACCTGTCCGGGCTCATCGGCGGCGGGTTGGCAGCCGCCGACTGGTGCGAGATCGGCTCGCTGCCCAAGCCGCCGCCCGACGTTCACGCGGCGGCCGGTAACGGGCCCCTGCGGCCGGCCTTCGTGCGCCCACTCGGCATCGCGGGATACGTACTGGCCGCCCCGGTCTGGCTCGTCGTCGCAGCCTGGGGCGCCATAGAGGTGCTCTTCGAATTGGTCTTCGGGGTCTTCACCATCAAGAAGAACAGAAGGCTGAACAGGGAGGCCGAACAGCGGAAGGCCGAGATCGCGGCCCACGGGCTGAACGAGGTGTTCGACGGCGACTGGAACGCCGCGGCGGGCCAGCTGCTCCTGCGCTGGTACAGCCAGTCGTCGCACCCGAAGCGCCTGGTGCTGATCGCCCCGGGGCGCATCGTACTGGCGGGCCCGCCCAAGCGCGTGACGCTGGGAGCGCTCGACGAGTCGGACGTCCTGTACGAGATTCCGGGCGATCAGGCCGTCATCGAGGACCCGTTGATCGGCCGGTTGGAAACCGACAGGTTCCGCATCCGGTTCTTTGACGGCTCGTGGATCGTGCTGAAGGTGACAGGCAAGCCGAGCGACATTCACGCCCAACTCGAAGTCATGGCAACGAAAGGCGGGTCCAACCCCGACGGCTTGCCGGTCGCGGTCGGACCTCCGCTCCCGCTGCCCGAACGGCGCCCCATCGAACCCCCGCCCCAGGTGGACTGAGCCCACCCGAGGGCGGGGGCCCGCCCTCACCCCTTGCTCACCGCCGCCAGGATCTCCGGCAGCCGGTCGGCCGTCCGGGGGGCGGCCAGGCGGAGGCCGGCGTGGGTGATGGCGTAGGCGTAGGCCGCGCCGACGGGGAGGATGAGCCACAGGAGGCCGTGGTGGTCGGCGACGTGGAGCCAGATGGTCAGGCCCAGGACCGGGGCGCAGAGCAGGGCGCCGACCAGCATGCCGCCGAGGATGGAGATCCAGGCCAGGCCCACCTGGCCGGGGACGACGTTCTTGTAGCCGCTGTCCTGGGGGATGGAGTACGGGTAGCGGGCCGAGACGAGGGCGCCCGTGGCCAGCAGCGCGCCGAGCAGGGCCAGCGAGAGGCCGAGGGTCTCCGGGAAGGCCGCCCAGTCGCCGAGCAGGGCCGCCGCGCCGATGACCACCAGCGTGACGTACGGCAGTGCCACCAGGACCAGGGCCAGGGCCCGGCCGCGGAGTTCGAGGTAGGCGTCGCGCGGGGTGCCGATGGTCTGGGCGACCATCCAGAAGGCCGAGGAGTCCTGCCCGAACTGGTTGTACATCTGCATGCCGAGCAGCCCGGCCGCCCAGCACGCCGAGTACACGCTGCCGCCCCCCTGCGCCACCATGACCACCGGCAGCAGCAGGCCGATGCCCAGGGCGGTGGCCCAGCCGGCCTTGGTCTTGGGGTCGCGCCAGGCGTAGCGCAGCGTCCGCAGCATGACGGTGCCGGTGCGGCCGGCGGGCAGCCAGCGGGCCGGGCCGCGTGCGTCCGTGGGTCGCGCGCGCTCCCGGGCGGCCTGGATCGTGGAGGAGTCGGGCGAGGTCATCAGCGTGCTCAGGGAGCGCTGCCAGAACCACAGGACGCCGGCCAGGGCCGCGACGGTGAGGCCGAGTTGCGCGGCGGCCGTCCCGTACGAGCCGTCGCCGACCGACCACACCGCGTCCACGGCGGCGGCCGGCGGCACCCAGCGCAGCACGTCCGCCGCCGGCTCCAGGGTGGCGAGGCCGCCCGCGTCGGAGAGCTTCTGCGTGCCGAGGTTGACGGCCTGGGCGCCCACCGCGATGAACAGGCCGCTCAGCAGCGCCAGGTCGCGGCCCTTGCGGCTGGTCAGCAGCCGGATGTTGGCGGTCGCGACCATACGCGCCAGCGCCACGCACACCAGCATCGTCAGCAGCACCGCGAGTACGGCGACGGCCGTCGCCGCGGCGCCGTGCGCCACGGCCACCACCGAGCCGACCGCCAGCGCCAGGGTGAACAGCGGGCCGATGCCGATCAGCGAGGACGTCAGCAGCGCCACGGTCAGCGTGCGGGGCCGCAGCGGCAGCATCACCAGCCGGGTGGCGTCCAGCGTCTCGTCGCCGCCGGGGAAGAACAGCGGCATCACGGCCCAGCCGAGGGCGAGCACCCCGGTGAGCGTGACGACGAGGGCCGCGGCGTGCTCGTGGCCGCGCAGCGCGATGAGGCCGAGGAGTTGGAGGACGGCGAACAGGCCGACGAGGACGACCGAGGCGATGTACGCGGCGCGCCGGCCGCTGGACTGCCGTAGCCCGTTGCGCAGCAGCGACAGCTTCAGCGCGGCGAAGACCTGGACGAGCACGGCGACCGAGGCCGGCGCGGGGGCCGCGAAACCAGCCCCGGCCAGGCGGCCCGCCGTCCCTTCACCGTCCGCCGGAGGGATGGAGGGTCGCGGGGCGGCAGGCTGTGGCACAGCGGGCCGCGCCACGGAGGGGCTCCCGGCTTCCAGCGGGCGCCGCGGCTGCCCCGGCGATGGGTAGATCATCGGGCGCCGCCCAACCAGTCGAGGTCGTGGCCCTGCTGACGGTCGTTCGCGCCCACCAGCTCCAGGAACGCGTCCTGCAACGTGGGCGCGGCGCCCCGTACCTCGGCCAGCGGGCCGTGGGCGCGGATGGTCGCGCCGGCCATCACCGCCACCCAGTCGCACAGCGACTCCACCAGCTCCATCACGTGGCTGGAGAAGACGACGGTGGCGCCCGAGGCCGTGTAACGCTCCAGGACGCCCCGGATGGTCTGCGCGGAGACCGGGTCCACGCCCTCGAACGGCTCGTCCAGGAAGAGCACCTCGGGGTTGTGCAGCAGCGCCGCCGCGAGCCCGATCTTCTTGCGCATGCCGGTCGAGTAGTCGACCACCAGCTTGTGCTGCGCCCCGGCCAGGTCGAGCACGCCCAGGAGCTGGGTGGCGCGGCTGTCGACCTCGTCGCCGTCCAGGCCGCGCAGCCGGCCGGTGTACGCGAGGAGTTCGCGCCCCGACAGCCGCTCGAACAGCCGCAGCCCCTCGGGCAACACCCCGATCCGGGCCTTGACGGCGACCGGGTCACGCCACACGTCGTGCCCGGCGATCTCCACCTGGCCGAGGTCGGGCCGGAGCAGGCCGGTGATCATCGACAGGGTGGTGGTCTTGCCGGCGCCGTTCGGGCCGACGAGGCCGACGAACTGCCCGGCGGGGAGTTCGAGGTCGATGCCGGCGACGGCCACCTGCTCCCCGAACCGCTTCCAGAGCCCGGACACGCGCACCGCGGGCGGCCGCTCGGCGCCCGCGCCCCCGGGAACCCGCTGCCCGGCGCCGACCGCCGCGGCCCCGGCCGTGTTCCCGGCCCCCGCCGCGGCCGTCGCCGCCGCCGTCGTGTCGTCAAGCGGCTGCTTCGCCGCCCCCGAGCTGGTGTGCGCTGCCTCCGATGCCACCGATCTCGCCCTCCGCTGTCGCACGGAGGTCCGAATCGCCCCCGCGTGACGTCCACCCTACGACCGCGCGCCCGGGGCGAGACCGCACCCGAGCGCGCTGACGGTGGCCCTGACCTGCTGATCGGTCGGCGGGCCGGCGGAATTCGGCCGCGCGTCGACTAGCCGCGCCGGGCCACGCTGGCCTCGCGCCCGCACGCGTACGCCAGGGCGCTCGCCAACTCCTCGACCTCCGGCAGCCAGCGGTTGGCCGACGTGGGTTGCCGCGCCCACAGCACCGGGCCCCGCGAGCCGACCCGCGAGGGCGGCGCCACCACGTAGTCCCCCTCGCCGCGCGGGACCAGGTCGAGCGCCGCGGGCGGCCAGCCGACCCTGCGGACCAGGTCGAGGACCTTGAGCGCGCCGCCGGGCAGCACCCAGAACAGCATCCGGCGCCCCGGCGTGCAGGCGATGGGGCCGAGCGGCACGCCCATCCGCTCCATCCGGGCCAGCGCCAGGCAGCCCGCCGACTCGGACACGTCGAGCACGTCGAAGGTGCGCCCGGTGGGCAGCAGGATCGACGCCCGCGGGGTCTTCTCCCACATCCGACGCGCGGCGACGGGGCTGCCGCTGGCCGCGCCCGCCCAGTCCGCCCGCGCCGGGTGCGCCCCGGGCGCCGGGCAGTCGGCCCGCTGGCACGAGCACCGTTCGCCGCCCTCGACCACCTGGAGCCAGGTGCCGGGGTGGACATCCCAATGCCGCTCTTCCGCGTACCGCACCGCCGCGTCGAGCAGCGACTCACCGCGCTGCTGGGGGATCTGCGCACTTGCTGTGACGTCCAAGGTCTTCTCCACGCTCACTCAACTACCGCTGTCACCAAGGGTTACGGCTGGGCCGAAGCCGGGGAGGGGAGCATCACTACGGCACGCGGGGCGCATGGATGCATGGGTGGGGGCGCGTACGAGGACTCAGCCCGTGTGCGGGTAACCACCATCCGTGACGGGACACGGTTCGGACCCCGAAGGCCGCGCGGCCGACGGGCTCGTACGGGCCGGTGGCCGTCGTGCGTGCGCCACGCGGGCACGTACTGGGCCTCCCGCCCCGTGGGCGGGCGGCGATCGCGAAAGACCGGCGTTCACGAGGTGAACGCACCGCAGTAACAGGGGGTACACCATGGCCGCTAGGCCACTCGTGGCGCGGCAGCCGAACGAACGGTTGCAGGCGCTCATCCAGGAAGCGGCCTGCTCCAACGCGGGCCTGGCGCGCCGCGTCAACATGTGCGGCGCCGAGCACGGCCTCGACCTGCGCTACGACAAGACGTCCGTGGCCCGCTGGCTCCGGGGCCAGCAGCCGCGCGGGCGCGCGCCCGCCGTCATCGCTGAGGCGCTGGGGCGCAAGCTGGGGCGGACGGTCACCATCGACGAGATCGGCATGGCGGGCGGCAAAAACCTCGCCTCCGGCGTCGGCCTCCAGTTCTCGCCCACCGTGGTCGGCGCGATCGAGCAGGTCTGCGAGCTGTGGCGGAGTGACGTGGGCCGGCGCGACTTCCTGAGCGGCTCGACGGTCGCCGCCTCCGCGCTGGTCGAACCCAGCCGGGACTGGCTCATCACCAGCGCCGACCCGCAGGTGGCGCGCACGGCGGGGGCCCGGGTCGGCAAAGCCGACGTGGCGGCCGTCCGGGCCACCACGGAGGCGCTCGTCACCCTCGACCACCAGTACGGCAGCGGCCACGTGCGGCCGGTCGTCGTCCACTATCTGAACAGCGTGGTCTCCGGGTTGCTGGCCGGCTCGTACCGGGAGTCGGTGGGCCGCGACCTGTTCGCCGCCGTCGCCCGGCTCACCGAACTCGCCGGCTACATGGCCGTGGACACCGGCCAACCCGGGCTCGCCCAGCGCTACTACATCCAGGCGCTACGGCTGGCCCAGGCCGCGGGCGACCGGGCGTACGGCGGGTACGTGCTGGCCGCGAGCATGAGCCATCTCGCCGCGGCGCTGGGCAACCCGCGCGAGATCGCCCAGTTGGCGCGGGCCGCGCAGGAGGGGGCGCGGGGGCAGGTCACGCCGCGGGCCCGGGCCATGTTCCACGCGGCGGAGGCCCGCGGGCACGCGCTGCTCGGCGACGCAAGGGCCTGCCAGACCTCCGCCCACCAGGCCAGCACCGCCCTGGAACAGGCCGACGCCGCCCCGGACTCCGGGGATGACCCACCCTGGATCCAGTACTTCGACCACGCCTACCTCGCCGACGAACTCGCCCACTGCCACCGCGACCTGGGGCAGGGCGAGGCGGCCGGGCAGCGCGCCAGGGAGGCGGTCGAGGGCCACCCCGACACGCGCGCCAGGCGGCGCGCGATCGGCCTGCTGCTGATGGCCGCGGCGCACGTGCAGCAGCGCGAGGTCGAGGAGGCGTGCCAGACCGGGACCCGCGCCCTGGAACTCCTCGGCCAACTGCGCTCACACCGTGGCGCGGAGTACCTGGACGACCTCCAGCAGCGGCTCGAGCCCTTCCGGGAGGAGCCCGTGGTCCGCGAGTTCGGCGCCCGGCTTGAGGTGGCGGCGGCGTAGCGGACCCGGCGGCCGGCCGCCGCCCCCGCGCCCCGGCGCGCGCCCGGGAGCGACCGGACAGGGGGAGCGGGGGGAGCAGCGGGCGCGGCCCCCGGCGGGCGGCGCGACACGACCAGGAACAGCGGAGGCGGCGGTAACAGCGGGACCAGCGGCCGCGTGAGCGGTGGACGGGGGGTGATGAGCCGGGGCGGAGGGGCCCGGACCCGTGCGGGGAGGGCGCGGCGCCGCACCGGGGGGAGGCGGGGGATGGCGCTGCCGGCACGGGGCCGGCGGGGGCCCGGCACCGCGCGCGTGCGGGCCCCCGCCGACGCCCTCCGGTGCCCACCGGGAGGTCCGTGACCTCGGCGACCCCGCCTCGTCGCGGCGCTCGCCGGGGGCGCGGTCACCCCTGGCGCCATGGGCGTTGTGCGGGATCTTGTGGCGTGCTGCGTGGGCTGTCGGGGCCCGCCCCCATCCGTACCGGTCCGCGCCCCCAGCGGCCCCCACGGGGCGGGCCCTGGAGCGCTGCCCGCGGCCCGTGAGGCGCGGGGACCCGGTAGCGTGACGGGCGGTTCCGTACTTCCGCATAACGCATAGGAGTCCCGGTGACGCAGAGCGGACAGGGAAACGAGCCGCAGCCTCCTGCGGCCCCGCCCGCGCACGAGGGCGTGGTCCTGCCCTCCGCTGGCCTCCGCCACGGTGGAGGGCAGGGCGCTCCGTACAACTGGCCCTCGCCCGAGCAGGCGGCCCCGGCCGAAGGCCAGCCGTGGGGTGACCCCTGGGGCCCCGACGCGCAGCGCCCGCCGCAGGGCCCGCCGCCCGGCGGCGCCCCCGCCGGGCAGGCCGGGACGCTGATGCCCCGGGAGCCGGAGGCGGGGCAGCCGCTGCCGCCCGCCGCACCCGTGGGGCACGGGCAGGCCCCCGGTCACGACTCCGACGCGACCCAGCTCATCCCGCCGGTCGGCGGCTCCATACCGGGCGGACCCCCGCCCGGCGCGCTGCCCGGGCCGATGCCGGGCGCCCCGCTGCCCGGTGGCGCGCTGCCGCTGCCCGCCGAGAGCGCGTCCGGCGCCGCGCCGGAGGCCGCGCCTGCGCAGGGTTACGGCGGCTCCAGGACCCCGCTGCCGGCCGAGGGCGAGGCGTTCCCCGCGCTCCCGCCGCAGCAGGCCCACCAGCCGGGCCAGCCGCAACAGGGCTACGGCTACCCGCAGCCGCAGCCGCAGCAGGGCTACGGCTACCCGCAGTCCGGCCAGGCCCCCGGCTACCCGGCCCAACAACAGGGCTACGGCTACCCCCAGCAGGGCTACGGCTACCCGCAGCCGTCCGGCCAGCCCACCGGCCACACCCAGCAGCCCGGCCACCCGGGCCCGTACCCCGACCAGCCCCAGCAACCCGGCCAGGCCCCCGGCTACCCAGCCCAGTCGGGACAGTTCAGCCCGTACGGCGGCCAGCCGGGCCAGTCGGGCGAGAACGGCCAGGGCGGGCACGGTGGCCAGCCCGGCCAGAACGGCCCGGGGGGCCCAAGCGCGCCGTACCAGCAGCCCGAGGCGCAGCCGCAGACCCAGATCCTGCGCGCGCAGCAGCCGGCCCCCGTGGCGGAGCAGGGCGGCCACACCCAGATTCTGCGCCCGCAGCCGCCGGCCCCCGCGGCCGAGCAGGGCGGCCACACCCAGATCCTGCGCCCGCAGCCGCCGGCCCCGGGGGAGCAGCCGCGGTCGGGCCACCGGCAGCCGCAGCCCGAGCTGCGCAAGCCCCCCGAGTCGCCTGCCGAGTCCACCACGATGCTGCGCCGGCCGAACTTCGACGCCGGCCCGCCGCGTCCGGGCGCGGGCGAGGAGACGCAGGTGCTGCCGGGCCCGATCCCGGCCGCCGGCCAGCCGCCGCACCCGGGCGGCGCGCCGTACGGGGTGCGCCCGGGGGCGCCCGGCGACCGCCAGCCGCCCGCGGAGTTCGACGGGCTGTTCCGGGCGGACGGGGCGGCCGACGGCCCGGACTCCACCCAGCAGATGCCGCTCTACCAGCAGGACCCGGGCCCGCACCTCCCGCAACAGGCCCCGTCGCACGGCTCGTACGGGCACGGCCCGGGCCACGACGGGTCGGCCGGCTACGACGGGCCCGGTGCCGTCGGCTACGCCGGTGACGACGGGGGGCGGCGGCGCTCCCGGCGCGGCGTGGTGATCGGCGCCGTGGTCGCGGCCTGTGCCGTGGCCGGGCTCGCGGCGGGTGCCGCGATGAGCATGGGCGACGACGACAAGAAGGACAAGGGCGACAAGTCCACCGACCCCGGCAAGGAGGTCGTGGCCAGCGAGTCGGCGGCGCCCTCGGCGTCCCCGTCCCCGACGCCGACCAAGACGACGGACCCCGCCGAGCCGCAGGCCAAGGCGCTCGACGCGCTGCTCAAGGACAGCGGCAACAGCCGCGCCAGCGTGATCGCCTCGGTCAACAACATCAAGACCTGCAAGGCGCTCCCCAAGGCCGCCGCCGACCTGCGGTCGGCGGCACAGCAGCGCAACGCCCTGGTGACCCGGCTCGGCGAGCTGAAGCTGGACAAGATCCCGCAACACACCGAACTCATCCGGGCGTTGACCAAGGCGTGGCGCTCCTCCGCGTCGGCGGACAACCACTACGCGGCATGGGCCGACCAGGCGGCCAAGAAGAAGGGCTGCGTCAAGGGCAAGGCCCGCGCCACCGGCCACACGGCCTCCGGCAACCGGGCCAGCGGCGAGGCGAGCGCGGCCAAGAAGCAGGCGGCCGACCTGTGGAACCCGGTCGCGCGCAAGTTCAGGCTGACGGAGCGCCAGGCCGCGCAGCTCTGACCGGCCCGCACCCGGTCGGCCGGCGCCCGCGCGGGCACCGGCCGACCGGGGGAGCCGGGGAGCGCTAGGCCGCCTTGCGGTTGACCAGCGTCTGGCCCACGTCGACGAAGCCCTGGCGGACCGCCACCAACTTGCCCTCCTTCACCACCTGGTAGGTCACGTTGGCGTTGACGATGCGCGGGTAGTCGCGGATCGGCAGCAGGTCCTGGAAGCGCCAGCGGAGCTTGGGGGTCAGGCCGCCGGTGTCCGTGGCGTGGCCGCGGTCGAGCGTGGTGCGGACCGCGTGGGCGCTGATCTTGCCCGGGTCGAGCGAGGTGAGCACCGACCTGAGCACGGTGTACGCGATCCACGTGGTCTGCACGCCGGGGTCGGCGATGTCGATGCGGTTGTCGTCGAAGGCGTAGTCGTGAACGATCTTCTGCATCGGCTTCCAGCGCGGATCCTCGGCGACCGGGTACCAGCCGGTGGCGTACGTCCCCTCCAGGGCGCTGTCGCGCCCGCCGGTGCTGTCCACCAGCGACTGCCGCACGCTGCCCAGGATCGAGGCGATGCGCACCCGCGAGTCGTCCTCCTGCACGCGGCGGAAGGAGTCGAAGAAGGTGTTGGTGCGCTTGCCGAGGGCCGCGGTCACGCATCCCGGGCCGCCGCCCGTCGTGTCCGCCACCGTGCCGTCGCTCACGCCCGTGCCGGTGCTGGCGTCGGAGGACGTGCCCCCGCCGCTGCCGGCGCCGGACAGCGCCTGCTGGGCCTGGCGCGTGTAGTCGCTCGCGTCCTCCGGGGCGCGGATGTCGGCGGCCGGGCTGCGGTTGCCCTCGGCGAGGCCGGCGTCGAGGAGTTCGGGCAGTTCGTCGCCGGCGATGGTGTCGGGGCGTACCAGCGACACCGCGCCGCACACGCTCGCCAACTGGCGGCCGTTGCCCGCGAGGAGGGCGGCCTGGCCGCCGTTGACCGGGTACGAGAAGGGGCTGGTGAACTCCTCCTCGGAGAGGCCGTAACCACCGATGTAGGGGATGCCGGCCGCTTCCAGGGGGGACATGAAGGAGCGACCGTGCTGACTGTAGGAGCCGACGACGGCCACGGCCTTCTCGTCGGCGGCGCGCCGCGCGCACTGGGCGGCGGCGATGGCGTCGTTGCGTTCGTTGCAGGTGAGGACGCGGAGCTCGCGGCCGTGGATGCCGCCCTTGTCGTTGACCCAGCGGGCGTACGCCTGCGCCATGGCCGGCATGCCCGGCATGTTGGTGGCGTTGGTGTCGTCGGGGGCCCAGGTCATGATGGTGATGGGTTCGTCGCGGGAGCCGTTCGAGGACCCGGAGAGGATGCCGCAGCCGCTGATCAGCAGCGTGCCGGCCGCCGCACAAGCCGCCACTCGCGCGGTAGGGGTAGGACGGAGGAAGGGACGTCGCCGACCGTTCATAGGCACAGACCCTTGCGTCCCGCCCGGAACGCCTGAGAGTTGTCTGCGTAACGAAAGGTGTATTGGAGGTGAATTACGGGGGTGTGGGGAGGGCCTGATGTGCGGAACGTATGATCGATTACTGTGCAAGGTTCGGAGAAGACTTCCCGTCGCGGTCGCCGCTCGACCACCATGGGCGCTATGCCGCTCACTGACATGCCGTGGTGGCGCTGGCGCAGCAACGTGCGCTCGGCGCTGCACATGCTTTCCGACCCCGCCTTCCAGCGGGACTGCTGGCTCGCGGGCCAGGACGGTTACGGGGACGTGACCGACGCCGTCTACCGGCTGGTCGAGGACACCTGGCTGGACAACTGGTCGGCCGAGAAGTACGTCGGGACGATCTTCCGGGACGCGCAGGAGGCGGCGCTCGTGGACGCGGCCGTGCTCCGGGTGCTGCGGATCATGCACGAGGTCGGGGCGGACGCGCCGGTCTCCACGTACATGGGCCACCCCGGCTGGCCAGAGGCGGTGCACGCGGCGCGCGAGGCCCACGTCCACCTGGCCGCGGCCGACGGCGAGGACCCGGACGTGCCGCCCCACTCGCTCCAGGCGCTGGCGCGGCTCACGCAGACGGCCTGAGCCGCCGCGCTCACGGTGTGCGAGGCTATTGGGTTATGAACGCCTCGCAGCCCGCGCCGCCGCCCGCCCCCGAGCACGCCGCGGGGCACGCCCCCGAGCAGTTCGTGCTCACGCTCTCGTGCCCCGACAAACAGGGCATCGTGCACGCCGTCTCCAGCTTCCTCTTCATGACCGGTTGCAACATCGAGGACAGCCAGCAGTTCGGCGACCGCGACACGGGCCTGTTCTTCATGCGGGTGCACTTCACCGGCGGCCGCCGCGGCGAGGGCGCCGACGGGTCCGCGCCGGCGCAGCCGCCGGTCACGGTGGAGAAGCTGCGGGCGAGCTTCGCCGCGGTGGGCGACTCGTTCGCGATGGACTGGCAGATCCACCGGGCCGACGAGAAGATGCGCGTCGTGCTGATGGTGAGCCGCTTCGGGCACTGCCTGAACGACCTGCTCTTCCGCTCCAGCATCGGCGCCCTGCCGATCGAGGTCGCGGCCGTCGTCTCCAACCACCCCACCTTCGCCGAACTCGCCGCCTCGTACGGCGTCCCCCTCCACCACATCCCGGTCACCGCCGACACCAAGGCCGAGGCGGAGGCGCGACTCCTGGAACTCGTACGGGACGAGGAGGTCGAACTCGTGGTGCTCGCTCGGTACATGCAGGTGCTCTCGGACGACCTGTGCAAGCGGCTCTCCGGGCGGATCATCAACATCCACCACTCCTTCCTGCCGAGCTTCAAGGGCGCCAAGCCCTACCACCAGGCGCACGCGCGCGGCGTGAAGCTGATCGGCGCGACGGCGCACTACGTCACGGCCGACCTCGACGAGGGCCCGATCATCGAGCAGGAGGTCGAGCGGGTCGGCCACGAGGTCACCCCGGACCAGTTGGTGGCGGTGGGCCGGGACGTGGAGTGCCAGGCGCTGGCCCGCGCCGTGAAGTGGCACAGCGAGCACCGCGTCCTGCTCAACGGGCGGCGCACGGTCGTCTTCGCGTAGCCGGGGCCGGTAGCCGGGGGCCGTTGGCCGGGGGCCGGGGGCCGGTCGCGGCTCGCGGCGCCCCGCATGCGGGCGGCCCGGGCGCCGGCCGGTCACAGCCGGGAGAGCGAGGCGGTCGCGTAGAGCACGTCGCGGATGGCCTCGGGGTCGCCGAGCTGCCCGGCCACCACGTCCAGCGGCGGTACGTGTCCGGCCACCAACCGGCAGAACTCCTCCCGGTCCAGCGCGAGGTGCGCCACCTGCTCGTCGGGGGACGCCGTCGCGGTCGGCGAGTCGAGCGCGATGTACCAGTGGCCGCCGCCGTGCCCCTCGACCTCCAGGTGCAGCGCGCGGCTCGGCACTCCGGTCCGCCCGAGGTGGCGCGGCGGGCTCGCGAGCCCGGCCTGCCGCCGCTCGGCGAGCGCCCGGGGCAGCAGCCGCGCGCACAGGTCGATCATCAGGTTGAGGTGCGCGGCGGCGGGCGGCCGGTACGGGTAGCTGACCGCCTCCGCGATGTCCACGCCGTGCACCCAGCACTCGAAGGCGCGGTCGAGCAGCGCGTCCCGCAGCGGCAGCGCGAACTCGCCGTACGGTACGGAGAGTTGGCTGATGCCGCGGCCGGCGAACGACACGGTCCGCAGCAGCGCGTGCCCTTGGTCGCGCCACGGGCCACGGATCGCTTCCGGCCCCGGCCCGGCCCGCGGGGACTCCGGCGGCCGTGGGGCGGCCGACCGGGAGGCGGCGCGTGGCGGCCGGACGCCGTGCGGGCGCTCGCCGTACCGGGTGAGCTGGGCGACGTGGGCGGGCTCGGCGCGCCAGTACGCCTCGGTGCGCGCCAGCGGCCCGGTGGGCGCGCCGGGGCCGAGCGGGTCGGGCAGCCCGACGGCGGTGGCGACGACGCCGTCCACGGTCAGCAGGTGGCCGATGACGCCGGCCACGGTGGTGTCACGCAGCCGGGCCCGCTCGCCGTCGAACCAGCGCAGCGCCACCGGGGCGCGCCACTCGGCCTCGCCCATGTCGCCGATCAGCGCGTCGAGTCGGGCGGCCTCCGCGTCGTACGGCGCGGCCCACTCGGGCACCGGGATGCGGGCCGGGCGGCGGCCGAGGCAGCCGGCCAGGACCCGGGATCTGAGCTGCGGGTTGAGGTCGAGGTTCTCCTCGACGTGCAGCAACCCGACCGCCCTGCGCAGCCGGACGGCCTCCTCGGCGCAGGTCGGGCACTGGCCCAGGTGGTGGTCGACGACCGCGATCTCCTCGGCCGAGCAGGCGGCCAGCGCCCAGGCGCCGAGCATCGACTTGAGTACGTGGTGCGACGGGGCGGGCGCGTCGGGCGCGCCGATCACGTCGGAGTCCGCGCTCACGCCGCCGCCCTCCCCTCGCGCGCCGGGTTCGGGAGGGGCGTCGGCCGCCGCCGGCTCCTCGTCTGGTCGCGCTGTCGTGGGGTTAAGTGCATCGGTCTCGGACTCCGTGTGTCGTTTCTCGGCCTCCGCGGCCTCGGGCGACCGGCCCTGCGCCGGCACCCCGCGCGGCCGGGTCGGGGCCGGCCCGGGCCAGTGCCCGCCGTCCTCGGCGGGCGGGCGCGGCGCGGGTATGCGCGGCCGCCCGGCGGGGCCGGGGGCGTCGCTGTCGTCGGGGCCGGTACGGCCCGGTTCACCGGGCCCGCTCACCGGGCGCGCCTGGGTTTCGGGGGCGCACTGACCCGCGGCGCGGCGTCGTGCGCCGTGGAGAGCAGTTGCAGGCCGAGCCGGAGTCGCCGTCTGGCCTCGTCCTCGGTGACCCCGAGCGCGGCGGCGGCCTCCCGGTAGTCCCGCCGCTCGCGGTAGGCGAGTTCGAGGGCGTCGCGCAGCGGCGCGGGCATGGCGGTCACGATGTAGTCCGCGCGGGCGGCGGCGGAGGCGTGTCGGATCTTCGACTCGACGTCCGCCGGGCTGACCTCGCCGGCGCCCTCGTCCACGCCGGCCTCCGTGGACTGGCGCAGCCGGTGCACCGCCTGCCGGTGGGTGAGGGCGGCGATCCAGGACCGCAGCGAACTCTGCTTCGGGTTGAAGGAGTCCGGGTTCTCCCAGACGTGGGCGAAGACGTCGCGGGTGACGCGGTCGGCGGCCTCCTCCTCGCCGAGCACCCGGTAGGCGAGGTGGTGCACCAGGGACGCGAAGCGGTCGTACAGCTCGCCGAGCGCCGCCGCCTCTCCACGGGCCAGCCGCTGTTGCATCTTGCGGTCCCAGCGAAGCGGTGCTTGCTGCGTCATGCGGGCCCCCAACGTTCCCGTTCCCGTGCCGATCTTCCGGTCGTATTGCCACTGCTCCCTCGAATGTAGTCCGGAGCTTCGGTGGCAACGGGGGTTTGCCGCAAGCTCCGTCGGCGGGATGGTGGCGGATGGTATGGGGACGGTCACTTTGGGCCAACGAAGGGTGGGGGACTTCGATCGGTGTCGAATGCTCACGTCCGAATGTGTCGATGTGTTATGGGCGTGTGACCGGATCTTTGGGGCTGATGTGCCGTAGCGGGGCATAGGGTCGAGAGGGTTGGCCGGTTTGGCATGGGTTCCGGGTTTCGTGGCGCGGCGCTCGGGCAGCCGCTTTCAGGAGCAGCTAATTCCGGTTCACGGATTTCCGGTGGGCGGACGAGCGAAGGGCTTCGGGCGCGTGACGTTGAAGGTGTTGGAGGTCGAGCAGGGGGAGTGGGCCGTGCTGCGGGTCGCCGGCGAGATGGACCTGGTGACCTCGCCCGCCGTCCGGCAGCACGTGCACGATGCCGTGGCCGAGGGGCGCCGAAGTCTGGTGCTCGACCTGGGCGAGGTGCGGTTCTGCGACTCCAGCGGCGTGGGCGTGCTCATCGCCGCCCGTCGCCTGATGCGCTCGTGCTCCGGCCGGCTGCGGCTGATCCTCCCCGCCCAGGGCGCCGTCGACGGCTCCCACGTGAACCGCGTGCTCGCCGCCCTCGGCGTACGCCGCCTCTTCGAGGTCTACCCCGACCTGCACACCGCGACCGACGAGAGCGCCGAGCCGCTCTCCGCGTGACGGTTCCGCGCGACGGCTCCCCGCCCGGGGGAGCCCGCCCCGGCCGCGCGGACGCCGGGGCCCGGCCCCCGCTCCCGGCGCCCTGAACGCCCCGTACGGCCCGTACGCGGCCTGAACGTCTCCCGCGCCTCGTGCGTTTCCCGTGCCCCGTACGTACCGTGTGCCGGCCGTCCGCCCCTGCCGTGCCCGGCGCGCCTGCCCCTCCCGTGCCCCGCGCCTGCCCCTCCCGCGCCCCGCTCCCCGTCGCCTCCGGCGGCGCTCGTGGTCGGTCAGTGGGGGGGTCGGGGGCCGGCGGGGGCGGGGCCGAGGGTGGTGGTGCCGGGGGCGGCGCGGTGGCCGAGGCCGGTGCGGTAGGCGTCGAGCGCCGCCTCCACCCGGCCCGTGCGGCGCAGCAGGTCGCCGAGGAGTCGGCACAGGTCGGCCAGGTCGCCGGCCGCGCCGGAGCGCTCAAGCAGGGACAGGGCGGCGCAGTAGTGCTCCTCGGCCGCCTCCAGGTCGCCGCGCTCCTCCGCGATCAGCCCGAGCAGCCGGTGCGCGCCGCCCGCGTGCACGGCGCCCCGCTCCGCGGTCAGCCCGCCGGTGGCCTCGGTCGCCGGGCCGGTCGCCGCGCCGTCCGGTTCGGCCGCCGGGCCGCCCGGGCCGGTCGCCGGTGCGGTGTCGGTCGGGCCCGGGGTGGCGAGCAGGGGGCGCAGCAGGTCCCGGGCCTCGTCCGTCTTGCCCCGCCGCCGCAGCACGTCCGCCAGCTCCACCTCCACCTGCACGGTGTACAGCGCGGCGCGCTTGGACGCCAGCATCGAGCGCGCGGTGCGCAACTCCTCCTCGGCGCGCGGCAGGTCGCCGTCCTGGGCGTGTACGTAGCCGCGCATCCAGTGGCAGTGCGCGAGGTCGGTGTGGATGCGCAACTGCTGGTACAGCTCCTGCGCCTTGGCGAGCGAGGCGTCCGCCTCGGCCGTGCGCCCCTCCGCGATGAGGGTGCGGGCCACGCCCCGGTGCATGCCGGCGACCAGCACCGGGTCGGCGACGCGCGGGGCCAGCGCGAGCGCCAGCTCGGCGGCCTGCGCGGCCCGCGCGTGCGCGCCCATGTCCATGTACGGGGCGATGGCGGCGGTGTACAGGAGGAGCAGCGCGTCCGGGTCGTGCAGCCCGGCGGCGTTCAGCTCGTCCAGCGCGCTCTCCAACAGGTAGCAGGAGTAGCGCAGTTCGCCCGCGAGCAGGTGCGCGGTGGCCCGGCCCCGGATGGCCGGCACCCGGCGCGGCAGCGGCTCGTCCGCCAACAGCCGCTCGGCCTCCTCGAACCGCTGTCGCGCGGTGGCGAGTTCACCGCTCTCCAGGGCGCAGTCGCCGAGCCCGAGCAGGGCCGTGGCCTGCTCGGCGGGGAGAACGAGGTCTCTGGCCCGGTCGAGCAGAGACGCGAACGCGTCGGCCGCGTCGCGGGCGGCGCCGGTCGCCAGCGTGCGGCGGGCGTCGGTCAGCCCCATCCGCAGCTCGGTGGCGGCCCGTGGGGAGCGGCCGGTGGCCAGCTCGTCGGGGCTGGTGCCGAGCCGCTCGGCGAGGTGCCGCAGCGCGGCGTCCGACGGGCGCACCCGGCCCGCCTCCAGGGTCGAGACGTAGGCGGCGGTGTACGCGGGCTCGGCGAGCTGGCGCTGGGTGAGCCCGCGCTCGGTGCGCAGCCGCAGCACGCGGCGCCCGATGGCGCGCGGCCCCGTCGGGTCGTCCGGCGCCGGGCCGCTCGCGTCCCCGGTCGTCCCCGTCGCG